>NZ_CP072913.1:2007692-2312115 GCF_017968885.1 Pseudomonas sp. Tri1 | reverse complement strand
GACCGAAGTCTTCGAACTCAACCCGGCGCTGCAAGCCAAGGCACTTGCGCTCAGCCAGAAAGTGGCCTTGGCTGAAAGCAAGGAGTCAGCCGCCTGGCGCTTGAAATATCCGTATGCACCGGCCAACCAGCCACCGGTGGTAACCCGATGTGACACCCTGGCCGGCAACACCTGGTTCTCCGGTACGCGCCTGAGCGAACGCGCCGAAGTCTGGACCCGCCTGCTCACGGATAACAAAGGCGTCTACTGCACCACCCAACAGGAGGACAATTCCACCTACGAGGCCTTGCTGCGAGCCAGCCGCGAAGGTCGGGTGGATATCAACCGACTGGCCGTGCTGCGGGCCGGCTCCGACTTCGACCGTCCCGAACCCGGCGGCAACGAAGTGGACAACCTGCTCAAATACGCTGACCAGGGCGCGTTCGTTCCTGCACTGGAAAACCTCTTCCGCACCGGCAACCCGGTGGTACAGGACATCGTGAAAAACTGGTCGGCGTGGAAAGACGGAGTGCCTGCTTTGTGATCTATCGAAGCCCACGTCACAGGAAATGTGCAGGGGTGGTGAGCTAATTTCCATAGCTCACCCGATGGAATTTTCCATTCCAGGCAGGATCACTTGAACATCCACCGAGCGTCCCCAGGAGACCGCCGATGCACATGCCCCTTGCTGCCGACAGCACTCACTTCTATTACGGCCTGGACGCGCTGCTTGGGCACCAGACCCAAAATGCCACTTGCCAGTTCGATGTCAAACGCTTCGACGACGCCGAACCGCCATGGTTCGTACTGCACGTACGCCCACCGATGCCGGACGACCTGGATAAAGCCCAGATCGTAGTATTCAGCGCCGAAGGCCGGCAAACCAGTGGCATCGTCCGAAGCACCGAGCGCCTGGACGATGGCAGCCTGCGACTGAACGTCGAAAGCAACTGAGACCTTCAGGCCTTCTGCACACTGCTGCGATACATGAACACCAGCGCCAAGGCCAGGCAGGCCATGGCCAGGACCCGGCTACCGGACAACCCGATGGCCGGGTTGCCCAGCCAGCCGAAGTTGTCGATCAACATGCCCATGCCCAATTGCCCGACGATCACCGCCACCGTCGCCACGCCAGTCCCTACCCGCGGCACCGCACCGACCATCACCATCATGTAGACGACGCCGAACAACGCACCGCTGAGTTGCCATTTCGGCACATCCAGCAAGGTGACAGCGTGGGCCGGTTCGAAAAATACGATCAGCAACCCGGTCACCACAGTCCCTACCGTAAACGTCAGCAGGCTGCTGCGCAGCACACCGACCGTCTGGCCCAGGCGGCCGTTGATGGCCGCCTGCACACTCAGCACCGCACCCGCAGCGACGACCACCAGCAATAAAATAAACAGACTCATGTTCAACCTCGGGCAATCAGGACAAGGGCCACGACGATCAGCGCCAACGCCAGCCAACGTTCGCCGTTGACCCGCTTGCGGCTCGCACCGAACCAGCCGAAATGGTCGATCAACACACTTTTGCCCACCTGACCGGAAAGGATCGCGACCATGGTCATGGCGATGCCGATGTGGGGCGTGGCGAGCGTCAGCACCACCACGTAGACCGGCCCCAGGAAACCGCCGATCAGTTGCCAGCGCGGCAACTCATGCAAGGCCGGGCCTTGTTGCCGACCGCTGAGCAGTAACAGCAGGAACAGAATCGCCGAGCCGACGCCAAAGATGCTCAGGGTGGCCCACAAATGCCCGACCTGGCCCCCGAGCGGCCCCAGCAGGCCGGCCTCTACTGACAAGCCCATACCGGCCAGGATCACCAGGGGCAGCAATAGCCAGCGCAAGAACGAATGCGGTTGGCTGACAGCCGTCATCGGACCGGCCTCGTTCAATGAGGAAACCTGCATAGTCAGAACCTGTCTGGAAAAGGATGGCCGGCATTATCGGCTGGCGTCTCTGTGCGATAAATGGGAGCATCCCGACAACACTTTTGCGCAATACGCACAGGACAGCCATCCCATGCACGGCCTCAATGAACTTGGCTTCAAGGCGCTGCGCCTGTTTGTCGCGGTGCTCGATCACGGCAGCTTCTCGGAAGTGGCCCGACGCGAAGGCCTGGCTCCGTCATCGATTTCCCGGCAGATCCAGCTGATGGAGCAGGCCCTGAACCAGCAGTTGCTTTATCGCCACACCCGCGCCGTCTCCCCCACCGAAGCCGGCCGCCTGCTGGGGCATCATGCGCGGCTGCTACTGGTGCAATTGGAGGAAGCCGAACAAGCCTTGCAGGAACAGCACAGCGAGCCTTCCGGATTGGTGCGGATCAACGCCCCTGTGGTATTCGGCCAACGCCACCTGACACCATGGCTGGGCCAGTTGTGCGAACGCTACCCAAAGCTGCAATTGGAGATCCAGCAGACCGACAGTTACGTCGACCCACTGCAGGAAGGCGCCGACCTGCTGTTTCGGATCGGCCCGTTGCATGACTCAGGCATGCAGGCGCGGGTTGTCGCCCCCCATCGTTTCCAGATCGCGGCCAGCCCTGCTTACCTGGCTCGCCACGGCACGCCGCTCAAACCCCAGGATCTGGCGGCCCATCAATGCCTGGCCTACAAAGGCGTGACTGGCCAACAGCGCTGGTTCTTCCGCCGCCCGGGCCAGGCCTGGACGCCCTACAGCGTCAAGGGCCCGATCACCGGCAACCACGCCGACACCTTGACCCAGGCCGCCGAACAAGGCCTGGGGTTGGTGATGTTTCCGTCCTGGCTGATCGGCGAAGCGCTGCGCAATGGCACCCTGGTCCCGGTACTGCAGGATTACCAGGCCTCCAACAGCCTCGAACCCCAGCAGATCGCCATTCTCTGGCCGGGCAGCCGACGCCTGTCGGTGAAGGTGCGCACGGTCATCGATTTTTTCCTGGAATGTTTTGGCGAAGTGCCCTACTGGGATCGCTGACCGCACTGTGGGGCTCAGTCGAACTTGACCAGGTTCAGCACCGGCAGAGGGCCGCCCGGGAACTGGGTCAAGCGTGCGCCCACACTCAAGGGCCCCAGGTCCACGGCGAAGAACCCCAAGCGCTCGATCAACTGCGCGACTTCATCGCGTGCCTGCACATCATCACCGGTCAGGAACAGCACCCGCTTGCCGCCTTCGGACGTCGGGTCTGCCTCCAGCAGGCGCGCCAGCAAGTGATTGAAGGCCTTGACCACCCGCGCGCCCGGCACCCATTCACTGAACACCTCGGTGGAAGCCCGGCCCTGCAAATCAACCGCCTCGAACTCCGGGACTTTGATTGCATTGTTGGCATCGATCACGATGCGCCCGGCAAAGTCCGGCAAACCACTCAACGCCTCGGGCAGCCTCGACCAGTTAACGGCCACCAATACCATCGGCTGGGCCGCGGCTTGCTGCACGGTGCCGGCACGCACGGTGGGCCCCAGATCGGCGACCAGCCCGGCCAGGCTGTCCGGGCCACGGCTGTTGGCAATCACCACATTGATGTTCTGGCGGGCCAGTGCGCGGGCGAAAGCACTGCCGATGGCGCCGGCACCGATGATGCCGATGGTTTCGATACTCATGTCGTCTGTCCTCAAAGGTTGGGATAAGCCTGGCGGTGATGTCCGCCGTTGAGGTGCATATTGCCCTTGTCATTCCCGTCTGATTAGCCGGTAATAGCTTGAATCATTTTCAAGCATTGCTATCAGGTAGAACGCCATGGAAACCCTCGCCAACCTTGAATGCTTCGCCCGCAGTGCCGAGACGGGGAGTTTTTCCGCTGCCGCCAGGTTGCTGGGCCTGACGCCTGCCGCCGTCAGCCGCAACGTAGCGATGCTCGAGCGCAACCTGGGCGTGCGCCTGTTCCAGCGCTCGACCCGAAAATTGTCCCTGACCGAAAACGGCGAACACTTCCTTACCAGTATCGGCGCTCACCTCGAAGCCTTGCAGACGGCCATCGGCGCCGTGACCACGGAACGGGGTGAACCGGCCGGGGTATTGCGAGTCAGCCTGTCACCGAGTTTCGGCATCGGGCATGTGTTGCCGCTGATGCCGCAACTCCTGGCTCGCTATCCGCTGATCCGGCCGCAATGGCATTTCGAAAACCGCCGGGTAGACCTGATCGCCGAAGGCTTCGACGCAGCGATTGGTGGCGGCTTCGAACTGATGCCCGGCGTGGTTTCGCGAGCCTTGGCACCGGCCCATCTGATCGCAGTGGCGAGCCCAGCCTACCTGGCCCCACGCCCCCGGCCCGCGCATCCGGAAGACCTGGCCCACTTCGACAACATCGTGCTGCGCTCGAGCCTGACCGGTCGCGTGCGCCAGGCCGTAATGCGCAACGCTGCCGGGCTTGAATCGGCGCTTCGGCTGCCCGAATCCATCGTCCTCAACGATCCCGTCGCCATGCGCGAAGCCACCCTGCTGGGCCTGGGCATCTCACTGTTGACTGTCCCGGACGTGCTGCCCTGGCTGGAACGTGGCGAACTGGTGCGGTTGCTGCCGGACTGGCACATGGACCTTGGCGCGATCTCCTTGTATTACCCCAGCCGCACATTGATGCCTGCCAAGACCCGGGTCTTTATTGACTTGATCACCGAGCATTTCGAACGCGAGGGCCTGGCCAGACGTTTCTGCGCGCTGGAATCCAGGGCAGCGCCCATGGGATGATCGGCCTCCGAGCACGATCATCCGTGGAGCGTTCAATGTCATTGCTGAGTAAACAAGCCGCCGCCCTGTTGCTGACGGCCATCGCCAGCCTGGTCGTGGTACCGGCCCATGCCGCCCCGGCCAAAACCGCTGGCGATGCAGCGGCACAGAAGGTTTCGATGCTGGGTGGCAAGCTCAACTTCACCCTGCCCAAGGGTTTCACGGCGACGCCGCTGCCCGCCGGTGAGGTGGCTCAGGGCACTGCCGGGGCGACGGGTACGATGTACAGCAATGCCACCAGTAAAACCGTGGTGATCACCGCTGAAAACACCATCGTCAACGGCGCGAATGTGATGGACAACGACAATGCCTTTCTCGATACCACCTTCGCCGACTTCGCCGTTCAGAAAACCAAGGCCCTGCCGGATGCCAAGATCCTCGGCGAAAAAAGCCTGACCCAGAAAGGCACAGGCCTGGGTCTGCGCCAGCTCGACACCAGCGCCACCCAGGGCGGCGGGCCAACCCTGGATACCACGTTGATAGGCGCCTCCGGCACGCGCATGGCCGTGGTGCAGATCATCTCCCGGGCCAGTGACAAGGCCGGTCATGAGGCATTGGTGAAACAGATCGCCAGTGGCAAGTGATCAGCACCGCACTGATTACCCTGTGGGAGCGAGCTTGCTCGCGATGGCGTCGGCACATCCAGCCTTGATGCAAACTGACCCACCGCTATCGCGAGCAAGCTCGCTCCCACAGGCAGAACAGGGGTCAGGGATTGAGCCGCTCCAGCCAGGCTCGCAGGTCCTGCACCTCTTGCGCACTGATGCTGTGGCCCAGGCCCAGGTAGGCATGGAATTCGGGCTCCAGCGCCAGGGTCTTCAGAAATGTGTTGGCCTCGGTACCATCGTGGTAGGGAATGATCGAGTCAACCGTGCCGTGGCCGATGAACACCGCCAGTGCTCGTCGCGACTCGTCGGGGGTCAATTCAGACCGCAACACTGGCAGCACCCGCCCGCCCATCGCGGCAATACCGCCAACCGCTTCAGGGTGTCGCAAGGCCACTTCATAGCTCATCATCGCACCCTGGCTGAAGCCCACCAGATACACATTGCTCGCGTCGGTCGGGTACTTGGCCCGGGCTCTCTCGATGAAATCCAGCAGCATCTGGCCGCTGGCCTTCAGGTCTGAGGTGTCGCCGTCATAGGCCCCCTCGCCCTTTTTGGCGAACCACTGGTAATGCCCCGGCTCCATCACTTTTGGAGCCCGCACCGAGAGGTAATTGTAGTGCTTGGGCAGTTCGTCCCTGAGCTCGAACAGGTCCTGTTCGTTGCTGCCGGAGCCATGCAGAAAGATCACCAGCGGCCGGTTCCTGGCCTGTTCATCGGCATGGGCGAGGTAGTTGAGCGGCAAGTCCGTGTGCAGCGAAGGTTCAGCCTGCAGCCCGGACGAAACCAGCAACAGAAACAGGGCGAGCGCTTTAAACATCAATCTTCCTCCATCGTTCGATAGCCGCACGGCAACAACCGTGCGGTGAGGTAGACAGCACTTATCAGTCGTTGATCAATTTCCCCTTGCGAATCGGCTCACGCCCGGCGACTTTTGCCTGCCAGATCCCCGGTTGGGTGTAGCGCCCGCGGTCCAGGGCAAACAGCACGCCGCTGGTACCGGCCCGCACGGTGGTGAGCCGATCGTTCAGCGGATCGACCACTTCGAACAACGGATCGCCACGCTCCACCCACTCGCCCGCCTCACGCAAAAAGCTCACCACGCCATGGTGTGGCGCAAACAGGTACTCAGTGCCTTCGAACGGAAAGCCATCACAGCACTGCTCCGGCGCGGGTGGCCAATCCCCGGCGATGAAACCCTGCTCAGCGAGGAAGCCGAGGATGGCCTCACAATTGGCCTGGGCCTGCTCGACCCGGGTATCACCCATGCTACCCAGCTCCAACGTCGTCGCCAGGTTGGCCGGTGGAATCGCCGCCGTGGGAAAGGCTTTGGCCAAGCGTAACCAGGGCGTGGAGCAGGATTCATCGAACGAACTGCCGCCCGAATCCTCGCACAGCAACGCCACACCTGCCTTCAGCCGTGCGGCAAGGGAACGCCATTGCGGCCACTGTTGCGGCAAGGCATACAAGTGGATCGCTGCCTCGAAATCGCAATGCAGGTCCAGGGTGATGTCGGCATCGCAGGCATGGCGCAGCAGCAGCCGATGCAGCGCTTCGAGTTGTGACGGTGGCGCCGGCAATTCATCGAGGACTTGGGCCATGGTCTGGCGGATCAAGGTGATATTGGCGGCCGGGTCGTCACCCAGGCGATCACCGATGCGTTGCGCCACCGGGGCACTGAGTTCGACGAAGGCGCGGTTGAAATTCTTGCCGCTGCCCAGCTCGAAACGCCCCATGTGGGCACTTTGCAGATGTTGATCCAGGCCGATGGGATTGGCCACCGGCACCAGCTCGACCACGCCCTTGAGCAAGCCCTGGGCCTCCAGGTCGTTGAGCCGCTGCTTCAGCTCCCAGGCCGTGCGCATGCCCGGCAGTTCGTCAGCGTGCAGGCTGGCCTGGATGTAGGCCTTGCGCGGCCCATGGCCGTAACGAAACACACTGAGCCGGCGCTCGGTGCCCAGGTGGCTCCATGGCAGGGTATGGTCGATGCGTTGCATGAGGAACTCCGGATGGCGGTATCTCGATAGGCGCAGGGTAAAGCAATCGCCCATGAAAAAGGTGGCCGGCCGGGTCAACGGCGGGCCACCTTGGGTTCAGCGATTAATGCCCGTAGACGTCGAAGGCGAAGTATTTGTCCTGCACCTTCTTGTAGGTGCCGTTGGCGCGGATTTCGGTGATGGCCGCGTTGAATTGATCGGCCAGGGCCTTATCGCCCTTGCGCACCGCAATGCCGGCACCACCGCCGAAGTATTCCGGGTCTTCGTAGGTCGGGCCCACGAAGGCGAAGCCTTTGCCGGCGTCGGTTTTCAGGAAACCTTCGTCGAGGTTGACCGAGTCGGCCAGCATCGCGTCGAGGCGCCCGGCGACCATGTCCAGGTTGGCTTCCTGCTGGGAGCCGTAGCGCACCAGGTTGATACCCGCGGGCACCAGTACTTCAGTGGCGAAACGGTCGTGGGTACTGGCGCGCAGTACACCGACCTTCTTGCCCTTGAGTTCGGTCAGTGGGTCCTTGACCTCGGAACCTTGCTTCATCACGAAGCGCGCCGGGGTGTGGTAGTACTTGATGGTGAAATCGACGTTTTTCTTGCGGTCGTCGGTGATAGTCATGGACGACAGGATTGCGTCGATTTTCTTCACTTTCAGCGCAGGGATCAGGCCATCGAACTCCTGCTCGACCCAAGTGCACTTGACCTTCATCTGCTCACACAGCGCATCGCCGATGTCGACATCGAAGCCGGTCAGTTTGCCGTCGGGGGTTTTCATCGAAAAAGGAGGATAACCGGCTTCGATCCCGAGGCGGATCGGCTTGGCTTCTTCGGCCATGGCCGACAGGGACAATACGGACAGTGCCAGGGCACCGAACATGGCTAGCTTCTTCATTTTTGCTCCTGAGTGCGCAGGGATTCTTTTGATCGTTATGGGCAGATTCGTAGGCAGCATCCGGTCAGTGAAGACCGAAGTGGCCGGAGTCTAGAGGGGCGCTCAGGAGGGGAATTGTGTCGAGGCGACAAATAGTTATAAAAACAGCCAGGTGTATTCGGCATTCACCGGGTTTGCGAAAAACCTGACAGATAAACATCCTGCGGCAGATCCCCCTGTGACGAGGGAGCTTGCTTGCGCTGGGGCACGCAGCGGGCGCAAGTTAGGCCAGCGACGCCGTCTGTATCAGACGGCCGCCAAGGGGCTGCTGCGTAGCCCAACAGGAGCAAGCTCCCTCACCACAAAAGCCTGGTTGCGGAAGGTCATCAGCAGTCGCAACTGATCGCCTTGTCCGCCACGCGCTCCACCAGGCCGTTCAAGCGAAACCCCTCATCGAGCCAGCCCATGACGCCGCCGATCATTTCCTTGACCGGGTAACCCAAGGTCGCCAGGCGGACTGCCGCTTTGTTCGCGCCGTTGCAGTGCGGGCCGGCGCAATACACCACGAACAAGGTGGTCTGGGGGTAGGCCGCCAGCGCTTGCGCGGTGAGCGTGCGGGTTGGCAGGTTGATCGCCCCGGGCACATGCCCCCGTTCGTAAGCCACCGGCCCCCGCACATCCACCAGCACAAAATCGACATCACCAGCCTGTTGGCTGGCGTGAACGTCAGAGCAATCGGTTTCGAATGTCAGACGCTGACTGAAATGCTGCAGAGCGATCTCGGACGGGGCAGCAGGCACTTCGCGAACCAGGCTAGTCATCGGGGTGTACTCCAAGGTAGATGAGGGCGTGAGCAGACTTTATCCGCCCGACGCTTACCGCTACAGTGGCGGACAAGACACTCTGTGGGAATTTTCCGCCAAATGCAGCCTACTCCCGGTCTGGTCGCGATTCTCGCCTATGACGGCCTGTGTACCTTCGAATTCGGCGTTGCCGTCGAGATCTTCGGATTGGAGCGGCCCGAATTCGATTTCCCTTGGTACCAGCATCGGATCGTCGCCGTGGATGACGGCCCGATGCGTGCCATGGGTGGCTTCCAGGTATTGGCCGATGGCGGCATGGAGCTGCTGGAAACCGCTCGGACCATTGTCGTGCCCGGCTGGCGCAGCCGCAGCGAGCCACCGTCCGAAGCCCTGCTCGAGGCACTGCGCAGGGCCCATGCCCGAGGCGCACGCCTGCTGTCGATCTGCTCCGGCGCGTTCGTACTGGCCGCCGCCGGGCTGCTTGACGGGCTGGGCGCCACCACCCACTGGCGCTACACCGACGAACTGGCGAACAGCTTCCCCACCATCCTGGTTGATCCGGACGTGCTGTACGTGGACTCGGGACAGGTCATCACCTCGGCCGGCAGTGCAGCGGGCATCGATGCCTGCCTGCATCTGGTTGCGCGGGACTTCGGAGTCCAGGTCGCCAATGCCGTGGCGCGCCGGCTGGTAATGTCGCCGCAACGCACGGGCGGCCAGGCGCAATTCATTCCGTCGCCGGTCAGCCGCACGCCACGCAGCGACCTGTCTGGCGTCATGCAATGGGCCCGCGAACACCTGCATGAACCCCTCGGCGTGCGCGAACTGGCCAGCCAGGCGGCCATGAGCGAACGGACCTTTTTACGACGTTTTACCCAAGCCTGCGGCCTGTCGCCCAAGGCCTGGCTGCAACATGAACGCCTGGCGCGGGCCCGCGAGCTGCTGGAGAGCACCGAAGACAACACTGACAACATTGCGCAACTGTGTGGCTACCGTTCGGTGGAAAGCTTTCGCGTGGCGTTTCGCAGCGTGGTGGGGTTGGCGCCGTCGGTGTATCGGGAGCGGTTTGGGCGGGGGTGAAAATGCCAAAACACCTGGCAACTTCACATCCCCCGCCACGGTTCGGTTTAAGTCATCAAGTCACGGCTTACGCAGCAAATAGGTATCCATGATCCACCCATTCGCCTGCCGCGCGGCCTTGCGGGTGCGCTCGATGTCATCGGCCACGTCCCCCAGCCGGCCAGCGATGAGGATCTCATCCGGCGTTCCCAGATAGGCGCCCCAATAGATATGCGTATCCGGATCGCTCACCTGGCGGTACGCATCCTCGGCATCGAGCATTACCACCACACTGGCAGCGTCTCCCGCCTGCCCCGCCGCCAACCGACGGCCCGTGGTGATTTCCAGCGCCCCGCCGATGCTGTTCAACGGCACTTTATGTTGGGCCGCAAGGGCCTGGACACTGGTGATGCCGGGAATCACCTCAAACTCAAAGGTGCAGCGACCGGCGTCAAGAATCGTCTGCAGGATGCGCACGGTGCTGTCGTACAACGCCGGATCGCCCCACACCAGAAAACCACCACACTCACCGTCAGACAGTTCTTCATTGATCAACCGTTCGAAGGTGGCCTGCTTCGCTCGGTTCAGCTCTTCGACGCTGGCCTTGTAGTCCAGGTCGCCGCGTTGACGCTCAGGACTGTAGGCTTCGACGAAACGGTACGTGCGATCAACGATGTAGCGCCGACAGATTTCGCGCCGCAGATCCAGTAGCTTGTTCTTTGCCGGGCCTTTGTCCATGAGAAAAAACACATCCACCCGATTCAAGGCCTTCACCGCCTGCATCGTCAGGTAATCCGGATCGCCGGCACCGATGCCAATGACAGATAACGTCTTCATGCCTGCGACTCCTGGGCGCGCAGTCGCCACACCCCATTGAAACGCAACTCGATGGCCGACAGCGGTTCGATGTCGATCCGGTTGAAGGTGGCTGCCGGGCAGTGCAATACATTCACCAGCGCCGCGCGGATCACGAACGGGTGGGTGACGGCCAGCAAATGTCCCGGCTGGTCTTCCAGGCTGGTAAGCCAATCCCCGACCCGACGACATAGCAGGGCAACGGATTCACCACCATGGGGTGCTGACTCGGGGTCGTCGAGCCAGGCCTGCAGTTGTTGCGGTTCGCGCTTGAGCAAGTCGTCGATGGACAAACCGCGCCAGCGCCCCAAATCACAATCGGCCAGGACCTGGACAACCTGAGGCTCACCGCCGAACAACGCCGCCGTCTGCCGAGTACGCAGCTCCGGCCCGCATAACAGCTGCCGAACATTTGGGTAGCCATGGCCGGCATCTGGACGCTGCGCCAGCCAAGTTGCGTCCAGCGGTTCTTCCAGGCCAAAACGCGCCTGCTTTTGGGCGACGGTACGGGCGTGACAGATCAGGGTCAGACGGGTGGCTTGCACGCGGCATACTCAGGCAATCAGTGGACGGGACATTAGGCTTTTTCTTGTACAGCACCTTATATGAAATCAAATAACTGAGACAAAAAGACGTTTTATCTGACACCGACTGAAGCACTGGCCTGACATATCCGTTCCAGGCAGCCAAGCCCAAGTCCTACAGGGGTTTCGCACCACCATCGAGCATTTTAAACGGAACGTAAAAACCGCTGGACATGTAGCACCAGCTACATAAATACTATTTTCAGGAGTTATGAAAGAAATCCAACACCCATCCAGGCAAGGAGCACGGATGCCGCCTCTCAGAGACCTGATTACCGATCCCGGCTTGGTTTTGACGCCGTCGGAACGCAAGGTCGTACGTGCCCTGCTCGATCATTATCCACGCAACGGCCTCGGCCCGATGTCGCGCCTGGCGGACCATGCCGGTGTCAGCGACCCGACCATCGTGCGGCTGGTGAAAAAGCTCGGATTTGGCGGTTATGCCGAGTTCCAGGATGCGCTGCTCAGTGACATGGACCATCGCCTGCGCTCGCCCCGCACACTGTTGCAACCGCGGGCCAAATTGCCCCAAGGCGACACCTGGAGCCAGTACCTGGCAGCCAGTCAACGCACCCTCAACGACACCCAGGCCCTGACCCAGCCTGAAGACGTGCGCATTCTTGTCCAGTGGCTGCTGGACAGCCGCCACCAGGTGCATTGCTTTGGTGGGCGCTTCAGCAGTTTTCTTGCCCACTACCTGCTCAATCACTTGCGCCTGCTGCGGGCCGGCTGTTTTGCCCTGGAAGACAACGCCCAGTTGCCCGACCGGCTGTTCGACGTGCAACGCCAGGACGTGGTGCTGATCTTCGATTATCGTCGCTACCAGGCCCAGGCCCTGCGCGTGGCCAGCGCGGCCAAGGCACGCCACGCCCGGGTCGTATTGTTCAGCGATGTCTATGCCTCGCCATTGCGAGAGCTGGCCGATTTGATCATCAGCGCGCCAGTGGAATCGGTCTCGGCCTTCGACAGCCTGGTACCGGCGCTGGCCCAGGTCGAAGCGCTGATCGCCTGCATGACCCTGCAATGCCCTGACCTGGCCGAACGCCTGGAAGGTATCGACACCTTGCGCACGGAATTCAACACGCACCTGTTGGAGGAAAAATAAGGATGTTCTCGCTCCCCCATCGCTCCCCTCGGGATTTACCGTTCACCCGCGGCCACACCGCATTGCTGCTGGTGGACATGCAACGCGCCTGGCTGGAGCCGCAATTCGACGCTCATCTGGACACTGCCGAAGCCGAGTACTTCATTCGTCGCGCCCGCCAGCAGGTGATTCCCAAACAGCAGCGCCTGCTCGATGCGATGCGGATGGCACAGCAAAATGTGTTGCACACCCACATCGAAAGCCTCACCGCCGACGGCCGTGACCGCTCCCTGGATCACAAACTGTCGGACATGCACCTGCCCAAGGGCAGCCCCGAAGCGCAGATCATTGCCGAGCTGGCGCCACAGGAAAACGAGATCGTCTTGCCCAAGACTTCCTCGGGGGTCTTCAATTCCACCAACATCGACTATGTGCTGCGCAACCTGCAGACCCGCCACCTGATCATCGCCGGTATTGTCACCGACCAATGCGTCGACATGGCCGTGCGCGACGCCGCCGACCGCGGCTACCTGGTCACCCTGGTGGAAGATGCCTGCGCCACTTACACCGAACAACGTCATCTGGCGTGCCTGAACGCGATCAAGGGTTATTGCTGGATCACCGATACCGACACCGTACTCGGTCGCTTGCAGGAGATGCAGCCATGAGTCGCCTCGATGCTGCAACGCCGCTGGCACCATTGCCGGTCACAACGCTGGTGAGCACCGACCTGATCGGCGTGACCCGCGGGCGCTCGTTCCCCAGCGATGAACTGCCCCACTACGTCACTGCCGGTTGTGGCTGGGTGCCAGCCAATAGCGCGCTGACGCCCCAGGACATCATCGCGTCGGTCAACCCTTGGGGGGCTTACGGCGATCTGCGGCTGATCCCGGACCTGTCCAGCCGGGTGACCGTCTGCAACGGCCCTGACGCCCAGGCCCCAGCCCTGGACTTCATCCATTGCGACATCCGCGAGACCGACGGCCGGCCCTGGGGCGCCTGCCCGCGCACGCTGCTGCATGACGAAGTGGCGCGTTATCGCGCCGAACTGGGCTTGCAGGTATTCGCCGCGTTCGAACATGAATTGAGCCTCAACACCGCGCCAGCCCAACCCGATCGCCCGGCCTTCAGCCTCCAGGCCCAGCGCCAGCAGGCCGGGTTCGCCGGGTGGCTGCTCAGTGCGCTGCGGGCCGGCGGCGTCGAACCCGAAATGTTCCTGCCCGAATACGGCAAGCATCAGTACGAAATCACCTGCCGCCCGACCCTGGGCGTGGCCGCCGCTGACCGCGCGGTGAACGTACGGGAAATCACCCGCGAGATCGCCCGGCAAATGGGCCTGGACATAAGCTTCGCTCCCAAGGTCTCGGAAAATGCCGTGTGCAACGGCGTGCACCTGCACCTGAGCCTGCAAAACCTGAGCGGTGATCCCGTACTCCATGACGCCGCCAGCAGCCATGGCCTGTCCAGCCTCGGCCGGCACTGGGCCGCCGGTGTGCTGCACTACCTGCCGGCGCTGTGCGCGCTGACCGCACCGACGCCGGTGTCCTACGAGCGCCTGCAACCCCATCACTGGAGCGCGTCGTATGCCTGCCTGGGACAGCGCAACCGCGAAGCGGCGCTGCGCATCTGCCCAACCGTAAGCCTGGGCGGCAAACCGGTAGCGAACCAGTACAACCTGGAATTTCGCGCCATGGATGCCACCGCCTCGCCACACCTGGCGATGGCGGCATTGTTGATCGCCGGACGGCTGGGTATCGAGCAGCGGCTGGCGTTGACTGCCGTGACCGATGAAATACCCGATGACCTGGATGAAGAACAACGTCGCGCCCGTGGCATTATCGCTCTGCCAACGACCCTGGCCCAGGCACTGGATTGCCTGCGCCACAGTGGGGCGCTGCTCGAGGCCTTGCCCGGCCCCCTGGTCGAAACCTACTTCGCCTTGAAGGCCCAGGAGCTGGCCTTGACCCAGGCGCTGTCACCTGCCGAGCGTTGCGAGCACTATGCGCGAATCTATTGAATGTGCTGAATCGGGCCTCTACTCCGGGCCGGCCTACCGACTGGTCCGGGAAGATTCCGAGCACCCGCTGGTGCTGGTGTGCGAACACGCCAGCCGCTTCATTCCCCCGGCCCTGAATGCGCTGGGCCTGGATGAAACGGCCGCACAGGAGCACATCGCCTGGGACATCGGCGCCCTGGCGCTGGCCGAACGCCTGTCCGAGACCTTGGGCGCGACCTTGCTGTCGGCCAATTATTCACGGTTGTTGATCGACCTGAACCGCCCGCTGCACGTGGCCGACAGCATCCCGGCCCAGAGCGAGATCTACCAGGTCCCGGGCAACCATTGCCTGGACGAGGCCACTCGGGCCTATCGCCAGCAACGCCTGTTCCACCCGTTCCATGATCGGCTCCGGGCGCTGATCGACCAGCGCCTGGCCGCCAACCGGGCGGTGCGGGTAGTGGGCATCCACAGTTTCACCCCCGTGTTCTACGGCCAACCACGGGCCCTGGAAGCGGGCGTGCTGTTTGGCGAGGCCAAGGACTATGCCCAGCGCATCGTCGACGGGCTGAGCCGGCATTCGCTGCGGGCCGCGGGCAATCAGCCCTACAAGATCAACCCTCTGACCGACATGACGGTCCCGGAACACGGCGATGGACGTGGCCTGGACTCGGTGTTGATCGAAGTGCGCAACGATTTGCTGCGCAGCCCCGAGGCAGTACGGACCTGGAGCGCTTACCTGGCCCCATTGCTCTAGCAAAGCAGCACCCGCGGTTAGCGATACGCGGCCAGCAAGGACACACCCACACACAGCTGAGAAGGAGAACGGCTCATGAGTATCGAGGCATTTGGCTACAAACAGGAATTGAAACGCAGCCTGTCACTGACAGACCTGGTGGTGTACGGGATGATTTTCATGATCCCCATCGCCCCGTTTGGCGTGTATGGCTACGTCAACGCCGAAGCGCCGGGGATGGTGCCGCTGGCCTACATCATCGGCATGGTCGCGATGCTGTTCACCGCGTTGAGCTACGGCAGCATGGCTCGGGCTTTCCCGGTGGCCGGCTCCGTCTATTCCTACGCGCAACGGGGACTGAACCCCCACGTCGGGTTCATCGCCGGCTGGCTGATGCTGCTGGACTACCTGCTGATCCCACCTCTGCTCTACGTCTATGCGGCCATGGCGCTGAATCATCTTTACCCGGAGATTCCCAAGGTCGGTTTCATCCTGGCGTTTCTGGTGAGCGCGACCTTCGTCAACCTGCGGGGCATTACCTTCACCGCGCGGATGAACATCATTTTTCTGCTGGCGCAGTTGGTGGTGCTGGGGATCTTCCTGTTCTATGCCTGGAATGCCCTGCACAGCGGCGGCGGTAACGGCCAACTGACCTTGGCGCCGCTGTACAGCCCGGAACACTTCAACTTCGCCCTGCTGATGCAAGCCGTGTCCATCGCGGTGCTGTCGTTCTTGGGGTTCGACGCCATTTCCACCCTGGCCGAGGAAATCAAGGGCGACCCTGGCCGCAGCGTCGGCAAGGCAGCGTTGGTGACCTTGTTGGTAATGGGGGCGATTTTCGTGGTGCAGACCTGGATCGCCACTGACCTGGCGGCCGGCATGGGTTTCAAGTCCGCCGACACCGCGTTCTATGAAATCGCCGAACTGGCGGCTGGCAGCTGGCTGGCAACCTTGACCGCTGTCGCCACCGCACTGGCCTGGGGCGTGGCGGTGGCCATCACCTCGCAAGCGGCGGTGTCGCGCCTGTTGTTCGGCATGGCCCGGGACGGCAAGTTGCCCAAAGTGCTGGCCAAGGTCCATCCGAAACACAACACGCCGTACTTGAGCATTTACCTGGTGGCGCTGCTGTCCCTGCTGATCTGCTACCTGTTCATCAACGCCGTGGACACCCTGACCTCCCTGGTCAACTTCGGCGCCCTGAGCGGCTTCATGTTGCTGCACATCACCGTGATCAACCATTACTGGCGCCGCCAGCGCTCCGGCCAGGTGATTCGTCATCTGATCTGCCCGTTGGTCGGCTTCGTGATTGTGGCGGCCATCATGTACAACATGGGCGTGGATGCGCAGAAGCTCGGCCTGATCTGGATTGCCGCGGGCGTGGTCTACCTGTGTGTACTGAATAAATTCGGCAGTCCCACGGCGCTGCCCGACCCGGCCGCTCAGTGAGGTTCGGCGGTCGAAGGGTTCGACCCGCCGTGGTGAGTACGCGTGGACATCGACAGTGATCGTCAAGCCCGGTGCCTGGCACCGGGTTCCCTGGAACAGGAGTGCAATCCATGCTGGCTTTACGTCCAGTCCAATTAACCGACCTGCCGCAACTGCAGCAGCTGGCCCGTGACAGCCTGGTGGGGGTCACCTCGCTGCCAGACGATACCGAGCGTCTGCGGGAGAAAATCCTCGACTCGTGCGCCTCGTTCGCGGCCGACGTACAAAACCCTGGCGGCGAGAATTATTTTTTCGTCCTGCAGGACCTGGTATCCGGGCGCTTGGTCGGCTGCTCGGAGATTCTCGCCAGCACCGGTTGCAATGAACCGTTCTACAGCTTGCGCAACCGGCCGTTCTCCAGCGAATCCCGGGAGTTGAACATCCAGCATGGCGTGCCGGCGCTGTCGTTGTGCCAGGACCTCAATGGCCAGACGCTGCTGCGCGGCTTTCACATCGACGCCGAGCGCGTACGCACGCCGGAGTCAGAACTGCTGTCCCGGGCCCGGCTGCTGTTTATCGCCGCCCACCCTCAGCGCTTTGCCGAATCGGTGATCACCGAAATCGTCGGTTTCAGCAGCGAAGATGGCCAGTCGCCCTTCTGGGATGCCATCGGCCAGCATTTCTTCGATCTGCCCTACACCGAAGCCGAACGCTTGTGCGGCCTGCAGAGCCGTACCTTCCTCGCCGAGCTGATGCCGCAGTATCCGATCTACGTGCCCATGCTGCCGGCGGCGGCCCAGGCCTGCATCGGCCGGGTGCATCCCGACGGCCAGGAAGCCTTCGACATCCTGGAACGCGAGGGTTTCGAAACCAACAACTACGTGGACATCTTCGACGGTGGGCCGACATTGCATGCCCGCATCGCCAACATCCGCTCAATCACGCAAAGCCGTATCGCCGTAGCCCGGCAAGCCCCGCAGATCGACGCACGGGGCCGTTATCTGGTGAGCAACGACGGCCTTGGGAACTACCGGGCAATCGTCGTCGAACTGGACGTCAATGCCGAAGGGCCCCTGGCCGTGCCGCCTGACGGGCTGGCAGCCCTGGGCGTCAGGGATGGCGAGCGAGTCCGGGTGGTTGCCTTATGAACCTCATTCGATTTCCTGCCCCGCATCAGCGCTTCAACCGACATGAAGGAATTGCATCATGATTGTCCGCCCGGTCGCCATCACCGACCTGCCCGCGCTGCTGGACCTTGCCCGCTGCGCGGGCCCTGGGTTCACCAGCCTGCCGGCCAACGAAGAGCGCCTGGCCCACCGCGTTCGCTGGGCCCAGCGTACCTTTGCCGGGCAAGTCGAACGTGCCGATGCCGACTACCTGTTCGTGCTCGAGGACGATGATCGACAGGTCGTGGGCATCAGCGCGCTGACCGGTGCGGTCGGGCTGCGCGAGCCCTGGTACAACTATAGGGTCGGGGTGACCGTCAGCTCGGCGCCGGAACTGGGTATCCAGCGACAGATCCCGACGCTGTTTCTCAACAATGAGATGACCGGGCAATCGGAAATCTGCTCGTTGTTCCTGCACCCTGACCAGCGCCGCGGCCACAACGGGCGCCTGTTGTCCCTGGCACGCCTGCTGTTCGTGGCCGAGTTCTCGCAGCTGTTCGGTGAAAAGATGATCGCCGAACTGCGCGGCCACGCCGACGAGCAAGGTTGCTCACCGTTCTGGGACAGTCTGGGGCGGCACTTTTTCAAGAAGGATTTCAGCTACGCCGACCAGTTGTCCGGCATGGGCAACAAATCATTCATTGCCGAGTTGATGCCGCGCCAGCCGCTGTACACCTGCCTGCTCACCGAACAGGCCCAGGCGGTGATCGGCAAGGCCCACCCGAACACCGAGCCGGCCATGAAGATTCTCGGTGCCGAGGGGTTTACCCATAAGGGTTACATCGACATCTTCGACGCGGGCCCGGTAATCGAGGCGCCGGTTTCGAAAATCCGCACCGTGCGCGACAGCCAGTCGCTGACTCTGGCCATCGGCACGCCGGACGATCAGGCACCGGTCTGGTTGATCCATAATCGACGCCTGGCCAACTGCCGCGTAACCAGTGCCCGGGCACGTTTGCATGGCCAAAGCCTGCTGGTCGACCGGCTCACCGCCAAACGCCTGCAAGTACAACCGGGCGACATGGTGCGCGCCGTGGCGCTGCTCAAACAGGGGCGACAAGCGGTGGCGGCGTAGGCCCCGGGTTGGACCTTGATGTCGCCTTTTCTCGATGCAGGGAAGACATCGCCCATGCGCATTCGTCATCATCTTTGTATCTCCCACGTGATAGCCTTTTGTTCCTTCGGCGTTGACACTTTTGCTCAAGCCTTTCCATTCCATTGGTGGAACTCATATGTCCAGGCTTTCCCATCAAGATTTGCGTCGCAATTTTCGTCAACTGCTGGCTTCCAAAACCTGCTATCACACCGCCTCGGTGTTTGACCCCATGTCGGCGCGCATTGCCGCCGACCTGGGGTTTGAAGTGGGGATCCTGGGCGGCTCGGTCGCGTCATTGCAGGTATTGGGCGCGCCGGACTTCGCCCTGATCACCCTCAGCGAATTCGCCGAACAGGCCACCCGCATCGGCCGTGTGGCCCAACTGCCAGTGATAGCCGACGCCGACCACGGCTACGGCAATG
This sequence comes from Pseudomonas sp. Tri1, assembly GCF_017968885.1. NCBI lineage: Bacteria > Pseudomonadati > Pseudomonadota > Gammaproteobacteria > Pseudomonadales > Pseudomonadaceae > Pseudomonas > Pseudomonas sp. Tri1. Next base: position 2,292,743 of record NZ_CP072913.1, on the reverse strand, counting down.
CCCTGAACGTGATGCGCACCATCATCGAATTGGAGCGGGCCGGCGTGGCGGCGCTGACCATCGAGGACACCTTGCTGCCAGCCCAGTTCGGCCGTAAATCCACCGACCTGATCGGTGTAGCCGAAGGCGTCGGCAAGATTCGCGCGGCGCTGGAAGCACGAGTCGATCCGGAAATGGCGATCATTGCCCGTACCAACGCTGGGATTTTGCCGGTCCAGGAAATCATCAGCCGTACCCAGCAATACGAACGGGCCGGAGCGGACGGGATTTGCATGGTGGGCGTGCAGGACTTCGAGCACCTGGAGCAGATCAGCGAAAACCTGACGCTGCCGTTGATGCTCGTCACCTATGGCAACCCGAAATTGCGCGACGACAAGCGCCTGGCCGAACTGGGCGTGCGAGTCACCATCGACGGCCACGGCGCCTATTTCGCCGCGATCAAGGCCACCTACGACAGCCTTCGCGAACAACGGCAGATCTTCACCCAGGCATCGGACCTCAGCGCCACCGAACTGACCCACACCTACACCCAGCCCGAGGAGTACATCCGTTGGGCCGAGGAGTACATGAGCGTCAAGGAGTGAGTTGACCTCCAGCCTGCGGTGACATTCAAGGACGTCATCGCGAGCAGGCTCGCTCCACGTTGGTCTGTGGTGAACACACATTGAGTGGCCACCCGCATCAATTGTGGGAGCGAGCTTGCTCGCGATAGCGGTGGTTCCGTTTACATAGTGTTGGATGTCCCTACGTCATCGCGAGCAAGCTCGCTCCCACAGGGTTCTATGGTGAACGCGATGGCGTTGCCGGGGTGAAACAGGCCTTCAGCCCTTGCTACGCAGCATTTCCCTGGGCACGTACTTGCCGATCTCGAACTTGCCGATGGCGGCGCGGTGGACTTCATCCGGGCCGTCGGCCAGGCGCAGGGTGCGCTGCATGGCGTACATGTAGGCCAATGGGAAGTCGTTGGAAACCCCCGCCCCACCATGGATCTGGATCGCCCGGTCGATGACCTTCAGGGCCACGTTCGGCGCGACGACCTTGATCTGGGCGATTTCGCTCTTCGCCACTTTGTTGCCGACGGTGTCCATCATGTACGCCGCCTTCAACGTCAGCAGGCGCGCCATATCGATCTCCATCCGCGAGTCGGCAATCTTGTCGACGTTACCGCCCAGGCGCGCCAATGGTTGGCCGAATGCGGTGCGGCTGACGGCCCGCTTGCACATCAACTCCAAGGCGCGCTCGGCCATGCCGATGGAGCGCATGCAATGGTGGATACGGCCTGGGCCGAGGCGACCCTGGGCAATTTCAAAACCGCGGCCTTCACCCAACAGGACATTTTCGTACGGCACCCGCACGTTATCGAACAGCACTTCGGCATGCCCGTGCGGCGCATCGTCGTAACCGAACACCGGCAGCGGCCGAACGATTTTTACCCCGGGGGTGTCCACCGGCACCAGGATCATCGAGTGCTGGGCATGCCGTGGTGCATCGGGATTGCTCAGGCCCATGAAGATCAGGATCTTGCAGCGCGGATCGCAGGCTCCTGAAGTCCACCACTTCTTGCCGTTGATCACCCATTCGTCACCGTTGCGTTCAGCACGCGCGGCCATGTTGGTGGCATCCGAGGAGGCAACGTCCGGCTCGGTCATGGCGAAAGCCGAGCGGATCTCGCCGCGCAGCAGCGGCTCGAGCCAGCGCTGCTTTTGTTCTTCATTGGCGTAACGCACCAGCACTTCCATATTGCCGGTGTCCGGTGCCGAGCAGTTGAACGGCTCCGGCCCCAACAGCGAACGGCCCATGATCTCCGCCAGTGGTGCGTATTCCAGGTTAGTCAGGCCGGCACCCAGCTCGGACTCAGGTAAAAACAGGTTCCACAGGCCTTCAGCCTTGGCCTTGACCTTGAGCTCTTCCATGATGGCCGTGGGCTGCCAGCGATCGCCTTCGGCCACTTGCCGTTCGAACACGGCTTCGGCCGGGTAAACGTAGGCATCCATGAACGCCGTGACGCGTTCACGCAGTTCCTGAACCTTGGGGGAATAGGCAAAATCCATGAGCAGCACCTTCTTGGGCAGAGGTTGTTTAGGTCATGAAATCGATGCTAGTTCAGCTACGAAAATTTACCTAACCTATTCTCGGCGTGTATTAACATTCATCACCGATATATGTTTCACTGATTCGCATCGCCACCCGGCACCTCACAACAAGCCCAAGAATAAGAGTGCAGCGCCATGAATCTGAGCAAGGTCGACCTCAACCTATTCATTGTCTTCGATGCGATCTACACCGAAGCCAACCTGACTCGCGCCGGGCAGATCGTCGGCATTACCCAGCCAGCGGTGTCCAATGCCTTGGCGCGCCTTCGGGAGACCTTCAACGACCCATTGTTCGTGCGCACCGCCCAAGGCATGGTGCCCACGCCCATGGCCCAGAACATCATCGGCCCGGTGCGCAATGCCTTGTCGCTGCTGCGGGTGTCGGTGCAGGAAAGTCGGATTTTCAACCCGCTGCAGGCGGTCAAGACCTACCGCATCAGCATGACCGACCTCACCGAGGGCGTGATCCTGCCGCCGTTGTTCCAACGCCTGCGCCGCCTGGCGCCGACCGTGGCCATCGAAAGCTTCCTGTCCAAGCGCCGTGAAACCACCAAGGAACTGGCCGCCGGGCGCCTCGACTTCGCCGTGGACGCGCCGCTCAACACCGACCCGCAGGTGCGCCACGTCAAGCTGATGGAAGACCGTTACGTGTGCGCCATGCGCAAGGGGCATCCGCTGGCGGGCAAGGAAAAAATCAGCCTCGACGATTACCTGGCCCAGACCCACGTGCATATCTCCAGCCGCCGCAACGGGTTGGGTTATGTCGACCTGGCCCTAGGCAAAATGGGCATCCAGCGCAAGATCGCCTTGCGCTCCCAGCATTACCTGATGGCCTCCCAGGTACTGCAACAAACCGACATGGTCATGACCGTTCCCGAACGCTTCGCCCGTCGCCACGATCTGCATGCCTTCCTGTTGCCGGTCAACGATGTACCACCGGTGGAAACCCACTTGTACTGGCACGAAAGCACCGACCAGGACCCCGCCAACCGCTGGATGCGCGAGCAGATGATCGAGCTGTGCCAGCAGGTGACCGCTCATGAGAAGAAGCTCGATAAGGTTTAGGCGACCAAGACTGTGGGAGTGAGCTTGCTCCCACAGGTTTTGTGTTCCCGGTTCGAGACCGGGCTGCTTGACGCGCACGTCAACCTGCCATTAGCTTAGCGCCAGCCCCCTTCGTTTCGAGCGCTTCCATGAGCAGCCAGACCTACAGCATCTCCGACCTCGCCCGCGAATTGGACATCACCACCCGGGCCATCCGCTTCTATGAGGAACAGGGCCTGTTGAGCCCCGAGCGACGTGGCCAGGAACGTATTTACTCGCCGCGGGACAAGGTCAGCCTGAAGCTGATCCTGCGGGGCAAGCGCATTGGTTTCTCCCTGGCCGAGTGTCGCGAGCTGATCGAACTCTACGACCCCACCAGCGGCAATCAAAAGCAGCTGCACAGCATGCTGGCGAAAATCGCCGAGCGCCGCGAACAACTCGAACAGCAGTTGCTGGACATCGAACAGATGAAGCTGGAACTCGACACCGCCGAAGAACGCTGCATCCAGGCCCTGGAGCAGACGCTCAAGAGCGAGGAAATCGTGCGGTAACACTTTCCCCTTGTGGGAGCGAGCTTGCTCCCACAACAGGCTCATCATCGCTCTCGACATCATTGGCAACCCACTACAGGTCAATTCCCCATGTCCCTCCCCTCCTTTGTACGCCTGATCGAAGTCGGCCCCCGCGACGGGCTGCAGAATGAAGCACAGCCCATCAGCGTCGCCGACAAGGTGCGTTTGGTGGATGCCTTGAGCGCCGCCGGCCTGGGCTACATCGAGGTCGGCAGTTTTGTCTCGCCCAAGTGGGTGCCGCAAATGGCTGGCTCGGCCGAGGTGTTCGCGCAGATCCAGCGCAAGCCCGGCGTCACTTATGGCGCCCTGGCGCCGAACTTGCGGGGTTTTGAAGACGCATTGGCGGCCGGCGTAAAAGAAGTCGCAGTGTTCGCCGCCGCGTCCGAGGCCTTCTCCCAGCGCAACATCAACTGCTCCATCAAGGAAAGCCTGGAGCGATTCGCACCAATCATGGAGGCGGCCAGGCAACACGGCGTCAGCGTGCGCGGCTATGTCTCCTGTGTGCTGGGCTGCCCGTATGAAGGTGCGGTCAAGCCCGAGCAGGTAGCTTGGGTCGCCCGGGAGCTGTATGCGATGGGCTGCTATGAGGTGTCCTTGGGCGACACCATCGGTACCGGCACCGCCGGCGCCACGCGCAAGATGTTCGAGGTGGTTTCGGCTGACGTGCCTCGGGACAAGCTCGCCGGGCACTTCCACGACACCTATGGCCAGGCCATGGCGAACGTCTATGCCAGCCTGCTGGAAGGCATCGCCGTGTTCGACAGTTCCGTCGCCGGCCTTGGCGGCTGCCCCTATGCCAAGGGCGCCAGCGGTAACGTCGCTACCGAAGACGTGCTGTACCTGCTCAACGGCTTGGGCATCGAAACCGGCGTCGACCTGGACGCTTTGATCGGCGCTGGACGGCAGATCTGCGACGTGCTTGGCCGACCGACCGGTTCACGGGTCGCCAAGGCCCGTGCCGCACAGTGAGGTGTTACCGCTGCCTCTGTAACGGCAGCGAAACGAGTAACACGGAAACAATTTGTCAGGTTTGCGGCGTCATGATTTTCAGCACAAAAACATAACCTATTGATTTACATAGAATTTAAAAAGTTGGCACGCCACCTGCTATATCTCTGACATAACAAGAATAAAAAAACGCAGCAAACCAAATAAAAACAAGACGAAACGACTCTGACATAACAAAAACAACACGGCAGAGACGCAGCTAACAGATTTTTTTGGAGAGGATGTGCTTTTCAGGGTGCTTTCAGAAGCAACCCGCAACCGGGCAGAGAACAATAAAACTACCTTCAGGTAGCTCCCGAATCGGTTGGATCGCCAGGCGAAAAAGCAGATCAGCGCTCAAAAAAATACGTTTGCTCTTGATCCCGGATGGGGATCGCCAAAAACAGCGGTAAAGGGTCACGGCTACCAAAAACAACAACAGGCCGCCCCTCAATAATAAAAAAAGAGCACGCGACGACAAAATTAAAGGGGAGCTTCGGCTCCCCTTTGTGCTGTCTGGGGTTTGGGATTTTTTCGGTTGTTTTGTGAAGCGGGTGTGTCAGCCGCAGCGCTTTGACCGACACACCGCATCGCGAGCAGGCTCGCTCCCACAGGCCTTTTGGCTAGTCTTTTTCTTTGCGCAGTTCTTCGATACTGATTTCGCGCATGCGGAATTTCTGGACCTTGCCGGTGACAGTCATCGGAAACTCTTCGACAAACTTGAAATGACGCGGCGTCTTGAAGTGGGCGATGCGGTCCTTGCACCAGGCTTGCAACGCCTGCTCGGTGGCGCTGTGGCCGGGGTGGAATTTGATCCAGGCGACGATTTCTTCTCCATAGCGCGAGCATGGGATGCCTATCACCTGCACGTCCGCCACGGCCGGATGAGTGAAGAAGAACTCTTCCAGCTCACGCGGGTAAACATTCTCACCGCCACGGATGATCATGTCCTTGTTGCGTCCAACGATGCAGACGTAACCCTGCTCGTCCATGGTCGCCAGATCGCCGGTGTGCATCCAGCCGTCCTGGTCGATGGCGTCGGCGGTGCCCTTCGAGTTGTTCCAGTAGCCAAGCATCACGCTGTAGCCGCGAGTACACAACTCGCCGATGGTGCCCCGGGGGACGATCTTGCCAGCCTCATCGACGATCTTGCTTTCCAGTTGCGGCTGGGTGCGCCCGACAGTGGTGACGCGCAACTCCAGTTCATCCGCAGGCCCGGTCTGCAATGACACCGGGCTGGTTTCGGTCATGCCGTAGGCAATTTGCACCTCGTTCATATGCATCTCGCTGATGACCCGTCGCATCACTTCGATCGGGCACGTGGCCCCGGCCATGATCCCGGTACGCAGGCTGGACAGGTCGAACTCGCCCCGCTGCGGCTGATCCAGCATGGCGATGAACATGGTGGGCACGCCATACAACGCCGTGGCGTGTTCCTCGGCTACGGTCTTGAGTGTCAGCAACGGGTCAAAGGCATCGTTGGGGTAGATCATGGTGCTGCCGTGGGTCATGCAGCCCAGGTTACCCATGACCATGCCAAAGCAATGGTAGAGCGGCACCGGAATCACCAGCCGGTCGGTGGCGCCCAGGCCCAGGCTTTCACCGACCATGTAGCCGTTGTTGAGGATATTGCGGTGGCTGAGGGTCGCGCCCTTGGGGAAACCGGTGGTGCCGGAGGTGTACTGGATATTGACCGGTTGATCGAACTGCAGGCTCGCCTGGCGCTCGGCCAGTTGTTCAGGCGTAACCGCCGCGCCAAGGGCTGCCAATTGCACCCAGGGCAGAAAACCTGAAGGCGGTTGGGGATCGAGACTGATCACACCCCGCAGGTCCGGCAAACACTCACTCTGCAACTGGCCGATCGACTGTTGCGCCAGCTCCGGCACCAGCGCTTGCAGCATGGCGTGATAATCCGAGGTCTTGAACGCCCCGGCACACACCAACCATTGGCAGCCGGATTGTCTAAGCACGTATTCCAGCTCCGAGGCGCGGTAGGCAGGGTTGATGTTGACCAGGATCACACCGATCTTCGCGCTGGCGAACTGGCTGATACACCACTGGGCGCAATTGGGTGCCCACACCCCGAGGCGATCACCGGTTTTCAAACCCAGCGCCAACAAAGCCCGGGCGTGCAGATCGACGGCTTCGGCCAGCTGTCGCCAGGTGTAACGCAGTGATTGATGGCGAACCACCAGCGCCTCGCCCTTCGGATAGCGGGCCACGGTCTGGTCGAAAGCCTGGCCAATGGTCTGCGCCAATAACGCCTTGGCCTGGGAGCCACGGGTGTAGCTGACTTGCGAATGCGAACCGGGTTGATCCATGACGCCCCCTCTTGTCTTTATTAGTGGGTGTATCGGTGAACCTGCTGCTGCGACATGCCTTTGTGGGCACTTACTCTGGCTCAAGTTGACGTTAACGTAAAGGGCGATTGACAGCCATCCGTCACAGGCTTACGTTAACGTAAAGGTGAGAGCCATTCCTCAGCTCTCCGCACCCGATAAAAAAGCGAAAAGGTGTCCCATGAGCTACCCATCCCTGAACTTTGCCCTCGGCGAAACCATCGACATGTTGCGCGACCAGGTGCAAGCCTTCGTCAAGGCCGAGCTGGCGCCTCGCGCAGCACAGATCGACATCGACAACCTGTTTCCCGCCGACATGTGGCGCAAGTTCGGTGACATGGGCCTGCTGGGCATCACCGTCCCGGAAGAATACGGTGGCGCTGGCCTGGGCTACCTGGCCCACGTGGTGGCGATGGAAGAAATCAGCCGCGGTTCGGCGTCGGTCGCCCTCTCCTACGGCGCCCATTCCAACCTCTGCGTCAACCAGATCAACCGCAATGGCAATCATGAGCAGAAAACCAAATACCTGCCCAAGTTGATCAGCGGCGAACACGTCGGCGCCCTGGCCATGAGCGAACCGAACGCCGGCTCGGACGTGGTCTCGATGAAGCTGCGTGCCGACAAACGTGGCGACCATTACGTACTCAACGGCAGCAAGACCTGGATCACCAACGGCCCCGACGCCAACACCTATGTGATCTACGCCAAGACCGACCTGGAAAAAGGTGCCCACGGCATCACCGCGTTCATTGTCGAGCGCGACTGGAAAGGCTTCAGCCGCAGCAATAAATTCGACAAGCTCGGCATGCGCGGCTCGAACACTTGCGAACTGTTTTTCGATGACGTCCAAGTGCCGGAAGAAAACATCCTCGGTGCGCTCAATGGCGGCGTGAAAGTGCTGATGAGCGGCCTCGACTACGAACGCGTGGTGTTGTCCGGCGGCCCGACCGGGATCATGCAGGCCTGCATGGACCTGATCGTGCCCTACATCCACGACCGCAAGCAGTTCGGCCAGAGCATCGGCGAGTTCCAGTTGATCCAGGGCAAGGTCGCCGACATGTACACCCAGCTCAACGCCAGCCGGGCCTACCTGTACGCGGTGGCCCAGGCTTGTGAGCGCGGCGAAACCACCCGCAAGGACGCCGCCGGGGTCATCCTCTACAGCGCCGAACGCGCCACACAAATGGCCCTCGACGCGATCCAGATCCTGGGGGGCAACGGCTATATCAATGAATTCCCGGCCGGCCGTCTGCTGCGCGACGCCAAGTTGTACGAAATCGGTGCCGGCACCAGTGAGATTCGTCGGATGTTGATCGGCCGCGAACTGTTCAACGAAACCCGCTAACGGAGCTGACCATGGCCACGCTGCACACTCAGCTCAACCCGCGCTCACCGGAGTTCATCGCCAACCGCGAGGCGATGCTCAAACAGGTCGACGCCCTGCATACCCTGCTCGCACAAGTGCAGCAAGGGGGTGGCCCCAAGGCCCAGGACCGCCACACCTCACGGGGCAAACTGCTGCCCCGTGAACGCATCAACCGCTTGCTGGACCCGGGTTCAGCGTTTCTGGAAATCAGCCCGCTGGCGGCCTATGACGTTTATGGCGAAGACGTACCGGCGGCCGGCGTGATTGCCGGTATCGGCCGTGTGGAGGGCGTCGAATGCATGATTGTCGCCAACGATGCGACGGTCAAAGGCGGCTCCTACTATCCGCTGACAGTGAAAAAACACCTGCGCGCCCAGGCCATCGCCCAGCAGAATCGCCTGCCGTGCATTTACCTGGTGGACTCAGGCGGCGCCAACCTGCCGCGTCAGGATGAAGTGTTTCCGGATCGCGAGCACTTCGGGCGGATCTTTTTCAACCAGGCCAACATGAGTGCCCTGGGCATCCCGCAGATCGCCGTGGTCATGGGCTCCTGCACCGCCGGTGGCGCCTACGTACCGGCGATGGCTGACGAAGCGATCATGGTCCGCCAGCAAGCCACGATCTTCCTCGCCGGCCCCCCCTGGTGAAAGCCGCCACCGGTGAGGTGGTCAGCGCCGAAGACCTGGGCGGTGCCGATGTGCACTGCAAGATCTCCGGCGTGGCCGACCATTACGCCGACAGCGACGAACATGCCCTGGCCCTGGCCCGCCGCAGCGTGGCCAACCTCAACTGGCGCAAACTCGGTGACGTGCAACAACGCCTGCCCATCGCCCCGCTGTATTCGAGCGATGAGCTGTACGGCGTGGTGTCGGCCGACGCCAAGCAGCCGTTCGATGTGCGGGAAGTGATCGCACGCCTGGTGGATGGTTCGGTGTTCGACGAATTCAAGGCGCTGTTCGGTACGACGCTGGTGTGCGGCTTCGCCCACCTGCACGGCTATCCGATCGCGATCCTGGCCAACAACGGCATTCTGTTTGCCGAAGCGGCGCAGAAGGGTGCGCACTTCATCGAACTGGCCTGTCAGCGCGGCATCCCTTTGCTGTTCCTGCAGAACATCACCGGCTTCATGGTCGGGCAAAAATACGAAGCCGGTGGCATCGCCAAGCACGGCGCGAAGCTGGTGACTGCCGTGGCCTGCGCCAAGGTGCCGAAATTTACTGTAATCATCGGCGGCAGTTTCGGCGCGGGTAACTACGGCATGTGCGGCCGGGCCTATGACCCACGGTTCCTGTGGATGTGGCCGAACGCGCGGATTGGCGTGATGGGTGCCGAACAGGCGGCCGGCGTGTTGGTACAGGTCAAGCGCGAACAGGCCGAACGCAGCGGCCATCCTTTCAGTGCCGCCCAGGAAGCCGAGATCAAGCAACCGATTCTCGATCAATACGAAGAACAGGGTCACCCCTACTATTCCAGCGCACGGCTGTGGGACGACGGCGTCATCGACCCGGCCCAGACCCGCGATGTATTGGCCCTGGCCTTGTCCGCGTCACTGAACGCGCCCATCGAACCGAGCCGCTTCGGCGTGTTCCGGATGTAAACGGGAAATGCCCATGGATAACTTCAACACCCTCGAACTGCTCACCGACCCGCGCGGCGTTGCCACCCTGTGGCTCAGCCGCGAGTCGAAAAACAACGCGTTCAATGCCGAAATGATCCGTGAACTGATCCTTGCCCTGGACCAGGTCAGTGGCGATCCGAGCCTGCGCTTCCTGCTGATCCGCGGGCGCGGCAAACACTTCAGCGCTGGTGCCGACCTGGCCTGGATGCAGCAATCGGCCGAGCTCGACTACCACACCAACCTCGACGACGCCCGGGAACTGGCGGAACTGATGTACAACCTCGCCAAGTTGAAAATCCCTACGTTGGCGGTCGTCCAGGGCGCGGCGTTTGGCGGTGCGCTGGGGTTGATCAGCGCCTGCGACATGGCCATTGGCGCCGATGAAGCGCAGTTCTGCCTGTCGGAAGTACGTATTGGCCTGGCGCCCGCCGTGATCAGCCCGTTCGTGGTGCAAGCCATTGGCCAACGAGCGGCGCGCCGTTACGCCCTGACCGCTGAACGCTTCGGCGGGCAGCGTGCGAAAGAAATCGGTTTGCTGTCGGAAAGTTACCCGGCCGAAGCACTGGATCAGCAGGTCGAACACTGGATCGACAACCTTCTGCTCAACAGCCCGGCGGCCATGCGCGCCAGCAAGGAACTGTTGCGTGAAGTCGGCAACGGCGCCCTCACGCCCGCATTGCGGCGCTACACCGAAAATGCCATCGCCCGCATCCGCGTCAGTCCGGAGGGCCAGGAGGGTCTGCGGGCCTTCTTGCAAAAACGCGCGCCGAATTGGCAAGCCGAGTCGAATCATAAGGAGCCGCGTCGATGAGCGCCCCAGTCCTCACCACGTTGCTGGTGGCCAACCGCGGCGAAATCGCCTGCCGCGTGATGCGCACCGCCAAGGCCATGGGCCTGACTACCGTCGCCGTGCACAGCGCCACCGACCGTGATGCGCGCCACAGCCGCGAAGCCGACATGCGCGTCGACCTGGGCGGCAGCAAGGCCGCCGACAGTTACCTGCAAATCGACAAGCTGATCGCGGCCGCCCTGGCCAGTGGCGCCCAGGCGATCCATCCCGGTTATGGTTTCCTCTCGGAAAACGCTGGATTCGCCCGCGCCATCGAAAACGCCGGGTTGATCTTTCTCGGCCCCCCCGCCTCGGCCATCGACGCCATGGGTAGCAAATCCGCGGCCAAGGCCTTGATGGAAACCGCCGGCGTGCCCCTGGTGCCCGGGTATCACGGCGAAGCACAGGACCTCGAGACCTTCCGCGACGCCTGTGAGCGCATCGGTTATCCGGTGCTGCTCAAGGCCACTGCCGGGGGTGGCGGCAAAGGCATGAAAGTGGTCGAGGACGTCAGCCAACTGGCCGAAGCCCTGGCCTCGGCCCAGCGTGAAGCACAATCGTCGTTCGGCGATTCACGGATGCTGGTGGAGAAATACCTGCTCAAGCCGCGTCACGTCGAAATCCAGGTGTTCGCCGATCGACACGGCAACTGCCTGTACCTCAACGAGCGCGATTGCTCGATTCAGCGTCGGCACCAGAAGGTTGTCGAAGAAGCCCCTGCACCGGGCCTGAGTCCGCAACTGCGACGAGCCATGGGCGAAGCCGCGGTGCGCTCGGCGCAGGCCATTGGTTATGTCGGCGCCGGTACCGTGGAGTTTTTGCTGGATGCGCGCGGCGAATTTTTCTTCATGGAGATGAACACGCGCCTGCAAGTTGAACATCCGGTGACCGAAGCCATCACGGGCCTCGATCTGGTGGCCTGGCAGATTCGCGTGGCGCGCGGTGAGCGGCTGCCGATTACCCAGGAGCAGGTGCCGCTGCTGGGCCACGCCATCGAAGTGCGGCTGTACGCCGAAGACCCGGCCAATGATTTCCTGCCGGCCACTGGGCGCCTGGCACTGTATCGCGAGTCAGTCGAAGGGCCGGGACGGCGAGTTGACAGCGGTGTGGCCGAAGGCGATGAGATCTCGCCATTCTACGACCCTATGCTCGGCAAGTTGATCGCCTGGGGTGAGGACCGTGAACAAGCGCGCCTGCGGCTGTTGGGCATGCTCGACGAATTTGCCATTGGCGGACTGAAAACCAACATCGGTTTTCTGCGGCGCATCGTGGCGCACCCCGCCTTCGCGGCGGCGGAACTGGATACCGGATTTATCCCGCGTTACCAAGCGCAATTACTGCCAGAGCCTGGCGAATTGGATGACGACTTCTGGCGCGCAGCGACCCAAGGTTTCGCCTTGAGTCTGACGCCGCATTTACGAGCCGATGACGCCCACTCACCCTGGGCCGACACCGCCGGGCTGCGTCTGGGGCTGCCAAGAGAAACCACCCTGCATTTGAGCTGCGAAGGACAGGATCGCGCGATGACACTGGACGTTACAGCCGATTGTGCGCAACTCAACGGCGAGCAACTGGAGATCGAGCACAACGGTCTGCGCCGTAGACATCGGGCCATCCGCCAGGGCGACAGCCTGTATCTGCAATGGAAAGGAGACCTGCACCGAGTCGACCAGTACGACCCGTTGGCCGCCGCCGAAGCCAGCCATAGCCATCAAGGCGACCTGAGCGCGCCCATGAACGGCAGCATCGTCCGAGTACTGGTAAGCGTCGGCCAAACGGTGGAAGCCGGCGCACAACTGGTGGTATTGGAAGCCATGAAAATGGAGCACAGCATTCGTGCGCCCAAGGCCGGCGTGATCAAGGCGCTGTATTGCCAGGAAGGTGAAATGGTCAGTGAAGGCAGCGCACTGGTGGCATTCGAAGAATAGGCATCGGCCCGTCTGCCGGGCCGATCCAGTTAGAACCTGATGGTGGCCTGTACGACCACACCAATGATGCGGCATTGTTCGGTGTACAGGTTTTTCGGGTAAGTCGGATTGAGTGGAACCAGGTAACGCTGGCCGCTCTCTTCGATCAATTTGCGAAAGGTCGCATCGCTGCTGCCAGGCAGTTGCGCAACCACCAGTTTGCCGGGCACCGCTTCGATGGCTGGATCGACCAGGATCGACATCCCCTCGGGAATGCTCAACCCACTCGGGGCCGTCATCGCATCGCCAACCACGACTAGCCAGAACGCGTCCCCCTGGGCGTGGTAATCCGTCAGCTCATAGCGCCCCTTGTCGTAGGACGTGAGCTCGCCTTCGCGGATTTCACCCACCTCGCTCCAATCGCTCACTGGGTAGCGGAAGTACGGGTTGTACTTCTGCGCCAGGGCCATGCCTTCGTCGGTCGAGGTGTCCGGCTCGCGAATGACCATCGCCACTTCCAGAAACTCCATCCCCAGTTCCTGCAGGACCCGATTCATGTCTTCGACACTGGGCTGCCGACGCTTGGTCAGCCAATGGCCGACACCGCCCTGGGACATACCCAAACGTTCTGCGAGCACCACTTGCGTGACGCGCAGTTCCTTCATCTTGGCCTTGACCAACTCTATCCATTTATCCATGTGCGGCACGATACGTGGCTGGCTCCGGCCATCAAAACACAAATTGTAGTATTTAAATTATCGTCACAATTACGATAGGTACTATTCTGGACTCAGGCATTCATACCCCACACGGAGAATCTCGACACCATGGACATACCCAACAAAGATGCGCCCAACAGCCCCTTCGATGTCACGTTTCCTTCGCTGCAGGATTGCCCGGCGGCTCAGCGTGCCTTGGACTACTACTTGAAACCGGGTGTTTCGGACCAGGCAGAACATCGCTTCTTCGACGTAAACCGCAATATCAGCGGCGAAGAAGCCCTGGTTCATGCTTGCGATCTGTTGCGCTGCGCAGCGGCCACCGCCCATGAGTCCGCCAACCGACTACAGGGCTCGAGCCGCGACCTGGCGTTTTCAGTGGTGCATATGATTGATCTGGTCAAGGTGATGATTGACCGATCCCTGGATAGCTACCCTACCCGCTAGGCGTAGCAATGGGAATGGCGCCGCGAATGCGGGCAACAGGAAATATTTTCCAATCGATGCGATAAAACCATTTGACTTGCAAATGATAATGATTATTATTGCATCAGCTGGTCGCGAGATCAGTCGATAGCCCAGAAGACCTTAGGTCGGACTTCTGGAATATCTCCTCATCAGGCTAATCACGGTTTTTGACCCGGCTTTTTGCCGGGTCTTTTTTTTGCCGTTTTTTCGGCTTATGGCTTCAGGCTAATGAAGTCTTTGGGTGTCGCTAATTCGGTGGCGGCGATGATAGCAAATGAATATCCATTTACAAGGGTTCCCCACCGCCACGCCGGTGAAAACGATCGATAGGCAGCTACTTGAGAATCCCGTGCTGACTCTCTAAGCTGCCTTGGCGTCCAGGGAGGGCGCCCCCTTCTTCACATTGACGCAAATCGTCTGATTCCCCTTTCTTGCGTGTAAAGTAACGGCCATAAAAGTCCTTTGCAGGAGCTGTGACCGTGGCTAAATCTTCTTTTGATATCAGCGCCGATTTCGACAGTGGCAACATTGAAGTCGTCGACATCAGCAACCCGTTGCAATCGCTGCTGAAAATCAGACCCGACACCCGCAGCGCCCACTTCCAATGGTTCCACTTCAAGGCCAGCGGCCTGCACGTCGGCCAGGAATATTCCTTCCGCCTGCTCAATGCCAGTCAATCGACCTATAACAAGGCGTGGACCGGCTACCAAACCGTCGCCTCCTACGATCATGTCAACTGGTTCCGCATCCCTACTCAGTTTGAAGGCGACGCCCTGCGCTTTTACTTGGAAACCGAACAACCTCATGTCTGGTTCGCCTACTTCGAACCCTACAGCCGTGGCCGTCACGATTGGTTGATCGAGCAAGCGTTGCACAAGGCCGGTACCCAATTGCTGGCTATCGGTAAAAGCGTGGAAGGCCGTGACATTCAACTGCTGCGCAAGGGCAGCGGCGCCGAAGGTCGGCGCAAAATCTGGATCATCGCCCAACAGCATCCCGGCGAGCACATGGCCGAGTGGTTCATGGAGGGTGTGATCGAACGCTTGCAGCATCATGATGATGCGCAACTGAACGGACTGCTCGACAAGGCCGATCTATATCTGGTGCCGAACATGAACCCGGACGGTGCATTCCACGGGCACCTGCGTACCAATGCCATGGGCCAGGACCTCAACCGTGCCTGGCAGAGCGCCAGCCCGGAAATCAGCCCTGAAGTGTTTTTCGTACAGCAGCAAATGGAAAAGTACGGCGTCGACCTGTTCATCGACGTGCATGGCGATGAGGAAATCCCCCACGTCTTCACCGCCGCTTGTGAAGGCAATCCTGGCTACACGCCAAGGATTGCCAAACTCGAAGAACGCTTTCGCAACCATCTCAAGCATCAGACCAAGGACTTCCAGACCACTTACGGCTATACCCGCGACGAACCGGGTAAAGCCAACATGACCCTGGCCTGCAACGCGGTCGGGCAGAATTACGATTGCTTGTCCCTGACCCTGGAAATGCCGTTCAAAGACCACGACGATCATCCGAACCCGCTCACCGGCTGGTCCGGCAAACGCTCGATGCAATTGGGCAAGGACATATTGAGCACCGTTGCAGACATGGTCGACGAATTGCGCTGAAACTCAATCCAAGACTTGGACCTGTCAGGATGAACGCCCTGTGGGCGAGGGGATGAATCCCCTCGCCAGACGTTATCGCTCGCCCTCAGATATCAAGGACATCAACCCCGCCCGCGCAACATACTGTCCAACACCTCATCCCGCCGCACCCACGCGTGAAACAACGCCGCGGCCAAATGCACCAGCACGGTCAGGAACAACAGATAAGCCAGGTACCCGTGGGCCTTGCGCAGCAGTGCGAAGGTCTGGGCGTGCGCCGGCAGGATAGCGGGCAGTTGCAGCGAATGGCTGAGCATTACCGGGTCCCCCGCCGCCGAAATCATGCCCCAGCCCAATAGCGGCAGGACCAGCATCAAGGCATACAACAGGATGTGCGAGGCTTTAGCCGCCAACACCTGCCAGCCTGGCAGATCGGCCGGCAGCGGCGGCTGTCGGGTGTTCAAGCGCACCACAAGGCGAACGATCACCAGCAGCAGAATCGCTATACCCAGTGGCTTGTGCAGTTGCAGCAACCATTCATGGCGTTCGGACACCGAAGCGACCATGCCCGCGCCGATAAACAGCATGGCGATGACCATCAATGCCATCAACCAGTGCAGCAGCCGGGCCAGCGGTGCGAAGTGACGGGGCGCGCTCATGGGCGGGACTCCTGGGTGGCGGGCAGTTGGCTGACTTCGCTGGTGCGCCGCAGGTAGGAACTGGCATAAGCGGCAGAACGCGCGGCCAGCAGCGGGTCTTCGGAACCTTCGATACCATTGGGCAGGATCAGCGGGTCATAGTTGATATCGCGGCACTCGCCGTTGTCCTGCGCTTGGGTACGCTCCAGTACCAACGTGCCGGCATTGAGCACCTTGCGATCAGAAGGCCAGGGCTTGCTGGCATCGTTAACCGGGTCACCCGGATTGGCCAGGGTGATGTTCAACTGCCAGCGCAATGGCCCAGCGGCAAGGCGCTTGACCAGGTCTTGCTCAAGGAAATCAGCGCCCTGGGGTAACGGCGCGCCCCCGGCGTCCTGGCTCATCGGCACCACACTCCAGCGCACCGCCTGGCGTTGCCCTGCCGGGTTGACCAGATAGAACGCATTGATGCCGTTGTAGGTTTCAGTGGCATAGCTGGCCGACGGTTTGGCGGTCTTGATCCATTGCAGGAACGGCACGGCTTCCGGGTGCGCGGCAAAGAATGCTGGCACGGCTGCCGGGTTCGGCTTCCCGGTGGCCGGATCGGGTGATTGAGCCTGTTGAAATTGATAGAACGCTTCGGGCGTGCCCACCGGGAACACCGGCATGCTGTTCATGCCGGTACGCCACTGTTGGCCGTTGGCCTGGGTAAAGCGCAGTGCCAGGCTGCGGATCGGTACGCTGCCGTCCGGTGCGTAGGGGTTGCCGCTGGGCAGGGCGAAACGCCCAACCACCGGTGTTCGTGCATCCATAAACACCTGCGCGCGGGAATAGGCGCGGGCTTGCTCGGTGCTTTCGAAATAGCCGGCGACGCAGACACCTTTCGAGTGATTGCGCCGGAAGCCCGGGTGCACACCGTTATTTTTTTCCAACACGTTGACCAGCGCATTCGGCGTCAGACGTTGTGGGTCAAAGGTGCCGTTGACGTAGGCAAATGCCCCGGCCAGGGCGACGACGATCACCGCGATGCCGGCCAGGCGCAGCGTCAGGCTGGCGGTGCTCAGTGGCGGCCGACTCGGCAAAGAGGAAGGGTCAACCATAAAAAAGCTCCAGGGCTTGCGGAAAGAATCCGTCAGACGAAGGCCTGACAGGTTTATTCCCACGCCTCGTATTTATTTTTCCCGCGCTGGAATAATCTCGTTCGCGGATCGTCTTTCCAGTCCAGGCGCAGTGACTGCCCCAAGAAGCCCACTCCCATGAACGAACTCGACGAACAGCTGCGCATGCTCATCCCCCGGCTACGACGCTTTGCCGTGTCGCTGACGCGCAACCCCAGCAATGCCGATGACCTGGTCCAAGCATGCCTGGAGCGGGCGCTGTCCAAATGGAACGACAAGCGCCCGGACGGCGACCTGCGAGCCTGGCTGTTTTCAATTCTTTATCGGCAGTTTCTCGACGCCCATCGCCGTTCCCGGCGTTATGCGCGCATGCTGGAATTTTTCACCGGTCGCGACGATGCCCATCCTTCGGCCGAACGTAGCGTAATCGCGCAGTCGTCCCTCCAGGCCTTCGACCAACTCAGCACTGAACAACGAGCACTCTTGCTGTGGGTGTCGGTGGAGGGTTTGAGTTACCAGCAAGTCGCCGACATCCTCGGTGTGCCGACCGGCACCGTCATGTCACGCCTATCCCGCGCTCGCCAGGCCCTGCGCCAACTCAGCGAAGGCGAAATCACCCGCCCTACCCTGCGGATACTCAAATGATCAGCATGCCCCCCAATGAGAGCGACCTGCACGCCTACATCGATCGCCAACTGAGTGAAGCCGACCAGCACTTGATAGAAACTTACCTTCGTACCCATCCCGAGGTCGCCGCCCGGGTCCGGGCCTGGCAACAGGACGCACAACACTTGCGCACGGCCCTGAGTGGGGCCTTGCATCAGCCAACCAATCCGGATCTTGACCCGGCCATGATTCGCCAGCGCCTGAAATATCGATCTCGTCGCCACCTGGCCAGCGCCGCGGTGTTGCTGCTGGCGGTCAGTGTGGGCGGCATCAGCGGTTGGCAGGCGCGGGAAATGACCCTCCTGCGCGCGGCAGCACCCATGGCGGACGCCCTGCAGGCGTACCGGTTATTTGCCCAGCAAGGCATCCTCCCGGCCGATTACCAAACCGGTGACGAGCAGAGCATGCAAGACTGGCTCGACCGTTACTTCACCCAGGCCAACCGGCTGCCAGACCTGTCTGGCGCAGGTTTCAAGCCAGTCAGCGGCCGCTTGCTCAGCACCGAGCAAGGGGCGGCGGCCATGGTGGTTTACCAGGATCAAAGCGGTCAGAAGATCAGCTTCTACGTGCGCCCACCAGGCCCGAAAAACTTCCTGCTGCCCCGTGGCAGCCGTCGCGACGGCGAGCTGCAAGCCGAGTACTGGTCCGGACCGGGATACAACTATGCGATGGTCATACCCAGTGATACGCCGGCGGCGCAAAAGCTCCAGCAGACCCTCAACTTCTGAGCACCACGGTTCCCTGTGGGAGCGAGCTTGCTCGCGATAGCGGTGGTTCAGTCACTAGCGATGTTGACTGGCACACCGCTATCGCGAGCAAGCTCGCTCCCACAAGGGATCCGGGGCTCTCATCCCTGCCCAAACACCTGTGAAGGCCTGCGCAGCAGTGGGTCGAACGGGTTGACCCGCGGTCCGATCAGAGCCGCCTCGCGCTTGAGCATTTCCACCACCGTCGGCAGGCGATCAGGGCCCAGCCGATCACTCACTGTTGCCACACTCAGGGCCGCCACGGCCCGGCCTTCACGATCCAGGATGGGTACGGCCACCCCGGCCATGCCCTGCAACACGCCCGTATTACGTCCGGCATAGCCCAGTGCGCGCACGTTCTCCACCTCCGTGCGCAGGAAGACTTCGTCGTACAGATGGAAGTCCTTGAGCCGCGGCAGATTGTAATGAATCACCGTGTCGCGCTCCTCCTCCGGCAAGAACGCCAGGATGGCCAGGCTGCCCTGCCCCACGCCCAAGGCCACTCGCCCACCAATGTCGCCGGTGAACGTGCGGATCGGGAATGGTCCTTCACTGCGGTCCAGGCAGATCGCATCGAAACCGCTGCGCGCCAGCAAAAACAACGAATCCCCCAGGGAAGCCGACAGCCGCAGCATCGCTGGCCGCACAAGATCACGCAGGTTGCCAGAGTTGCCGGCACGGGCAGCCAAGGCAAAGAAATCCAGGCTCAGCCGATAGCGTTTGCTGCGTGCGTCCTGCTCGACCATGCCCTCGTCCATCAGACTGCGCAGCAAACGATGGGTGGTCGGCTGGGACAGGCCGATGCGCTGGGCCAACTGCGTCACCCGCTCCCCGCCTTCGACGGTGTCTCCCAGGCTGCGCAACACGGCGAACAACCTGGAGACGGCGCCCACCCCGACGTTACCCTTGCTATCATTCCGATCAGTGGAATCTGACATGTTATTTCTCGTCATAAAATTTGCTCAATGAATGAAACTGAAAATAGTCTTCGCTTCAGTGAAATAGCCCATTGAGCCCATCCTATTCTTCGTCCTACTCTGCGTCCAGACAGGGGCGATTCGAACAACAACGGCAGCCGACTCAAGCTCGAGCGCCAACGCACCCAGCGGCATCCTTTCGTATCTGCCCATAAAAAAGCGCGCCCCATGGCGACGCATAACAATCCCAGGTGGAGCGCAGCTATGGCTTTTGTGCGACTTGAAGGACTTGGCAAACGTTACGGCGACATCGATGCGGTGGTCGCCACCAACCTGTCGGTGGAGAAAGGCGAGTTCGTCTCGCTGCTGGGGCCCTCCGGCTGCGGCAAGACCACAACCTTGCAGATGATCGCCGGCTTCGTCGAAGCCAGCAGCGGACGCATCCTGCTGGACGGCCGCGACATCACCCACGCCAAGCCCGCCAGCCGTGGCCTGGGCGTGGTGTTCCAGAGTTACGCGCTGTTCCCCCACATGACCGTCAAGGACAACGTCGCCTTCGGCCTGCGCATGCGCAAAGTGGCCAATGCCGAGCTGCAACAACGAGTGGGTCGTGTGTTGAAGCTGGTACGCCTGGACCCACACGCCGAACGCTACCCACGGGAACTCTCCGGCGGTCAGCGCCAACGCGTGGCGCTGGCCCGGGCGCTGGTGATCGAACCGCCGGTGCTGTTGCTCGACGAACCACTATCCAACCTCGACGCCAACTTGCGCGAGGAGATGCAATACGAAATCCGCCGCATCCAGCGTGAAGTCGGAATCACCACCTTGATGGTCACCCACGATCAGTCCGAGGCGCTGTCCATCAGTGACCGCGTCGTAGTGATGCAAGCCGGACGCATCACGCAGATCGACGCGCCGTACACCCTTTACGAACACCCGCGCACCGAATTCATTTCCGGCTTCGTCGGCAAAGCCAACCTGCTGCCCGGCGTGCGGGACAGTGCGGGCGTCGTTCAAGCCTGCAGCCACGGCAATGGTGACCTGACCTTGAGCTTGCGCCCGGAAAAAATCGACCTGTGCGAGGCCGGTTCAGGGCGACTGCAAGGCACCCTCGTCAACCGCTTCTTCCTTGGCAGCCAGTGGCTGTACGGCGTCTCGACCAGCCTGGGCGAACTCTGTGTGGTGCGTCGCAACGACGGCTCGGCGCCCATGACCGAAGGCACGGCGGTGGGCCTTGACTGGGACCCGGCGCTGCTGCGAGTGCTGAGCGTGGACGAGGTGCCGGCATGAAGCTGATCGCCGGGATGCGCCGGGGCCGGCAAGGTTACTTGATGTCCGCACCGGCCTTGGCCTTGTACCTGGGCCTGCTGGTCATTCCGCTCGGCCTGACGCTGGTGTTGTCGTTCAACGTCTTTGACTACGGCTCGGGCATCAACGACGAGGCGTACACCTTCGACCACTACGCCAACCTGCTGGGTGACCCGTACTTCTACGAGATCTTTTTGCGCACGTTCTGGATCAGCGGCCTGACCACGCTCTTGTGTGTACTGATCGGCGTGCCCGAGGCTTATGTCCTCAGTCGCATGCGGGCGCCGTGGCGTTCGATTTTCCTGATCCTGATCCTCACGCCACTGCTGATTTCGGTGGTGGTGCGGGCCTTCGGCTGGAGCCTGTTGCTCGGCGCCGACGGCCTGGTCAACCAGACGCTGCAAGCCTTCGGCGGCTCACCGTTGAAGTTGCTGTATACGCCGTTCGCCGTGGTCATCGCCCTGGTCCACGTGATGCTGCCGTTCATGATCATTCCGGTCTGGACCTCGTTGCAGAAACTCGACCCGGCCGCCGAACAGGCTGCGCTGTCGCTGGGCGCGAGCCAGTTCACGGTGATTCGCAAGGTCGTGTTGCCACAGATCATGCCCGGCGTGCTGTCGGGCACCTTGATCGTGTTCGGCCTCGCCGCCAGTTCCTTCGCGATTCCCGGCCTGCTCGGTGGGCGCCGGTTGAAAATGGTCGCCACGCTGATCTACGACCAATACCTGTCGGAACTCAACTGGCCCATGGGCGCGGCCATTGCCGTCGCACTGCTGCTGCTCAACCTGCTGATCATGCTGTCGTGGAACCGGATGATCGAAGGCCGCTACAAGAAGTCATTGGGGTAACTCGTCATGTCCAGGAACGGTCCTTTCGCCCTGTTGTTTCATACCCTGGTGGTAGTGTTCATGCTGGCGCCGCTGGTGGTGGTCTGCCTCGTTGCCTTCACCCCGGAAAACACCCTGAGCCTGCCGACCAGCGAGTTTTCCCTGCGCTGGTTCCGTGCCGTGTTCGAGCGTGCGGATTTTGTCGATGCGTTCTACAACAGCCTGGTCCTGGCGTTCTGCGCAGCCTCGCTGGCGACGCTGATCGCGGTGCCGGCGGCCTTGGCGATCACTCGGCTCGAGTTCCCTGGCCGGGACTTTTTCAACGGCCTGTTCCTGTCGCCGATCATCATCCCGCACCTGGTACTGGGGGTGGCGCTGTTGCGCCTGTTTGCGCTGATGGGGGTGAACGGCAGCTTTGCCTGG
The DNA here is from genome assembly GCF_017968885.1 of Pseudomonas sp. Tri1. Classification (NCBI taxonomy): domain Bacteria; kingdom Pseudomonadati; phylum Pseudomonadota; class Gammaproteobacteria; order Pseudomonadales; family Pseudomonadaceae; genus Pseudomonas; species Pseudomonas sp. Tri1. Next base: position 2,270,554 of record NZ_CP072913.1, on the reverse strand, counting down.
CTGATCTTCGCCCATGTGCTGGTCATCACCCCGTATGTGCTGCGCCTGGTGCTGGCCTCGGCCATCGGCCTGGATCGCAGCGCCGAACAGGCCGCGCAATCGCTGGGGGCCGGGCGTTTCACACTGTTTCGAAAAATCACCTTGCCGATGATCCTGCCAGGGGTGGCCGGGGGATGGTTGCTGGCGTTCATCAACAGCTTCGATGAAGTCACGCTGTCGATCTTCGTCACGTCACCGGCCACGCAAACCCTGCCAGTGCGCATGTATGTCTACGCCACCGAATCCATCGACCCGATGATGGCGGCGGTGTCGGCGCTGGTCATTGGGTTGACGGCGGTGACCATGATTCTGCTCGACCGGGTCTATGGCCTGGATCGAGTCCTGGTCGGTAAACAATGAGGGCGCCATGGCTCTGCTGAAACGACTGGCCGAAGGCGACCGCCCGGCCCTGGACTTTACCCTCGACGGCGTACCTGCCAGCGGCCTGCTGGGCGACACGTTGCTGACCGCCGTGCTGACCAGCAGCGAACACCTGCGCGGCAGCGACTTCAGCGCCGAACCCCGGGCCGGTTTCTGCCTGATGGGCGCCTGCCAGGACTGCTGGGTCCGCCTGGGCGATGGCCGCCGCGTACGCGCCTGCTCGACCCTGCTCGAAGCAGGGCTGCACATCAGCCGCGAACCGGGGCGTCAGGTATGAACATTGTCGACAGCACCACAAATCCCCCGGCCCTGCCTATGAGGTGGCGATGAAATCGATAGCCATCATCGGCGCCGGCCCCGCCGGTATCCGTGCCGCGCAGACGCTGGTCGCCCATGGCGTTTACCCAATCCTGCTGGACGAGGCCGCCCGCGGTGGCGGGCAGATCTATCGACGGCAACCGCCCAACTTCAAGCGCTCGCCAGCCAAGCTATATGGCTTCGAAGCGCACAAGGCCAACGCCATCCACCAGGCCCTCGACGAACTGCGCGAACAGCTCGATTACCGTCCCGACACCTTGGTGTGGAACGCCGAGGCTGGTTTGCTGGACACCTTGCATGAGGGCCGCGCCGACCGCCTTGAGTACACCAAGGTGATCGTCGCCACCGGCGCCACTGATCGGATCCTGCCCGTGCCCGGTTGGACCCTGCCCGGGGTTTACAGCCTGGGCGCGGCGCAGATCGCCTTGAAGTTCCAGGGGTGCGCCATTGGTGAACGGGTGGTGTTCGCCGGCAGCGGTCCGTTGCTTTATCTGGTGGCGTATCAATACGCCAGGGCCGGTGCCAACGTGGTCGCGGTGCTCGACAGCTCGCCCTTCAGCGCCCAGGTTCGTGCCCTGCCCGGCCTGCTGGCCCAACCGATCACCCTCGCCAAGGGCCTCTATTACCGCACCTGGTTGACCGCCCGCGGCATCACCGTACAACAAGGGGCGAGCCTGTCGCGTATCGATGGCGAACGCCGGGTGCAGTCGCTCAAATGGCGCAGCTCAAAAGGCGAGCAATTCCTTGACTGCGACGCGCTGGCCTTCGCCCACGGCTTGCGCAGCGAAACCCAATTGGCCGACCTGCTGGGCTGCGAATTCACCTGGAACCCGCTCAATCGCGCCTGGTTGCCGAAGCGAGATCGCGCCGGTCGTAGCAGCGTGCCCGGGGTCTACCTGGCGGGTGACGGTGCAGGGATCATGGGCGCCGATGCCGCTGAAATAGCCGGTGAACGGGCGGCCCTGGCGCTGCTGGAAGACATCGGTTACCTGATCGACCCGCAGCGTTGTACGCAGTTGGAACAATCCCTCGAACGCATCGGCCATTTCCGCCAGGGTCTGGAACACGCGTTTGCCTTCCCCGAAGGTTGGGCCGCCGAAGCCGTTGACCACCTGATGCTTTGCCGCTGCGAAGAAGTCAGCGTCGGTGACATCCGCCAGGTGGTGGGCGAAGGCCATTGGGAGATCAACCGGGTCAAGGCTCATTGCCGGGTCGGCATGGGCCGTTGCCAGGGACGGATGTGCGGTGCTGCGGCAGCGGAGATCATCGCCCACGAGAGTGGCCGGCCGGTCTCCAGCATCGGCCGCTTGCGGGCCCAGGCGCCGATCAAACCCGTGCCGTTCGGCCTGGAGGTCGAGCCATGATCGAGGTGGATGTGGTGATCGTCGGCGGCGGCATCGTCGGCGCCTCGGCCGCGTTGTTCCTGAGCCAGGCCGGACGACGGGTGGCATTGCTGGAGCGGGACTTTTGCGGCTCGCACTCCAGCGGCGTGAACTACGGAGGCGTGCGTCGACAGGGACGGCCGTTGTCGCAACTGCCCCTGTCGCAACGGGCTCATGAAATCTGGGGCCAGTTGCCTCGATTGATCGGCATCGACGGTGAGTACCAGCGCAGCGGTCACCTGAAACTGGCCCGGAGTGCGCAAGATATGCAAGCGTTGCACGATTACGCCGCCAGTTGCCAGGGCTTCGGCCTCGATTTGCAACTGCTGGATCGCAATGAGTTGCGCGCCCGTTTCCCATGGGTCGGTGCGGTTGCGGTCGGAGCATCGCTGTGCCCGGATGACGGCCATGCCAACCCGCGCCTGGTATCACCGGCCTTTGCCCAGGCTGCCCGCAGGCATGGCGCACAGGTCCGCGAACAATGCCCGGTCAGCGGCGTCGAACATGACGGCCAGCAATTTGGCGTACACACCGAGGTAGGCCTGGCATTTCGCGCCCCCTGGTTGCTGAACTGCGCCGGCGCCTGGGCCAACCATTTCGCCGCGCAGTTCGGCGAAGCCGTGCCCATGCACGCCGGCCACCCGGCGATGCTGGTGACCGAGCCATTGCCCTTGGTGATGAACGCCAGCACCGGCGTGGAGGGCGGCGGCATCTATGCGCGCCAAGTCGCTCGCGGCAACTGCGTGCTGGGGGGCGGTCAAGGTTTTGCCCTGGACGACGCACGCGCCCGCCCCGGCCAGAACGCCGTGATCGACATCCTGCGCCAGGCGGTCGAACTCTATCCGTTTTTGCAGGGTGCCCAGGCGATTCGTACCTGGAGCGGCACCGAAGGTTACCTGCCCGATCGCCAACCGGTGATCGGCCACAGCGGCACTCAACCTGGCCTGTTGCATGCGTTCGGCTTCGCCGGCGCGGGCTTCCAGATCGGCCCGGCGGTGGGCCAGGCACTCACCGAGATCATCTGCAGCGGTGCATCAACCACACCGCTGGATGCGTTTTCCATCACCCGGTTTCACTCCATCTCCGTTGCTTGATAGAGGAAGGTCGCGCCAATGAATAACGTCAAACGCAGTGCACTGTTCGGTTTCTGCTCGCTGGGTTGCGCTTGCCTGGGCGCCCTGCTCCCGGTCAGCCAGGCGTTGGCCGAGCCGACGCTTTACCTGGGCATGAACGGCGGCACCATGGAGCGGCTCTACGCCGACAAGGTCTTGCCGGCCTTCGAGAAAGCCAACAACGTCAAAGTGGTGATCGTGCCTGGCACCTCCGCCGACATCCTGGCCAAAGTCCAGGCCAGTAAAGGCAACCCGCAGATGCACGTGATGTTCCTCGATGACGGCATCATGTACCGCGCCATCGCCATGGGGCTGTGCGACAAGCTCGAGGACAGCCCGCCCCTGGCACAGATCCCGGCCAAGGGCCGCATCAAGGAACAGGCCGTGGCGGTCAGCCTCGGCGTGACCGGGCTGGCCTACAACACACGGCTGTTCAAGGAAAAAGGCTGGAACGCGCCGACATCATGGATGGACCTGGCCGACCCACGTTTCAAGGACAAAGTGGTGTTCCAGTCAATGGCCTCATCCACGTTTGGCTTGCACGGTTTCCTGATGTTCAACCGGATCCAGGGCGGCAGCGAGGCCGACGTCGAGCCGGGCTTCAAGGCTTGGCCGAACACCGTCGGACGCAACGTGCTGGAATACATCCCGAGCTCGGCGAAAATTTCCGAAATGCTGCAGACCGATGAAGCCGCGCTGTTCCCGCTGACACCCACCCAGGTGACTGCGCTGAAACTCAAGGGCATGCCGGTCGAATACGCGCAGCCGAAGGAAGGCGCCGTGGTGCTCAACGTCGCCGAATGCGCCATCGCCCAAAATACCCAACCGGAGCTGGCACAGAAGCTCGCCGCCTTCCTGCTGACGCCCGAAGCCCAGGCCATAGCCCTGGAAGAAGGCGACCAGATCCCGTCCAACCCCAATACCCCGACCACCGACAAGACCCGGGGCCAGGTGGAAGCGATGAAGCAATACCTGGAAACGGCGATTGCAGTGGATTGGGACCAGGTCAACGAACAACGCCCAGCCTGGAATGCCCGGTGGAACCGCAGCATCGAGCGCTAGAGCGATCGACTGTGGCGAGGGGAGGAACACTGCTGCGGGAGCCGATGAAAACAGCGCGCTCGTAGAGAAAGAGAGGCGCCGGCATCGCGTGCAAGCCTTGCTCCCACAGAGAAATCCCTCGCCACAGGGTTTTGTGTTGGGCTGATTATTGGTTAACTGTCTGGCTTCGGACTGTGCGTCCGCCCCTTGATCAACAGCGACCCCCTCCATGGATACCCTCGCCCAACTGCGCGCCGGCCAGCTCTCAGGCATCACCCGGCTGGACCTGGCCTGCGGCCTGACGCAGTTTCCCCGGGAAATCTTCGAGCTGGCCGACTCCCTCGAAATTCTCAACCTCAGCGGCAATCAACTGGATTCGCTACCCGACGACCTGCATCGGCTGAGCCGCCTGCGCGTGCTGTTTTGTTCGGACAACCGCTTCACTGAGCTGCCCGAAGCCTTGGGCCGTTGTGCTGCGCTGACCATGGTCGGCTTCAAGGCCAACCGCATCGAACGCGTCACGGCTGCCGCCCTGCCACCGCAGCTGCGCTGGCTGATCCTGACCGATAACTGCATCAGCCAATTACCCGATGAGCTGGGCCACCGCCCGCCTCTGCAAAAGCTGATGCTGGCCGGTAACCGCCTGCGCCAGCTGCCTGCGAGCCTGGGCCAGTGCCATCGCCTCGAACTGCTGCGCATCGCCGCCAACCAACTGACCGAATTGCCGCAAGAGTTACTGGCGCTGCCAAGCCTCAGTTGGCTCGCCTACGCGGGTAATCCGCTGGAAACCCAGGCCGAGGCGGCAGCCCTGAATACCACAACGCCCATCGATTGGTCACAACTGAGCCTGCAACAACAACTGGGCGAAGGTGCGTCGGGAGTGATTCATCAGGCGCTGTGGCAGCCGCCGGGCCAGGAGGTTCGAAAAGTCGCGGTGAAGCTGTACAAGGGCCAGATGACCAGCGACGGCTCCCCCCTGCATGAAATGCATGCCTGCATCACTGCAGGTCGGCATCCGAACCTGATTGAAGTGCTGGGCCAGATTGTCGGGCATCCCGAGGAACAGACCGGGCTGGTGATGGCGCTGATCGAGCCCAGTTATCGCAACCTCGCCGGGCTGCCGAGCCTGGCGTCGTGCACCCGCGACGTGTACGCCGACGCGCTGCGCATGAGCGCCCCGGTGGCCTTGCGCATCGCCCGGGGCATCGCCTCGGTGGCGGCGCACCTGCATCGCCAGGGGATCACCCATGGGGATTTGTACGGGCACAACATTCTTTGCAACGACCAAGGCGATTGCCTGCTGGGGGACTTTGGCGCGGCGTCGTTTCACGCCACCACGGACACCCTGCAAACCCGCGTACTACAGCGCATCGAGGTGCGGGCCTTCGGGATTCTGCTGGGGGAATTGATGGCGCGGATTGAACCGCCGCTCGGTGCTATGGACCTGGCGAGGTTGCAGGATCTGCAGGTGCGTTGTTGTCAGCCAGAGGTGCTGGCGCGACCGGGATTCGAGGAAATTGAAGGGTTGCTGAGCGAGTTCAAGTACACCGGTTGAGTCAGCACCCTTGTGGCGAGGGGATTTATCCCCTCGCCACAAGGGAGTCGTACTGCTTAACCCGCCAACCCGACAAACATATCCTGCACATCATCATGGTTGTCGAGGCCTTCGAGGAACGCTTCGACTTCAGCCATCTGCTCGTCGGTCAGGCCGCTGACCGGGTTCTTCGGCTGATAGCCCAACTTGGCCGACAACACAGTAAAGCCCTGCTCCGGCAGCGCCTTCTGCACGGCATCGAGGTCGGCAGGATCGGTAAGGAACAATGTCGCGCCTTCTTCGCCCGGCTCGAAGTCCTGGGCGCCAGCCTCGATGGCGGCCATTTCCGGATCGGCATCCGGGCTGTCCGGTGCGGCCTCGATCATGCCGACATGGTTGAAGTCCCAGGCAACCGAACCCGAGGCCCCCAGTTGGCCCTTGCGGAACGCCACACGAATCTCGGCAACGGTGCGGTTGATGTTGTCGGTCACGCATTCCACGATCAGCGGCACCTGATGCGGTGCGAAGCCTTCGTAGGTGACGCGGTGGTATTGCACGGTTTCGCCGAGCTGGCCAGAGCCTTTCTTGATCGCACGTTCCAAGGTCTCGCGGGGCATGGAGGCCTTCTTCGCCTGCTCGACCACCAGGCGCAAGTGCGCGTTGGTTGCGGTGTCGGCGCCGTTGCGCGCGGCAATGGTGATTTCTTTCACCAGCTTGCCGAAGATCTTGCCCTTGGCGTTGGCAGCCGCTTCTTTGTGTTTAACCTTCCACTGTGCGCCCATTACTCACTCTCTTGTCTGACGCGCCGAGACATCTGCCGGCCGGCGCTGTGGCGCAAGTTTATACGGCCTAAACCGGCTGATCGACCAAAAAATTCACGCTATTGAATCGACATTTCCACAGGATGTTGTAGGGGTTTTCTGAAATAGCGATTCGCTAGCACCGTTTCACCCTGGGGTTTCGTACCCTCTGCGCTTCTCTCTCTGCAAGTAAGAACGGCGATGCGCAACGACACGGAAAGTCCCTTCAGCCTGACCCTCACGCAAAGCGACTTGCAATTGCAAGTATTGCGGTTCAATGGTCGTGAAGCCCTCAACCAGCCTTACCGCTTTGACCTCGAACTGATCGGCCTGGCGCCGCCACTGAACCCCGACACCCTGTTGGGGCAACCGGCCTTCCTGCGCCTGGACGCCGAAGCGGGCATCCATGGGATTGTCCACAGCGTCAGCCTGAACGCGCATGACTCGCAGCGCATTGGCTACCGCTTGACCTTGGTTCCTTACCTCCAGCGCCTGGAGCAAGGCCCGCAGCGACGAGTTTTCTATCGACTCAGCGTTGTGCAGGTGCTGCAGCGGCTGTTGGAGGACAACGCGCTGCCCGCCCACAGCTACCGTTTCGAGCTGCCCCATGGGCAGTACCCGAGCCGGCCTTTCTGCATCCAGTACGAGGAAAGCGATCTGGATCTGCTGCAGCGCTTATGCGAGGAAGAAGGCATCCACTATCACTTTGAACATGCCCTCCATGGGCATGTCCTGGTGTTCGCCGAAGACCCTGGAAGCTTCCCGGCGCGGCCGGTCGAACTGACCCTGCGCCAAGACACCAGTCTGCCATCGGCCGTACAGCGGCTCTACCAGCGTCACCGTTCAATGGCGCCTGGCTCGCCAGCCGGCTTCAGCGACCGGGCAAGCAGCGAAGCCGGGGATCTGGCGGCGAATCATGCCTTTGACGGTGTCGACCACGAGACACTGCGCGGCAACCCGTCGCTGGCGCATCGTTACCAGGTCGGTCGCCGAAACCTTGAACGGCTGCGTTGTCGGCAACAGGAGATACACGGCCACAGCAGCCAGTCGGCCCTGCGCAGTGGTCATATCGCGCAGATCTGCGAACATCCGGTATCGACCTTCAATGACCAATGGCTGATCACCGAGGTCCAGCATCGCGGGCGGCAATTTTCCATCCTTGAAACCCATTTGCCGCCCACACCGCCAGCCCAGGACTATCGCAACCGATTCTCAGCCATTGCCTGGTCCACCGTGTTCAGGCCGACACTCAAGCATCTCAAGCCCCGCATCCCCGGCTATCACATCGCCCGTGTGCTCGGCCCTGCCGGCCAACCGGCCAGGCCGGATGAGCGCGGCCAAGTCCAAGTCAGCCTATGGACCCCGGATGAGGAAGGCATCACGCTGCCCGTGTCGCGACTGACGCTGGACGCCAGCCCCACCCTGATGGCCGGCAGTGAAGTACTGGTGAGTTTTCTCGATGGCGACCCCGATCGACCCGTGCTGTGCCCCGGGATTATCGACAGCGGTGGCGGGCAGGCCGCTGCGTCACCGAAATCAGCGCCGGGCAACGATGACGCGGGTCTGTTGCTTGACTGGCTCCTGAACCCACCGGACACAACGTCCTGAACTGTCTGTTCGGTAGCAAGGGGCCTGCGCCCACTCGGCTGCACAGCCTGCGCGCTCCTGCGAAAGCACTTTCCGGATCTTCGTGCCGGTAAAACTGATTTGGCTCATGCAAACCCAGCGAAACGGGCTTACAGTAAAAGCACAACGCCGCTCAAGACGGCGCTTTACCCTGATGCTGGAGATACCTGCAATGCCCTGGAAAAACTCAGAAAGCCGCTACAGTACCGTCACAGTCACCTTGCATTGGCTGATGCTGGTTTTGCTGGCCGTGGTTTATGCCTGCATCGAGTTCCGAGGGATTTTTCCCAAGGGCAGTGGCGGAAGAACCCTGATCAAGGAAGCGCATTTCATGCTCGGCCTGACGGTGTTTGTGCTGGTCTGGCTGCGTCTGTTCGCCCGCAGCATGGGTAAGGCACCGGCGATTTTCCCGGCGTCGCCTGCGTGGCAAACCCTCCTTGCACGCTTGATGCACTGGGCACTGTACTTGTTCATGATCGCCATGCCGCTGCTGGGCTGGCTGATCACCAGCGCCGAAGGGCATCAAGTGATGTTCTACGGTTTCGATTTGCCGCTGCTCATCAATCAAGACAAGGATTTTGCCAAACAGCTGGAAGGCTGGCATGTGCTGGGCGGGACCATCGGCTATTGGTTGATTGGCCTGCATGCCCTGGCGGGCCTGTATCACCACTACATAGTGCGCGATAACACGCTGCTGCGGATGATGCCCAAACGCGGTTGATCGCCGGCTATTCGAAACCCCGGCGGCCTTGCAAGCCGCCGGTGTGAACGAAGATCAAGCGAGTGCCAGGAGCAAACCGCCCTGCCTCGACCTGCGCCCTGAGCAACATCAGTGCCTTGCCGGTGTACAACGGTTCCAGCTCGATAGCGTCGGTGGCGCCGATGAAGGCGCTGAGTTGGGCATCGACCCGGGCGAAACCGCCTCGGCTGCCGTCGAACAATTCATAAAGCGGATGGGCAAGTCCCGCCGCCTCCACGATGCTTTCGACCTGCTGCGCCACGCCATGGTCCTGAGGCACCGCCAGCACACCGTAGACCGGGCGCTCTCCCGCTTCGGCCAATACCAACCCCGCCAACGACGTGCCGGTACCGCAGGCCAACCACCAGCCGTGATAATCCGTCCACCCCAACGCCGCCAGTTGCTCACGGGCACGGGTCACCCAGCTCATGCAACCCTGGGCGCCGGGCAATCCTGAACCGCCCTCGGGTACCGGATGCAGATGTGGATATTGCCCCTGCCAGGGCCCCCAGAAATCCGCCGCATGCCGCGCTCGGTATCCACCATAACCCAACCAGTGCAGCGTCATGCCGAACGCTTGGAGGTCGAGCACCGTTGGCGTTTCCCTGGGATGGCCGCGCAGCAGCCCGACCGTAGGAAAGCCGAAACGCTTGCCTGCCGCCGCCAGCGCATGCAGATGGTTGGAGTAAACGCCGCCCAGGCTCATGAGCCCCTCGGCGCCGGCCTCATGAGCAGCGCGCAAATGGTGATGCAGCTTGAACCACTTGTTACCGCTGATCAGCGGATCGATCCGGTCCAGACGCAACACCGCCACTTCAACTGCAGCACGGGCAAGCCAGTCCAGATGAAGGGGTTCGAGGCGGGGTTGGGGGTGCCAATCGAGGGCGGGGAGAAGCATTGCGGCAGGCCGGTCGAAAATATGCCGGCATCTTAACAGCTCGGTCGCAGGTGACTTCAGGATCTGAATTCCCCCCATCCCTCTGTGGGAGCGAGCTTGCTCGCGATGGCGTCGGACCAGTCAACATGGATGTTGAATGTAATGCCGTCATCGCGAGCAAGCTCGCTCCCACAGAGGACCGGGTTATCCTTGAGCGGGCGCCTTACAACTGCGCCGCCAACCGCGATCCCTGGTTGATCGCCCGCTTGGCATCCAGCTCCGCCGCCACGTCGGCACCACCAATGAGGTGGACATTCTGCCCCGCCGCCACCAAGCCTTCCTGCAACTCGCGCAGCGGATCCTGGCCGGCGCAGATCACGATGTTGTCCACTGCCAGCACTTGCGGCTCGCCAGCTTCACCAATGCGAATGTGCAGGCCTTCGTCGTCGATCTTCAGGTACTCGACGCTGTTGAGCATCTGCACCTGCTTGTTCTTCAGGCCCGTGCGATGAATCCAGCCAGTGGTCTTGCCCAGGCCGTCACCGACCTTGGATGCCTTGCGCTGCAGCAGGAACACCTGGCGTGCCGGTGCGTGGGGTTCGGCCTTGATCCCGGCCACGCCGCCACGCGCCTGGAGCTGGGTGTCGATCCCCCACTCCTTCCAGAACGCTTCACGGTCCTGGCTGGTGGCAACGCCCTGATGGACCAGGAATTCCGATACGTCGAAGCCAATACCGCCGGCACCGATTACCGCCACGCTATGGCCTACCGGCTTGCGCTCCAGGATCACGTCCAGGTAGCTCAACACCTTGGCATGCTCCACACCAGCAATCGCCGGCACACGCGGCGCGATGCCGGTGGCAAGGATGATCTCGTCGTAACCGCCCGCCACCAGTCGCGCCACATCCACCCGGGTGTTGAGGCACAGCTCGACATTCGTGGTCTGCAACTTGCGATTGAAGTAACGCAGGGTTTCGAAGAACTCCTCTTTGCCTGGCACACGCTTGGCGATATTGAACTGGCCGCCGATTTCGCTGGCCGAATCGAACAGCGTCACCTGGTGCCCCCGCTCGGCCGCCACCGTAGCGGCAGCCAACCCGGCCGGGCCGGCACCGACCACGGCGATTTTCTTCACCTGGGTCACCGGCAAGTAGTTGAGTTCGGTTTCGTGACAGGCCCGCGGGTTCACCAGGCAACTGGTGAGCTTGCCGCCAAAGGTATGGTCCAGGCAGGCCTGGTTGCAGCCAATGCAGGTGTTGATTTCATCGCTACGGCCCGCCGCGGCCTTATTGACGAAGTCCGGATCGGCCAGGAACGGCCGTGCCATGGAGACCATGTCGGCGTCGCCTTCGGCCAGGATCCGCTCGGCCACTTCCGGAGTGTTGATACGGTTGGTAGTGATCAGTGGAATATTCACCGAACCGCGCAGCTTGGCCGTGACCTTGCTGAACGCCGCTCGCGGAACCTTGGTGGCGATAGTGGGAATTCGCGCTTCGTGCCAACCGATACCGGTGTTGATAATCGTCGCGCCGGCCTGCTCGATGGCCTTGGCCAATTGGACGATCTCGTCCCAGGAACTGCCACCCTCCACCAGATCGAGCATCGACAGGCGAAAGATAATGATGAAATTCGGACCGACCGCCTCGCGCACCCGTCGCACGATTTCCACCGGCAGACGCATGCGGTTTTCATAGCTGCCGCCCCAGCGGTCAGTACGGTGGTTGGTGTGGGCTGCCAGGAACTGGTTAATGAAATAACCCTCCGAGCCCATGATCTCGACACCATCATATTCGGCCTGCTGAGCCAGTACCGAACAAGTGACGAAGTCGCTGATCTGCTTTTCGATACCCTCCTCGTCCAGTTCCTTGGGCTTGAACGGGTTGATCGGCGCCTGGATCGCACTCGGCGCCACTTGCTTGGGGCTGTAGGCGTAGCGCCCGGCATGGAGGATCTGCATGCAGATCTTGCCACCGGCCTCGTGTACGGCGCGGGTGACGATCTGGTGCTTGCGGGCCTCTTCTTCAGTGGTCAGTTTGGCGGCACCGGAGTACACGCCGCCCTCGTCGTTCGGCCCGATACCACCAGTAACCATCAGGCCCACGCCGCCTCGGGCCCGCTCGGCAAAATAGGCCGCCATGCGTTCGAAACCGCCGGGCTTTTCTTCCAGCCCCGTATGCATCGACCCCATCAGGGTACGGTTGCGTAACGTGGTAAAACCCAGGTCCAACGGGGCCAACAGGTGCGGGTAATGAGAGGCGGTCATCGGTCACTCCACAACGGGCAATCACGGGAAATACGGAAGCTCTGCGGCTTCCCTCTGTCATGACCGACAGCCTAAGAGCCAGGATGCGCTCACTCAATGACCGTAACTGACAACTTAATGATCCAAATGCGCAGCGCCCCTTGGCAACGCCCACGGTGGGCCCTACCCTAGTCATTGAATCCGCACACGGCCGCTGACTGTCCCCATGCGCAAATTTCTGTACCTGCTGTTTTCACTGGCCTTGATTGCCGCCCTGATCACCTACGCACTGTGGACGATGGACCGTCCGGCGGGCCATTACCTGTCAGACCTTCGCATCAACCTGGCGGTCGACCAGGGCACACCCGCCGACCGGGGCAACTTGTTGGGCATCCAACCCGAGTTATTTCCCACCGACTACCAGAGCCCCGAGCACCTGCGTCGCAAACTGGCGGCCTATTTGCAAAACGCTCGCGACCTGGGCTTTCTCAATGACAAAACCATCGTGGTCTTGCCCGAGCACATCGGCACCTGGCTGATGGTCAGCGGTGAAAAAGACGAGTTGTATCAGGCTGCCACATTGAAGGACGCCATGAACTGGCTGGCGGTCAGCAATCCGCTGGCGTTTACCCGCGCCTTGTTCAGTGCTCAAGGTGACAACCGACTGGACGATGCCTACCTGCGCATGAAGGCCGATACCATGGCCCATGACTATCAGACACTGTTTGGCGGGCTGGCCAAGGAATTCGGCGTGACTCTGGTGGCCGGCTCCATCGTGCTGCCCGAACCCAGCGTCAGCGAAGGTGAACTGAAGATTGGCCGCGGCGCGCTGTATAACAGCAGCCTGGTGTTCGGTCGCGACGGACGACCAATCGGCCAGCCCCAGCGCCAACAACATCCCGTGTTCGAACAACGAGACGTACTGGGGGCCGCCCCCCCGAACGCAACCCGCGTCATCGACACCCCTGCCGGGCGCCTGGGCGTGCTGATTGGCAGCGACAGCTGGTACCCCCGCCACTATCGGCAACTCGATGACCAAGGCGCACAACTGATCGCCGTGCCCGCCTTCATCATCGGTCGCGACACGTGGAACAAGCCCTGGGGTGGTTACAAAGGCCTGTCCACGCCGAGCGAAGTGAGCCTCAAGCCAGGCGAAGTCAGCGAAGGCCAGGCCTGGCATCGCCTGACGCTGACTAGCCAACTGCCCACCAGCCGGGCCACAGCTGGCGTCAGCGTCTTCCTGCGGGGCCAATTCTGGGACAGCGCCAGCACAGGCCAGAGTTTCATCAGCCACAACGGCGAACACTTCCCCGACGGCGAGGCTCGTGGCGCCCGTCTGCTGAACCTTTGGTTGTGAACATGAAACCGCAACCGATGCGCTTGGGGGATCTGTCAGTAGGCTTCGTCCATAGCCTGGCGGATGCGGTCGCCAGCCATGGGCAGGACCCTCAACCCCTGCTTGAGCAGTACGGTCTGGATGCCGCGCGCCTGGCCGAACCCGGGGCTCGACTGTCGATCCCACGCTACATGCGCCTGGGCCACGCGGCGATCCAGCAGACCCAGGACCCGGCACTGGGCCTGCGTATGGGTCAACTCAGCCGTTTGAGCCAGGCTGGGCTGGCGGGCGTCACCGCCGCCCAGGCGCCGACAGTACGCGAAGCCGCGCGCTGCATGATCCGCTTCGAGCCCCTATACGGTTCCAACTATCGCGGCCAGTCGAGTTTTCACGAGGACGCCCGGGGCGCTTGGCTGCGTTTTTACTCCATCAGTCCGTATAACGCCTACAACCGCTTCGTCGTAGACTCGATCATCGCTGGCTGGCTGACGCAGCTCTCCAGTGTGAGCGACATCGCGCTAAGGGCCGAACGCATAGAGATCGAATTCGAAGAACCGGCGTACGTGGAAGCCTACCGCACGCTCGGTGATTGTCCGATCCAGTTTGGCGCCCAGCAGAATCAGCTGCGCCTGGGCCTGGACAGTCTCGCCCGGCGCAACCGGCAACATTGCCCGAGTACCTGGCGGCATCTGGTTAAGTTGTGTGAACAGGAGCTGGAACAGTTGACCCGCACCCGCAGTTTGCGCGAGCGCATCATCCAACTGTTGGGGCCGTTGCTCAATGGCGGTCGGGAACCCGACCTGGAAGAAGTGGCGGCACGCTTGAAGCTGCCGACCTGGACCCTGCGCCGCAAACTGGCCGAAGAGGGTACGCAGTATCGCGCAATCCTCAATGACACTCGCCGCGACCTGGCCATGACCTACATCCGCGAGACTGAACTGGCGTTCGGCGAAATCGCCTACCTGTTGGGCTTCGCCTCAGCCGAAGCGTTCCAACGTGCCTTCAAGCGCTGGAACGACCAGACGCCTGGAGAGTTTCGGCGCAGTCATAGGAGTTACTGAGCTTAAAGATTGCCGCTTGCAACTTGAGGCGTGCAGGCAACTTTCCCCCTACAACTCCGTCGCGTCCTCGGCGGGTTCCAGCGGGTCCAGTTCATACGCCTGGTATTCCAGCAGCTCTTCCTGATAATCATCCATTACGAGTCCTTCCCCTGTCGTTGAAACCGATGCCTGATGGCGTTGGAATCAGCATAAAGCTGCTTTATGAACAAAACATGAAGCAAAAGCTTCATGAATTAAACGTAGCACAGCGTCGGGAAATTACCCTGTGAAGGTGTGGCAAGGGATTATCCTCTTGCCGGACCTCAAGGGAGTGGCTGGATTGGCTCGCTCGGAGGCGCCAACGTACTGGGCGGTGGCGCAGTGATGGTTTCTGTCGCCGGCGCGGGCTCGGACGACTCGGGAGCAATCGGTGCCGGCTCGGCTGGCGGGGTGATCGGCTCCGAGGCTGCGGGAGCGGCTTCCACTGGCGTTGGCGCGGCCTGCGGTGCGGCGGGCTCAGGAGCAGGCACCAACGCCGCCGGTTCGAGCTTGGTTTCCGGGACGCCCAGTTCAGCTTTTGGCTTCTCGACGTTCTCGACAGCCTTTTTCGCTTCAGGTGGCAAGAACAGCTCCACTAGAGCAAAGAACCGCTCGTAGAACTTGGCCGCCGATACGGTTTCGCTGGCGACCTTGACCATCGAATCATCTGAGGAGCCGATCGGCATCGATACCGAGCCCAGCACTCCCACACCCAGGCTGGCGGAGTTGTTGGTCTTCTTCAGGGCATAGCGGTCCTGCAGGGCGTTGGCGAACATGGTCGCACGGTGTCCAGCACCGCCGTCTTCGGCACAGACCAGGTTGAAGCTGATCTCCATGTGGGTTTCGCCGGTCTGCTGAAAGCTCTTGTGACCGCTGACCAGTTTCGCATCGCTGCTGGTGATGATGTAGCCCTGACTGAGCAACGCCCGACGCCCGGCTTCACAGGTCGCCGCATCGCTCACTGGATAAGTGCGCGAGAACGTACCGGAATCATCGAAGTTTTCATGCTCGTAAATGGCGGCTTTCTTGGACGAGCAACCGGCTGCGGCGGCCAACGCCAACGCAAGCCCGATGGTGCGCATGTGAGGTGATATGAACATTGAACATCCTGAGAAAAACAGTCCGGGGCGTATTGTGCAACAGAACGCGGCTCGGCAGCGTGAGTAATCACGACTTAAACGGGTTACAAGTCTACTGGGGGTTGTTTGCAGGAAAAAGAAGCAATCCCGATGGATCGACGAACACCCTGCCATTAGCAACAACCAGACATAAAAAAAGACCCCGGCTTTTCGGCCGGGGTCTTCGATCAGCAAGCCATCAAGGCATTTAGAAACGCTTGATGTCCGCCTGGCTCTCCAACTGCTTGCGATAAGCCGCAAAGTCCTGCTGGCCGATACGCGAAGCGAGGTAGCGACGGTACTGCGCCTTCTCTTCGTCGGTTGGTGCTGCTGCTTCGTTCACGCCGTTCAGACGCACGACCACCACGCTGCCGTCAGGCAAGGTCACGCTGGTGAACGTCGGCTTGTCCTTGGACTCAGGCTTGGGCATGCGGAACAGTGCCTGCAGCACCGCCGGGTCGATACCTTCCTGGTTGCGGGTTGCCGCTTCGCTGACTTTCCAGCTTTGACCGACGACCGGTTTATCCAACGCAGTCTTGCCATCACGCAGGCTAGCGATCAACTCATCCCCACGGGCCTTGGCAGCCTCGCTGGCGTGCTCCTTGGCCAGTTGAGCCCGAATGGGCCCTGCGACGCTTTCGAGCGGCATCTGCTCAGGCTTGCGGTGCTCCTTGGCACGCAACACCACGACAGTTTCCGGGTCCAGTTCGATGGCGGCGCTGTTGGCCCCTTCATCCAACACTTCCGGGCTGAACGCGGCGGTAACCACGGCGCGATTGGCCGCAACGCCCTCTCCGCCTTCACGCCCGAACGGTGCCGAGGTGTGGACGGTCAGCTTCAGGTCCTGGGCCGGCTGCGCCAGGTCGGACGCTTCGAACGAGGCATCCTCCAGTTGCTTGGTCGCCTCCACGAAACGCTGCTCCACCTGTTGGGTTTTCAGCTCGCGGGTCAGCTTGTCCTTGAGGCTGGCAAACGTCGGGACTTCAGGCGCTTCAACACCCAGCAGCTTGATCAGGTGCAAACCGAAATCGGTGCGCACCGGTGCCGATACCTGATCCTTGTTCAAGGCATACAGTGCCTTTTCGAATTCCGGATCATAGACGCCTGGACCGGCATAACCGAGATCGCCACCGTTGCTTGCCGAACCCGGGTCCTGGGAAAACTCCTTCGCCAGGGCTTCAAACGACTCGCCTTTGGCCAGACGCGCCTGAATCTCCTCGATCTTCGCCTTCGCCTGGGCTTCGGTGACCTTGTCGTTCACCTCGATCAGAATGTGCGCAGCCCGACGCTGTTCGGACAGGTTGGCGATTTCTTTCTGATAGGCCGCTTGCAGGTCTTCGTCCTTGACGCTGACCTGATCGAAGAACGAGGCCTTCTTCAGCTCGAGGTAATCGATGACCACCTGATCGGGCGTCATGAATTCCTTGGCGTGTTTGTCGTAGTAAGCCTTGACCTCGTCATCGGTCAGCTTCACGGCCGACGGGTCAGCCTTGATGTTCAAGGTAGCGAAATCACGGGTCTGCTTTTCCAGGCGGGCGAATGCCAGGACCTGCGCATCGGTGACGAAACCGCTGCCAGCCAGACCGGCACGCAGCTGACCGATCAGCATTTCCTGAGCCAGCATCTGACGGAATTGCAGGCGGTTGTAACCCAGCTGGCGGATCACCTGATCGAAACGCTCGGGGCTGAACTTGCCATCGACCTGAAACTCAGGCGTTTGCAGGATCACTTGATCCAGCGCGGCTTCGGAGAAAGCGAATTTCGCGTCGTGTGCACCTTGCAGCAACAGCTTGCGATCGATCAGGCCCTTGAGCGCCGATTCACGCAGCATCTTTTCGTCCAGCAGGGAGGCGTCAAAATCCTTGCCCAGCTGTTGCATGAGCTGACGGCGTTGCATATCGACCGCCTGACTCAGCTCGTTCTGGCTGATGTTTTCGCCGTTGACCTTGGCCGCTTCGTTGCTGTTGGTGGTGGCTTTGAAAATGGCATCGAAACCGGTCAACGCCATCAACGCGACGATGACCCCGATGATGGTCTTGGCAATCCAGCCTTGTGAATTGTCCCTGATATTCTGCAGCATGCGTCCCCCAGAAACGGTTGAACTTCAAAATTAGGCAACCGTGGAGCGTGGGTAGAATCCGGATAGAAGAAAGGCGCATCCGAGGATGCGCCTTCTCGTAACTGGCGGAGCGGACCGGGCTCGAACCCGCAAGCCCTGGCGTCACACACCGGTAGCAACCGGTCGTATTACCGCTCCGCTGCCAAGCCAGGCATGACCCCGACCCGGATAAACTCAATGAAACCTTAGTTAACGGCTTCTTTCAGTGCTTTACCAGCTTTGAAACCCGGCTTTTTGGCAGCAGGGATTTCCAGCGTCTTGCCAGTCTGCGGGTTGCGACCGGTACGAGCTGGACGGTCGGTCACGGAGAAGGTGCCGAAACCTACCAGAACCACGGAGTCGCCGGCCTTGAGAGCGCCAGTGACGGATTCGATTACAGCGTCCAGCGCACGGCCAGCAGCAGCTTTCGGGATATCAGCGGATGCAGCGATAGCATCAATCAGTTCCGACTTGTTCACTCTAAGTCCCCTTATATCTATTTGAGATGATTCTAAGTTTTTTTGGTGAAAGCAAAAACGAGTGCTGAATGGCCTACAGACACTTAAGAGCCGCTTTATAACAAGGGCTCTAAAAAACTGTCAAGGAAGCCCCCCAGGCAAATGCGTATTAATGCGTACTAATTCTTTCCTTAGAGTCAGACTCGCGCTTTTCGTCCTTCGCGACTATCTCCGGAGCCACATCCGGCAAGGGCTCCGGCGCGTATTGCAGCGCAATTTGCAGGACCTCGTCAATCCATTTAACCGGTTTGATCTGAAGATCCTGCTTAATGTTGTCAGGAATTTCCTTCAGATCGCGAACATTCTCTTCAGGAATGATCACGGTCTTGATCCCGCCACGGTGCGCCGCCAGCAGTTTTTCCTTCAGGCCACCGATCGCCAATACCTGACCACGCAGCGTGATTTCACCCGTCATGGCGACATCGGCGCGCACCGGAATGCCCGTCAGTGCCGATACCAGGGCCGTGCACATGCCTACGCCAGCGCTCGGGCCGTCCTTGGGCGTCGCCCCTTCAGGCATATGGATATGCGTGTCGCGCTTCTCGTGGAAGTCCACGGGGATGCCCAGGCTCCGTGCGCGGCTACGAACCACCGTCAACGCTGCGGTGATCGACTCGACCATCACGTCACCCAGGGAACCGGTCTTGATCAACTGCCCCTTGCCCGGAACCACTGCCGCTTCGATGGTCAGCAACTCACCACCCACTTGAGTCCACGCAAGACCGGTCACCTGACCGATCTGATCCTGCTGCTCGGCCAGGCCGTAGCGGAATTTACGCACACCCAGGAAGTGCTCCAGCAGGTCCGAAGTGACCTTGACCGCGAAGCGTTTTTCCAGCGCATGCTCCTTGACCGCCTTGCGGCAGACCTTGGCAATTTGCCGCTCCAGGCCACGCACACCAGCCTCGCGAGTGTAGTAGCGGATGATGTCGCGAATCGCGTCGGCGTCAAATTCCAGTTCGCCCTTTTTCAAGCCGTTGGCCTGGATTTGCTTGGGCGAAAGGTATTTGACGGCGATGTTGATCTTTTCGTCCTCGGTGTAACCCGGCAGACGAATCACCTCCATCCGGTCCAGCAACGCCGCCGGAATGTTCATGGAGTTGGAGGTGCAAAGGAACATCACGTCCGACAGGTCGTAGTCGACCTCCAGGTAGTGATCGTTGAAATTGTGATTCTGCTCAGGATCGAGCACTTCGAGCAACGCAGAGGCGGGATCGCCACGCATATCGCTGCCCATCTTGTCGATTTCATCCAAAAGGAACAACGGGTTGCGCACACCCACCTTTGTCATCTTTTGAATCAATCTTCCTGGCATGGACCCGATGTAGGTACGCCGATGACCACGGATTTCCGCCTCGTCGCGCACACCACCGAGGGCCATGCGGACGAATTTACGATTGGTGGCGTGGGCAATCGACTCGGCCAGAGAGGTCTTGCCGACCCCTGGCGGGCCAACCAGGCACAAAACCGGGCCACGAATTTTCTTCACGCGCTTTTGTACGGCGAGGTATTCGAGGATGCGTTCCTTGACTTCTTCCAGACCGTAATGATCGGCGTCGAGGATGTCTTCGGCGCGAGCCAGGTCCAGGCGCACCTTGCTCTGGGCTTTCCAAGGCACTTGGACAAGCCAGTCGATGTAGGAACGCACCACGGTAGCTTCGGCCGACATCGGCGACATTTGCTTGAGTTTGTTCAGCTCCGCCTGGGCCTTGGCCAGTGCGTCCTTGGGCAAACCTGCGGCATCGATGCGCTTTTTCAGCTCTTCGATTTCGTTGTGGCCTTCGTCGCCGTCGCCGAGCTCCTTCTGAATGGCCTTCATCTGCTCATTCAGGTAGTACTCGCGCTGGCTGCGCTCCATTTGTTTCTTGACGCGACCACGAATGCGTTTCTCGACCTGCAGCAGATCGATTTCGCCGTCGAGCAATGCCAGTACGTGCTCGACACGGGCGGACAAATCGATGATTTCGAGAATTTCCTGCTTTTGCTCGATCTTGAGGGCCATGTGGGCCGCCATCGTATCGACCAGGCGTCCGGGCTCGTCGATGCTGTTAAGCGACGACAGGACCTCGGCGGGCACCTTCTTGCCCAACTGAACGTATTGTTCGAACTGAGACAGCAGGCTGCGGACAAACACCTCTGATTCGCGCTCAGGCGCATCGACTTCTTCGATCAGCGATACTTCGGCCCGACAATGGCCGTCCACTTCGCTGAAACGCTCAACGGTACCGCGCTGCTCGCCTTCGACCAGGACCTTGACGGTGCCATCAGGCAGCTTGAGCAGTTGCAGAACAGTTGCAATCGTACCTACGCGATAAAGCGCGTCCTCGCCAGGATCATCGTCAGCAGGGTTTCTCTGAGCCAGCAGGAGAATCTGCTTGTCACCCGTCATCGCAGCCTCGAGAGCTTCGATGGACTTCTCGCGCCCCACGAACAGCGGGATAACCATGTGCGGATACACCACGACATCACGCAATGGCAGGAGAGGCAATTCGATGGTTGTCTTCATGATTTCGCCTCTACGGCGGCCACAAGGCCGGAAACAGATGGAAGTAAGCTTGAAACCAAGATGGGGGCAGCCTTGAAAAAAAACAAGCGCAAGACACGTCTAAAACGCGCTAAAAGCAAAGGGGCCCGAAGGCCCCTCCTTTGTTACCGCAACAGGACGCTTAAGCGTCCGGTGCAGCCTTGGCAGCCGGCTCATTGTTTTCATAGATATACAATGGCTTGGACTTGCCTTCTATAACACTTTCATCGATCACGACTTTGCTCACCTCGGACTGCGAGGGGATTTCATACATCGTGTCGAGCAATACACCTTCAAGAATCGAACGCAGGCCACGGGCACCGGTTTTACGCTCCAGGGCACGCTTGGCGACCGATTTCAGCGCGTCGGAACGGAACTCCAGGTCTACGCCTTCCATTTCGAACAGCTTGGCATATTGCTTGGTCAGAGCGTTTTTCGGCTCGGTCAGAATCTGCATCAACGCGGCTTCGTCCAGCTCGTCCAGCGTCGCCAGAACCGGCAGACGCCCCACGAACTCTGGGATCAGACCAAACTTGACCAGATCGTCAGGCTCGACTTCACGCAGGGACTCACCAACCTTCTTACCCTCTTCCTTGCTGCGCACTTCGGCGTTGAAACCAATGCCGCCGCGGGTGGAACGGTTTTGGATAACCTTTTCCAGACCGGAGAACGCACCACCACAAATGAACAGGATGTTACGGGTGTCGACTTGCAGGAATTCCTGCTGCGGATGCTTGCGACCACCCTGGGGCGGAACGGAAGCGACCGTGCCTTCGATCAACTTGAGCAAGGCCTGCTGCACGCCCTCACCGGAAACATCCCGGGTAATGGACGGGTTGTCGGACTTGCGGGAAATCTTGTCGATTTCATCGATGTAGACGATGCCCATCTGGGCCTTCTCCACATCGTAATCACACTTCTGCAACAACTTCTGAATAATGTTCTCGACATCTTCACCTACGTAACCCGCCTCGGTAAGGGTGGTTGCGTCGGCGATGGTGAACGGAACGTTCAGCAAACGAGCCAAGGTTTCGGCAAGCAAGGTCTTACCCGAGCCTGTCGGGCCGATCAGCAGGATATTGCTCTTGCCGAGTTCGACGTCGTCATTCTTTTTGTCACGCTGGTTCAGGCGCTTGTAGTGGTTGTACACCGCTACGGCCAGTACCTTTTTCGCACGTTCTTGACCAATCACATACTGATCAAGGATGCCGCTGATTTCTTTAGGCGAAGGCAATTTATGCGCGCTGCTTTCGGCCTGGGCTTCCTGCACCTCCTCGCGGATGATGTCATTGCACAGGTCGACGCACTCGTCGCAAATGAAGACCGAGGGACCGGCAATCAATTTGCGTACTTCATGCTGGCTTTTGCCACAGAAGGAGCAATAAAGCAGTTTGCCGTTGTCCTCGCCGTTGCGGGTGTCAGTCATTCGATCGATCCAAATCCGATAGGCTTGCAACACAAGATGAAGGCAATTGCGGGCTTTTTCAAGCCCGCAGGCGGCCGGTCATCCCAACCACCTGCATTTTGAGCGGCTTAGGCAGGCATTTGACGCTTGTTGATCACGGAGTCGATCAGACCGTATTCGGCCGCACGCTCTGCGCTCATGAAGTTGTCACGTTCGGTGTCACGCTCAATGGTTTCGAGGCTTTGCCCGGTGTGATGGGCCAGCAGCGAGTTCAGGCGCGAACGAATATGGAGGATTTCCTTGGCATGGATATCGATATCCGACGCCTGGCCTTGGAAACCGCCCAGTGGCTGGTGAATCATCATGCGCGAGTTAGGCAGGCAGTGACGCTTGCCCGCTGCGCCACCGGCGAGCAGGAACGCGCCCATGCTGCAGGCCTGGCCGATGCAGATGGTGGAAACGTCTGGCTTGATGAATTGCATGGTGTCGTAGATCGACATGCCCGCAGTCACCGAACCGCCAGGTGAGTTGATGTACAGATGGATATCCTTGTCCGGGTTTTCCGCTTCAAGGAACAGCAATTGCGCCGCGACCAGGTTGGCCATGTAGTCTTCAACGGGGCCGATCAGGAAGATGACGCGTTCCTTGAGCAGACGCGAGTAGATGTCATAGGCACGCTCGCCACGGGCGGACTGCTCGATAACCATCGGGACCAGGCCGCCTGCGGCTTGGATGTCAGAGCTCTGCTGATAAAAAGAATTGCGGGACATGTCTCGCAGTCACTCCCAAATAGTTATGTCTTGAATACGCATAAGCCAGCGCGAAGGCTGGCTTATGGGTGTGTATTTCTTACCGCAGAACAATCAATCGGCTTGTGGAGCTTCCACCGGCTTGACCGCTTCTTCGTAAGAGACCGCTTTATCGGTCACGCTAGCTTTCTGCAGAACAGTATCCACAACTTGCTCTTCCAGCACAACCGAACGGACTTCGTTCAGTTGCTGGTCGTTCTTGTAGTACCAGGACACAACCTGCTCAGGCTCTTGGTAGGCCGAGGCCATTTCCTGGATCAGCTCGCGAACACGGGCTTCGTCAGGCTTGAGTTCGAACTGCTTGACCACTTCGGCAACGATCAGGCCCAGCACAACGCGGCGCTTGGCTTGCTCTTCGAACAGCTCGGCAGGCAGCTGGTCCGGCTTGATGTTGCCGCCGAACTGCTGAACAGCCTGCACACGCAGACGATTCACTTCGTTGTCCAGCAGAGCCTTTGGCACTTCGATAGGGTTGGAGGCCAGCAGACCGTCCATAACCTGATTCTTGACCTTGGACTTGATGGCCTGACGCAGCTCACGCTCCATGTTCTTGCGAACTTCGGTGCGGAAACCTTCCAGACCGGTTTCCTTTATACCGAACTGGGCGAAGAACTCTTCGTTCAGCTCCGGCAGTTTCGGCTCGGAAACGCTGTTGACAGTCACGGTGAACTCGGCGGCTTTACCAGCCAGGTCCAGGTTCTGGTAGTCCTCAGGGAAGGTCACGTTCAGAACGCGCTCTTCACCGGCTTTGGCGCCGACCAGGCCGTCTTCGAAGCCAGGGATCATGCGACCGGAACCCAGTACCAGCTGGGTAGCCTTGGCGGAACCGCCAGCGAACACTTCACCGTCGACCTTGCCGACGAAATCGATGTTCAGTTGATCTTCGTTCTGGGCAGCACGATCAGCCACTTCGAAACGGGTGTTCTGCTTACGCAGGATGTCCAGCATCTTGTCCAGGTCAGCGTCCGAAACGTCAGCGCTCAGACGCTCGACGGCGATGGACTCGAAACCGGCAACAGTGAACTCAGGGAACACTTCGAACGTGGCGACGAACTCCAGATCCTTGCCCTTTTCCAGCACTTTAGGCTCGACGGATGGAGCGCCAGCCGGGTTCAGCTTCTGCTCGACAACCGCTTCGTAGAACGAAGACTGGATCACGTCACCCACGGCTTCCTGACGCGCATCAGCCTCGTAACGCTGACGAATCACGCTCATTGGCACTTTGCCTGGGCGGAAACCTGGGATTTTGGCCTTTTGGGCAGTCTGCTGCAGACGCTTGTTGACCTGAGTCTCGATGCGCTCAGCCGGCACGGTGATGCTCATGCGGCGCTCAAGAGCAGAAGTATTTTCAACAGAAACTTGCATGGATATTCCTCGTTGCACAGACGTTGGCCGGGCGTTTCCGACCCCAGAATCAAGGGCATGCATTCTAGTAGGTCAAACTCAAGAAGTCACCCTACTGAAAACGCGCAGGAAACAAGCGCCGAATTTAAGGACGGGACAAACGCTCATGCCCCGCCCGGATTGCAAATACAGTCGATCAGCCCAAGGCTCTGCACCAACGCTCCTATATATAGAAGCACGGTATCCGAACTCGCAGCTCCCGGCCCCGCAAGGAGACCGACGGGCACCCCGCGCATCATCACGAAACACAATCGCGACGAACCGATCACTGCGCACGCCCCCAAAACCGGGGCTGACGAACAACACAGAACCATTGAAAACAAAAACGGCGCAGCCCTTTTCAGGTACTGCGCCGTTTTCTGCTATTTAAATAGCGACTTGTATGGTGCGGACGGAGAGACTCGAACTCTCACACCTTGCGGCGCTGGAACCTAAATCCAGTGTGTCTACCAATTCCACCACATCCGCGTATCAAGCTTTTAAAGCAAAGGCGCCAGACCGTTAAATCTGGCGCCTTTCTAGAATATGGGGTGGACGATGGGGATCGAACCCACGACAACGGGAGTCACAATCCCGTGCTCTACCAACTGAGCTACGCCCACCATATTGCCTTGTTGCGTTACTTGTGCCAAAGCTGCCTAATGGCGCACCCGGCAGGACTCGAACCTGCGACCATCCGCTTAGAAGGCGGATGCTCTATCCAGCTGAGCTACGGGCGCCTTTTTAATCTGTATTCTTGGACGATTACAAACTAAGTGCTTTCAGCTTTGCCGAGTTCAAACAACTAACTCCGCTCCACCTTCTTAACCAGTGCTAGGCTGTGCCCGACAAGTGCGACGAATGTTATAGACGGCCTGATAGGTCGTCAACTCTTTTTTAAAAAAAATTCATTTAATTAAAGGGCTTAGGGGAATTTGCAGACCAAGCGCCTTTGCCCTCACGCCTCGGCATGCGAGAATGCGTTCTCTTTTTTTCCCCTCTCGATGGTTAACCACGCGCAATGACTGCACAACTTATCGACGGCAAATCGATCGCCGCCAGCCTGCGCCAGCAGATCGCCCAACGCGTCACCGAGCGCCGCCAGCAAGGCTTGCGCACGCCTGGCCTTGCGGTGATTCTGGTCGGCAGCGATCCTGCCTCTCAGGTTTATGTCTCGCACAAGCGTAAAGACTGTGAAGAGGTCGGCTTCCTTTCCCAGGCCTACGACCTGCCTTCCGAAACCACTCAACAAGCGCTGGCCGAGCTGATTGATCGCCTGAACGACGATCCGAATATCGACGGCGTCCTGCTCCAGCTGCCCCTGCCCGAACACCTCGACGCCTCCAAACTGCTGGAGCGTATCCGCCCGGACAAAGACGTCGACGGTTTCCATCCTTATAACGTCGGCCGTCTGGCCCAGCGCATCCCGTTGCTGCGCCCCTGCACCCCCAAAGGCATCATGACCCTGCTGGAAAGCACCGGCGTGGACCTTTATGGGCTTGATGCAGTCGTCGTGGGCGCGTCCAACATCGTTGGCCGACCGATGGCCATGGAGTTGCTGCTGGCCGGCTGCACCGTCACGGTGACCCACCGTTTCACCAAGGACCTGGCGGGCCACGTTGGGCGCGCCGACCTGGTGGTAGTCGCCGCCGGCAAGCCCGGCCTGGTGAAAGGTGAATGGATCAAGGAAGGCGCCATCGTCATCGACGTGGGCATCAACCGCCAGGAAGACGGCAAGCTGGTGGGTGACGTGGTCTACGAGACCGCCCTGCCCCGCGCCGGCTGGATCACGCCCGTACCAGGCGGCGTCGGCCCGATGACCCGCGCGTGCCTGCTGGAAAACACGCTCTACGCGGCCGAAACGCTGCATAGCTGATACGCCGCTTCAATCCAGCCGCCCCCCTGTGGGAGCGAGCTTGCTCGCGATAGCCTCGGATCAGTCAGCATCAATGGTGGCTGACATACCGCTATCGCGAGCAAGCTCGCTCCCACAGGTGCTTTGGTCGTCCGCTCTTGAATCGACAGACAGCCGTCGGTGGTTGTTACTGAAATCCCCCAAATTACAAATTTTTCAGATTCGATTCGCCAGAATCTCCCTTCATTAAACTTTATTTATTCACAAGCCCCTGCGGCACAGGCATATAGCGCTGCTGTCGCCCATACTCATAAAATGCGACGTTTTTTAGAAAACCGTCGCCAACGGCACCTTCAACTCCATCGAGCCTACTCGCGTGAAAATCCGTCTTTCGATCCTTAGCCTGTTCATCGCTTTCACAGGCACCTTTATCACGCAAAATGTCGACGCACAGGAAACCATCGCGGC
This sequence comes from Pseudomonas sp. Tri1, assembly GCF_017968885.1. Classification (NCBI taxonomy): domain Bacteria; kingdom Pseudomonadati; phylum Pseudomonadota; class Gammaproteobacteria; order Pseudomonadales; family Pseudomonadaceae; genus Pseudomonas; species Pseudomonas sp. Tri1. The sequence continues at coordinate 2,243,870 of NZ_CP072913.1, read as the reverse complement.
CCCACGAGACACTTCAAAACTTCAAGTCGCCTCGGGCAGTGCGATCCTGCTGGATCTGCAGACAGATAAAGTCGTTTATTCCAGCAACCCGGACGTGGTGGTACCGATCGCCTCGGTCACCAAGTTGATGACCGGCCTGATCGTGCTGGATGCCAAACAGAACCTGGATGAATATATCTCCATCACTATTGCCAACACGCCAGAGATGAAAGGTGTGTTTTCCCGAGTCAAGCTCAACAGTGAACTGTCACGCCGGGACGTACTGCTGATCGCCCTGATGTCCTCGGAAAACCGCGCCGCCGCGAGCCTCGCGCATCATTACCCAGGCGGGTATGCGGCATTCATCGCAGCCATGAACGCCAAGGCCAAGTCGCTGGGCATGACCAGCACCCATTATGTCGAGCCCACCGGCCTGTCGATCCACAACGTTTCCACTGCCCGGGACCTGACCAAGCTACTGATCGCCGCCCGTAAGTATCCGCTGCTGAGCGAGCTGAGCACGACCAAGGAAAAAACCGTCACCTTCCGCAAACCGGTGTATAGCTTGGGCTTTCGCAATACCGATCACCTGATCCACAAGGCCAATTGGGACATCCAGCTGACCAAGACCGGCTTCACCAACCAGGCTGGCCACTGCCTGGTGCTGGTGACAAAAATGGGTAATCGTCCGATGGCGCTGGTGATCCTTGACGCCTTCGGCAAATACACCCACTTCGCCGATGCCAGCCGCATTCGTAGTTGGGTGGAAACCGGCAAAAGCGCCAACGTGCCGGCTGTTGCCCTTCAATACAAAGCAGCGAAGAACCTCAAGAGCCGCCAGAGCGGTGTGGTAGAAGCGTCGCAGTAAACCGCGCGTCGCCCTAAAAAAAGCCCCGATTCGTCGGGGCTTTTTCGTTCATCAAGGCTTAAGGTTACCCAGCGGATCATAGGCCTCGGAACGAGGCTGTTGCTGCTTATCCTCATCATCCCGGGGCGCCTTGGCCGGTCCTATCGGATCGACTTGCGGGTCGCCGAGATCCGGGGAATCGGGATCGAACCCCAATTCATCGTCACCGGAAGAATGCTCTGAAGAATGGGGCCCCGTAGGTGTTTTCGACTGTGCCATGCCTGCCTCCTCGAATCATGGCCCGGAAACTCCGGACCCTGAAGATAGGAGCCTCAGGCGTGCCGGGTCGTGCCCGGCAGGTGACGAACGGGGCGAGCGATCAGTGGACGGTGTTCAGGGCTTTGGTAGCCCGGGCCGCTTCTTGCTCCTGCCCTGCCCCGGCGAGCTCATCCGCCGCTTTCAGCCAGCGCTGTGAGTTGACATTGGCCGGCAACTGCGTCGGACGCTGGAGCAGAACCGCCCAACCGCCTGCGCTTTTGAAGGCTGATTCGAACGTGCTGAAGCTCATCAGCTGTCGCCGGTTCATCCCTGAGCGCAGCAAGACCGTCTGCTTCTGCCGGTTATAACCGGCGAGAATCCCGTAGCGCGGCCCGGACCAGAACGCCGTCCCACCGGTGTAGCGCAGCAACACGGGATAACCCGCGGCAACCTGCTCCAACAGCGCTGGCAGCGTGTCGTCGAGGGGATACACCACCAGCCCATACTCCCGCGCCAGGGTTTGCATATTCTGCTGCAAAGCGGCCTCGCCTCCTGGCAGGTGCAGCGGTTTCTCCAACAGCCCCGGTGTAATCACGGTGCCTTGCAGCGTCAGCAGGGCGGCCAGCGACTGTGGAGCGCCCTGGTACATTTCGCCACGAAAGAACGGCACGCTGTTGAGTTCCACCCGCTCGGGCAGACGCTTGATCTGTGGCGACACGCTGCCCGCGCAGCCCGCCAGGGCCGCCAGGCAAGCCGTCGCCAGTACCAGTGATCGAAAAGAGGAAATTACCGGCAACATTATGACTCTCTTGTTCAGGCACCCGATATTCGGGCCATGCTTGGGCCGTCGATCATAAGGCGCGCACAGGCCTGGGTATAGCCTTAAACAACAGTCGCCCCCGCGTGATAGAACGAACCGCTCCGTCCTCGGTGCTCCCGATCGACTGCCTGCAACACTTGGTCGACTAGACTGTCTACTGTACTGATTGCGCGCCCTGAACCTGGGTGCTAGGAGGCACAGATGAGCCTGACGACGACAATTCTGATGCTGATATTCGGTTGGCTGAGCGTAGCGATGGCCATGCTGTGGGGCGTGCTGCGGATCACCCGCCGCCATCATCACGCGCCTGCACAAGTGGAAAAAACCGCAAAATCCTCAAGAGGCCACGCTGCCGCGCACTGAACCATCCACCGTTCAAAACTCATAAAAAAACCTCCCGGGCCCTAGACCCGGGAGGCTTGTTTTTATCTACCTGGAATCAGGCGTTGTCGGCCAACGCCTTCTGCCTGGCACGACGGGACAGCATGTTCAACACCTCGATCGCCGCCGAGAACGCCATGGCTGCGTAGATGTAGCCCTTCGGCACATGGGCCCCGAAGCCTTCGGCGATCAGCGTCATACCGATCATGATCAGGAAGCCCAGGGCCAGCATGACCACCGTCGGGTTGTCATTGATGAACTTGGCGAGCGGTTCGGCCGCCAGCAGCATCACCAGTACCGACACCACAACGGCAATGATCATGATCGGCAAATGCTCGGTCATGCCCACGGCGGTGATGATGCTGTCGATGGAGAACACCAGGTCCAGCATCAGGATCTGACCGATTGCGGCGGCAAAACCCAAGGTCACGCCAGAGGTTGCCGATTTCGGATCATTGGGTTCCGGGTCCATGCTGTGGTGGATTTCAGTGGTGGCCTTCCACAACAGGAACAGACCGCCAGCGATCAGGATCATGTCTTTCCAGGAGAACGCCTGGCCAAGGATCTCGATGACCGGTTCGGTCAACTGCACAATGAAGGCAATGGTGCTCAACAAGCCCAGGCGCAGGATCAACGCCATGCCGATACCGATCCGCCGAGCCTTGGCACGATCCTGTTCGGGCAGCTTGTTGGTCAGAATCGAAATGAAGATCAGGTTATCGATGCCGAGCACGATTTCCATGACAACCAGGGTAGCCAGGGCGATCCACGCGGTGGGGCTGGCGGCGAGCTGTAAAAGATAATCCATGGTTCAGTCCTGACTGATGTGACGGGTTAGATAGTTTGAGTAGAGGATTCGGATGCGTTAGCGTCGTCCTCCGACTTCTTCTTGGGGCTGATCAACCCACCAGTGGCTTCGCTGATGGCCTGTTCGGCGGCCTTGTGGGTCTCGTCGATTGCCTGCTTGGCAGTTTCCGCTGCCTGCCCCATCAGTTGCTGGGCGCTTTTTTCAGCCTGTTCACAACCCGCCAGTGCCATTGAAGACATCACTAACAAAGCTGCAAGTCCCAGGGTTTTGTACGTCATGGAGTCAATGCCTCATAAGAGAAGAAGGAACGCGAAAGGCGGCCCACCCATGGCGAGGCATTCTAGAGAGGAGAATACTTCAGGAAAATTCGTATTTTTAGCAGCTATACTTCGGTTTTTACGAAGCAATGTGAACCCATGCTCAATTACCGACAACTGCATTACTTCTGGGTGGTGGCAAAAACGGGCAGCATCGTTCGGGCTTGCGAGCAACTGAACCTCACGGCGCAAACCATCAGCGGCCAGATTTCCCTGTTCGAGCAGACCTATAACATCAAGCTGTTCCGCCGCGTCGGGCGGCAACTGGAATTGACCGAGGCCGGCCGGCAAACGCTGCCCTACGCCGAACACATGTTCCAGTTGGGCGGCGAACTTGAGCTGATGCTGCGGGCCCAGCCCAACGCGCAGCAGACGCTGTTTCGGGTCGGCGTGGCGGACGTGGTGCCCAAGTCCATCGTCTACCGGCTATTGGCACCAACCATGGAGCTGAGTGAACCGCTGCGTATCACCTGTCGCGAAGACAAACTCGAACGACTGCTGGCGGACTTGGCAATCCAGCGTCTGGACCTGGTGATTTCCGACAGCCCGATGCCCAGCCACTTGGACATCAAGGGCTATAGCCAGAAACTGGGGGAATGCGGGATCAGTTTTTTCGCCACCGCAGCCCTGGCCGAACGCTATGGAAAGGATTTCCCCCACGGCCTGCATGACGCCCCGCTACTGATTCCAGGCCCGGAAACCGTGGTGCGCAGCCGCCTGCAACGCTGGTTCGCCGAGCAGCAAATCCAGCCGCGCATCGTCGGTGAGTTCGACGACAGCGCATTGATGCAGGCTTTCGGCCAGTCAGGCAGTGGGATTTTCATCGGCCCGAGCGTGATCGCCGATGAGGTGAAGCAACAGTACGGCGTAGAGGTGATCGGCCAGACCGATGCGGTGAGCGAGTCGTTCTACGCCATTTCCGTGGAGCGCAAGGTCAGCCATCCTGGCATCGTCGCGATCGCCGAAGGGGCACGTCGCGAACTGTTCAGCTCTTAACTGTTCGCGCAGGTGACACGAGGCTTGAAGGTCATCAGCAACAACGCCAGCAGGATCGAGACAAGGATGAACCCGGCCGCGGCAAAACCGACGCTGCCCAGGCCCAGGGTATCGATGACTCGCCCACCCACCATCGCGCCCAGGCCAATCCCCAGGTTGGCACCGGCGATGTTCAGCGATGCGGCAAAGGCCGGGGCTTCGGGCGCCGCTTTCATCAGCCGCACGTGGCTGACCAGGAACAATGCGGCCTGGGTCACGCCCCAGATGCCCATCGCCGCTGCCAGCCCGAGAGTCGAATGAATGCTAGGCACCAGTGCCACCATGCCGCCAATCATGAACAGGCAGAACACCATCGACGCCATCAACGGATGCCGGTCCACCGCGCGGCCGCCCAGGGAATTGCCCAACAGCCCCACGGCACCGAAGCCCATCAGGCACCAGCCCACCAGCGTGCCATCGAACCCGGCCAGGCGCTCAAGGATGTCCGCCAGATAGGTATAGGCGGTGAACATGCCGCTGAACACCAGGATCGACAGCAGCACGTGCCCCTGCATCAATGGGCTGCGCAAAATCTTCAGTTGTGAACGCAAGCTCACCTGATGCTGGTGCAGGTTGGTTTTCGGTAGGTAGATAAACAGCAGCAACGCCTTGGCGAAGGCAATGACCGCCAGGATCGCAAAAGCGCTGCGCCAGCCAAGCGCGTCGGAAATCAGCGTACCCACCGGAATGCCGAACACCGTGGCGCAGACGATGCCGAAGCCAATCCGGGCAATCGCTCGCCCGGCGTATTGCGGCCCGACGATGTCCACCGCCGTTTCACTGGCCAACGCCCAGAACACCGGCAGGCCCAGGGCGGGAATCAACCGAGCGATGGCCATCACCCAGATATTGGGAGCCAGGGCAGCCAACGTATTAGCCAGGCCAAACATCACCAGCACGCTGATAAACAGTTTGCGCCGCTCGAAGCGGGCGAACCAGGCGGTCAGAAACGGCCCGAACGCCGCCACCGTAAACGCGAACAATGTCACCAGCAAACCGGCCTGGGCAATGGTGACGTGCAGGTCGCGGGCGATGGATGGCAGCAGGCCAACAATGATGAACTCTGTGGTCAGCACGGTGAAACCAGCGGCTGACAACAGGAAAATGGGCAACAACATGCAGAACTCCAGCAAAACGACGACACCAGCGTTAGCCGAAGGGCTCGCTGGCGCAATAGAAAGGTGAGAGGGGCAAAGCCTAACAGAATGTGCGCACCAGACAAGCGCGCCGGATGACCCGGATATGGGTGACGGATCGTCACAGGTCCGTCAGATTTTTCATCGGTCTGTGATAAAGTCCGCGGCCTGCAAACGCTGTACTCCTTTTCGGTCCCGCTCATGTGGCCTGCCCGCTTGTTGCCCTGACTCGTCGACCGTTGCACATAAAAAATCAGAGATGCCGTTATGACTGCTGTGTCCCCTTCCCTTTTGCAACGCTTTAAACGCACCGGCCTGGTCACACAAATCGTCATCGGCTTGATCGCCGGTATCGTCTTGGCATGGCTGGCGCCGGACGCGGCGAAGTCCACCGCATTCATCGGCAAGGTCTTCGTGTCCGCGCTCAAGGCCGTGGCGCCGATCCTGGTGTTCGTACTGGTGATGGCATCGATTGCCAACCATAAGCACGGCCAGGAAACCCACATCCGGCCGATCTTGTTTCTGTATCTGCTGGGTACTTTCGCAGCGGCCGTGGTCGCGGTGGTTGCCAGTACGTTGTTTCCCTCCAGCCTGGTGCTGACGACCCAAGACGTCGCGGTCACAGCGCCCGGTGGCATCAGCGAGGTGCTGCAAAGCCTGTTGCTGAGCGTGGTGGACAACCCGATCCGAGCGCTGATGGACGGTAACTTCATCGGCATCCTGGCCTGGGCCATCGGCATGGGTATCGCTATTCGCCATGCAGGCCAGACCACACGCACCGTGCTCGAAGACCTGTCCAATGGCGTGACCGTGATCGTGCGACTAGTGATCCGCTTTGCCCCGCTGGGAATCTTTGGACTGGTAGCCTCGACCCTGGCAACTTCCGGTTTCGAAGCCCTGCTCGGCTACTTGCACCTGCTGACCGTGCTGATCGGCTGCATGCTGTTCGTGGCGTTGGTAGTCAACCCTCTCATTGTGCTGTGGAAGCTGCGTCGCAACCCCTACCCGCTGGTATTCACCTGCCTGCGCGAAAGCGGCATCACCGCGTTCTTCACCCGCAGCTCGGCAGCCAACATTCCGGTGAACCTGGAGCTGAGCAAGCGCCTGGGCCTGCACGAAGACACCTATTCGGTATCGATCCCACTGGGCGCGACCATCAACATGGCCGGCGCCGCCATCACCATCACCGTACTGACTCTGGCCGCCGTGCATACCCTGGGTATCGCGGTGGATGTGCCGACGGCTGTGCTGCTGAGTGTCGTCGCCGCCATTTGCGCCTGCGGCGCGTCCGGCGTGGCCGGCGGTTCGCTGCTGTTGATCCCCCTGGCGTGCAGCCTGTTCGGCATTCCCAGCGAAATCGCCATGCAAGTGGTTGCGGTGGGGTTCATCATTGGTGTCTTGCAGGACTCGGCCGAGACGGCGTTGAACTCGTCCACGGATGTGCTGTTTACGGCGGCGGCTTGCTTGGGTGAGGAAGAGAAGCTCGCGCGTACGGCATAGCAACTGCGGTGGCTGTTCGCTCGTCATCGCGAGCAAGCTCGCTCCCACAGGTGGGCTAAGGTGCTCACGCAATGGGCGTTACACCACAAATCCCATGAGGGAGCGAGCTTGCTCGCGATAGCGTCGGTACATTCACCGACGACGTGACAGACAGCCACAAAAAAGCCCGGAACGGCCCACACCGTCCCGGGCTTTTTCATGCCTGCGGGTTTAGAACGCGCCCATGTAGTCGCGCTTGCCCACTTCCACACCGTTGTGGCGCAGCAATGCGTAAGCGGTGGTGACGTGGAAGAAGAACTGCGGCAGGCCGTAGGTCAGCAGGTAGTTTTGGCCAGTGAAGCGTTTTTCCTTCGGCGTGCCCGGGCGGGTGACGATTTCGATGCCTTCCTTGCCATCGATCTGCTCGGGGCCGATGCCGTCGATGAAGGCCAGTACCTTGGTGATCAGCGCTTGCAGCTCAGCGAAAGTGGTTTCGCTGTCGTCATACTTTGGCACTTCAACCTCGGCCAGACGCGCGGACACACCTTTGGCGAAGTCCACGGCGATCTGTACCTGGCGCACCAGCGGGAACATGTCCGGGTACAGGCGAGCTTGCAGGAAGGCGTTGGGGTCGATGTTTTTCGCGCTGGCGTGGGCTTCGGCCTTGTTCAGGACATCACTCAGGGCGTTGAGCATCTGCTTGAAAACCGGGACGGAAGCGGCGTACAGGGAAATAGTCATGGCGATCTCATGCAGGTGGTGGAAAAAGGACGAATCAAAACGTGGAGCGATTATAGCCATGGCTGTTGCGCAGCTTGTCTTTTATTGCGCAAGGATTACGCTAGGCGGCTTCCACAGCATAGGGAACGCGCGATGAGCATCGAAGAACAAAGCCAGGCTGAAGAACCACGGCTCAATAGCACGGAAATCCGCATCCTCGGTGCGCTGGTCGAGAAGCAGGCCACCAATCCCGAGACCTACCCGCTGACCCTCAACGCCCTGGTACTGGCCTGCAACCAGAAAACCAGCCGTGAACCGGTGATGAACCTCAACCCGGGCCAGGTTGGCCAAAGCCTGCGAGCGCTGGAAGGTCGCGGCTTTACCAAACTGGTGATGGGCAGTCGCGCCGACCGCTGGGAGCATCGGGTCGACAAGGCGTTGGAGTTGGTGCCGGCCCAGGTGATTCTGATGGGGTTGTTGTTCCTGCGCGGCCCGCAAACCGTCAATGAACTGTTGACCCGCAGCGGCCGCATGCACGACTTCGAAGATACCGAACAAGTGGTGCATCAGCTTGAACGCCTGATCGCCCGCGGGCTGGCATTGCTGGTACCGCGCCAGGCCGGCCAGCGTGAAGATCGCTACATGCACGCCATGGGCGACCCGGCGGACATCGAGGCGATCCTCGCCGCACGCCAGCATCCTATGGAACGCAGCGCCGGCAGCGGCGTGTCACCGGAACGCATCGAAGAGCTCGAAGCGCGGATCGCGGCGCTGGAGGAGCGTCTGGCACGCCTGGAATAACCGCCTCAGGCCCGGGCGAACGCCACGGCTTTGTCGAACTGCTCCGGGCTCGGCCGCACGCCGGTGTACAGCACGAACTGCTCCAGGGCCTGGATCGCAATCACCTCCAGGCCGGTGATGACTCGTTTTCCTTCAGCCCGGGCGCGCACGATCAATGGCGTTTCCGAGGGAATCGCCACTACATCGAACACAGTCTCGGCCGCTGCAATGGCGTCGGAGGCGAATGCCAGTTGGTCGGCTTCCGGGCCGCCGGTCATGCCGATCGGCGTCACGTTGATCAGCATCTGTGGCCGTCGCTTACCCAGTTCGGCTTGCCATTCGTACCCCAGTGACCCGGCCAGGGCCCGGCCGGCCGTTTCATTGCGGGCAACAATCAAACCATTCTTGTAACCACCGTCGCGCAAGGCACTGGCCACGGCCTTGGCCATGCCGCCGCTGCCGCGCAGGGCAAAGGTCGAGTCCTGAGGCACAGCGTGGGTTTGCAGCAATTGGGCGATGGCAATGTAATCGGTGTTGTAGGCCTTCAAATGGCCGTTGGTGTTGACAATCGTATTGATGGATTGGATCGCCGCAGCGGAAGGATCCAGTTCATCGACCAAGGCAATGCAGGCCTCCTTGAACGGCATCGACACACCGCACCCACGGATGCCCAAAGCGCGGATACCACCCACGGCCCCCGGCAAGTCCTGGCTGCTGAACGCCTTGTAATAGAAGTTCAGGCCCAGTTGTTCATACAGATGATTATGAAAGCGCAGGCCAAAATTTCCCGGGCGCCCCGACAGCGACATGCACAGTTGGGTGTCTTTGTTGGGATTGATCTGCATGTTCGTCTCCTTGCAGGCACATTCAGATAGACGGAGTCACCGTCCCGGCAGGTTTTATTCAATGATACGGCCAGGCCCAGCCAGGCCTCTGGCCAGTTGAGTTGCGCGGCGCGGTCATGAAAACGGTACAGACCTTACACAATATTTACCCAACGGCGCGGTAAATTCTGGAAAAATCGCTGTCAGAGCAAGTATCCCCGCGACCCTCATTGGGTCTGTTGCAGACCACAGGCGCCGGGGCCGAAACGAGGAACAGCCATGAATCGTAAACTTCCCATCATCGCCCTGCTCGTGGGGGCACTCGCGGTCACCGGCCAGGCATCCGCCCATGGTCATGGTGGTTGGGAGGGGCCCGCAGTGTTTGGCGCAATCGTCGGTTCGGCCATCGTCGGCTCGGCCATTATCAACCGTGATCGGCCGGTGTATGTGCAGCAACCGGTCTACGTCCAGCCGCAGCCGGTCTACGTGCAGCAACCGCCACCGGTCTACTATCAGCCGCAGCCGGTGTATGTAGAGCAACCTATCTACTATCGCCCGGCGCCGGTGTATTACGGGCCACCACGGGGCTATTACTATGGCCCACCCCGTGGTCATTACGGACGCTGGTAACCAGCCTCTGAGGTGACACAAAAAAGCAGCCTGTGATCGAGGATCACAGGCTGCTTTTTCATTGGGCAGGCATTGGTTTGCCAGTGTCAGACGTGCTCACTGCTTTTGAGGCGCACCGGGCCGTGCTCTATCGATGCATGCGAAGGCTCCGCCACCACGGGGATCTCATTGCCATCACAGTCGTGCAGCTTGCCATCACTGAAATAATCCCCTTCGCGCAGCGCTGCCAGGTCCTGGTAACGCAAGACTCGCTCGGTGCCGGCGGCAAAGACTGACTGCTGGTCGGAGTTACCCGTGGTGAAGTGGTTGAACGCCAGGTTCAGCATGATCGCCATGATTGCCGAAGAACTGATGCCGGAATGGAAGATGGTCGCGAACCAACTCGGGAAATGATCATAGAAATTCGGTGCAGCGATAGGAATCATGCCGAAGCCGATTGAGGTGGCGACAATGATCAGATTCACGTTGTTGCGGTAATCGACTTTCGACAGCGTTCGGATGCCACTGGCAGCAACGGTGCCAAACAGCACGATACCGGCCCCGCCCAGTACGGAAGTCGGCACGGCGGCGATGACCCGCCCCATGAACGGCAGCAGGCCGAGCACCACCAGGAACACCCCACCCGTAGCCACCACGAAACGGCTCTTGATCCCGGTCACCGCCACCAGCCCGACGTTCTGGGCAAAGGCACTTTGGGTGAAAGAGCCGAAGATCGGCGCGATCATGCTCGACAGCATGTCGGCCCGCAAGCCATTGCCCAAGCGCCTGGAGTCGACTTTGGTATCGATGATCTCGCCCACCGCCAGGATGTCGGCGGAGGTTTCCACCAAGGTCACCATGATCACGATACACATCGACAGGATCGCGGCGATGTGGAAGGTCGGCATACCAAAGTGAAAGGGTGTGGGGAAGCCGAACATCGGGCCTTCACTGACAGATGAAAAATCCGCCATGCCCAGGAACACCGCGATGATTGTGCCGATGACCATCGCCAGCAGAATCGACAAGCGAGAGATGGTTGCGCTGCCCATTTTGCTTAACAGCAGCACCAGCACCAACGTGACGGCCGCCAGGCCGATGTTCGCCATGCTGCCGAAATCGGCAGCGTGGCTGTTGCCACCCATTGCCCAGCGCGCCGCGACTGGCATCAGCGTCAGGCCGATGATGGTGATCACGATGCCGGTGACCAGCGGTGGAAAGAACCGGGTGATCCTGGAGAACACCGGGGTAATCAGCAAACCGATCAAGGACGCGGCGATCACCGCGCCGAGAATGGCCTGGAAGCCCCCCTCCCCGCCGCTGCCGACAATCGCCACCATGGTGGCGACGCCTGAAAACGAAACCCCCTGGACCAGCGGCAGCTGACATCCAAAGAATGGCAGGCCGAGGGTCTGCAACAAGGTCGCCAAGCCCCCGGCAAACAATGACGCTGCAATCAACAAACCAATGTCCGCGGGTGAAAGCCCGGCCGCCTGGCCGATGATCAACGGTACCGCAACGATACCGCCGTACATGGTCAACACATGTTGCAGGCCATAAGCCATATTCGCGCCGACGCCAAGGTTTTCATCCTCGGGCCGTGGGAGTGAAACATGGGGCGTTTTCATGGTTCGGGAGTTCCCTGTTTTTTGTTATGGGCACACTGTATTCAAAACTCAAGACAAATGTCCATAGAGTTGTATACAAGTTATCACCCATTACGCCACGAGCAGAGGACGGCTCCGCCACCAGAAAACACTACTTCATTGCTGCAACAGCCCCTCCACCGCAGGCCGCAAGAGCTCCCTGGGCGGCACCCGCAGGCTGAACTCATTTTCCAGCAGATCGATCAACTCATCGGCGTCAGTGATCAAGCGTCGCTCGCTCTCCTGCCCCATCCGGTGCACGGCATAGCTGTTGCCGTTAAGGGTCTTGCGGAACCCATCACCGGTGCGGGCCACCATCAACCGGCCCATAAAGGACGATTCAGGGTGGCTACAGACGTACCAATTGCCGAGGGTGTAGTCGATGTCTTGCTGGCGCTGCAGGTCGAACAGGTACATCGGTCGCCATTCGTCGGCGACGTTGGCCCGCAGCAGGTAGCCATCCTCGTGGAGCTCGATGCGGTACGGTTCGTGTGGGGTGAGCTGGATGTCACGACTGTCCAGCAGCAGCGGCGCAGTGGGCACCATGCCGCCAAAGCCGACGTCGGTGATGTAGCGCACACCGTCGAACGTCACCAGGCTGAGGCGGTGCGTGCGAGCCGTCCAGGCGCCTTCAGGGGCATTCATCACCACCCGCCCGGTGATGCCTCGGGCTTGGAAACCCAGCTCCTGCAGCAGCGCCAGGAACAGCTGGTTGAGTTCGTAGCAATAGCCGCCGCGCCCTTGCTCGAAGACTTTGCGCTCGACCGATTCGAGGTCGATGGGCACGGGCTGGCGCAACAATGTCGAGAGGGTTTCAAAGGGAAATTCGGCCGTATGACGCCATTGGAGCTGACGCAACGTGTCAAGGGTCGGGGCTGGCGGCTTATCGAAGCCCAGCCGTTGCAGATATCGACCGGTATCGCTCAGTCGGGGTTGGCTCATGAAGGTGTCCTTTCCTGGTCCGGTGCAGCGCATGCGTAACGCTCGCTGCTGTTGGGGCGCCAGATATAAGGCATTCCCCTTGCGGAGACAATATGCCCCCTTCAACGCCGCTTGCGCGAGGCCAGCCGGATCCAGGTGGGGGCATGGTCACTGGGGTGCGCCTGGTTCCTGACCCAGGCGTCGACCCCCGCCTCGCTCAAGTAAGGGCTTGCCACTGGGTTGAGCAGCAGATGATCGATGCGCAACCCGGAGTTTTTCTGCCAGTGTTGACGGAAATAGTCCCAGAAGGTGTAGATCCGCTCCTGCGGATACAGATGGCGCAAAGAATCTGTCCAGCCCTGGTCCAGCAGGCGCTGGTAGCACTCACGGCTTTCGGGCTGCAACAGCGCATCCTTGAGCCAGGAACGCGGGTTGTAGATGTCCATGTCAGTGGGCACCACGTTGTAGTCACCGGCCAGCACTACCGGGTGATCGCTGGCCTGCAGCCCTTGGGCATAGTCGATAAGCCGTTCGAACCACGCCAGCTTGTAGTCGAACTTGGGGCCCGGCTGCGGGTTGCCGTTGGGCAGGTAAAGGCAACCCACCAGCACGCCATGCACCGCTGCCTCCAGATAACGACTGTGGCTGTCTTCATCCCCGCCGGGCAGGCCTCGGCGGCTCTCCAGCGGCTCTGCATCACGGGCCAGGATCGCGACACCGTTCCAGGACGCCTGCCCATGCCAGATCGCACCATACCCCACCGACTCCAGCTCTGCCGCAGGAAAGTCCTTGTCCGCCGCCTTGAGCTCCTGCAAACAGACGATGTCGGGTTTCTCCCGCTCCAGCCACTCCAGCAGGTTAGGCAGCCGGGCCCGGATGCCATTGATATTGAAGGTCGCGATCCGCAGGTTTTTCATGGGGCCTGAACTCGATGTGCCAAGACACTAACTGTGACCAACAACCGCTCGCGGTGGTTGCACAGGTGTTCAGGAACCGGTTTTCGACAAGGCTCGACTCCGAAACCATCAGCTCACCCGGCCAAGGCAGTGCGGTTTCGCAGGCCTGGCGCAACACCCACCGCGACAGCGGGACTATCAGCTCGGTTTGCTCTGCCAATGGCGATGATTCCAACCGATCTCAACGATCCGAGCGCTCCAGCGCATCGAGTCCGCCCTCAGTCGACAACGCCGCCACCCGGTTGCGACCGCCGTGCTTGGCCTGATAAAGCGCCGCATCGGCCCGCTGGATGAAAACTTCGATGCTGTCCAGGCTGCTGGGTACAAAGGCGTAGCAACCCAGGCTCACCGTCAGGTAGCCGGTCGGCGAGCCGGAATGGGTGATGTGTTTGTCGATGACTCTGTGACGGATCTGTTCAGCCAGGGCCATGGCCCCCTGCAGATTGGTATCGGGCAGTAGTACCGCGAACTCTTCACCGCCATAACGCACCGCCAGATCAGCCTTGCGGTGGCAGCAGTCCTTGAGCACCGTCGCCACTTCCGCCAGGCAATGGTCCCCTGCCACATGGCCGTAGGTGTCGTTATAGCGCTTGAAGAAATCGATATCGACCATAACCAGACTCAGGGGGCTGCGCTGGCGGGCGCCTCGGCCGAACTCGATGTCCAGGGCCCGCTCGAACAACCGCCGGTTCGCCAGCCCGGTCAGGCTATCGTGGGTGGCAATCAGCTCCAGCGCTTCCTGGGCCTTGCGCAGGTCCGCTTCGATTCGCTCGCTGTTGCGCACCTGACGCACGAATACCCAGCCGAACAGGCAAATTCCCAGGACCACCAGGGCCACGATCAGGCTGGATTGGAAAGCCCTGTCATGCCAGCCCGCCAGGATCGCCTCTTCGGACATCGCCGCGGTGACCACCAGTGGATAGGCCTGCAAATGTTGGTGACCATAAAGCCTGACAACGCCATCGACGGCGGAACGGATGATGGCTTCACCGGACATCCCGCCTACCGAGTCGTGCTTGAAGATTTGCTCTTCGGCCAGAGGATGACCGATCCGCCCCTCTTCAAAAGGCCGACGGGCCAACAGCGTGCCGTCAGACAAGGCCAGGGCCATCTCGCCTTTATCGTCGAGGCTGAAACTTTTGAAGAACCGATCGAAGTAGGACATTTTGATCCCGGCCAGCAGCACGCCCTGGAAGTTGCCGTCCTGATCATTCACACGCCGGGAAACCGGGATGATCCATTCGCCATTTTGCCGACTGCGGATCGCCGGGCCGATATGCGCGATCAGCGAGGCGTTTTGCTGGTGGAAAGCAAAATACTCCCGATCCGCAACCCCCGCTCCTCTGTGCAGGCTCTCAAAGGAGGTGATGACCCACTGACCGTGCTTGTCGAAAAGAAACAGACCATGCAACTGCTCCAGAGATTGCACTCGCCGTGCAAACGTACTCTGCAGTCGCGATTGCAGTGCCGGACCGAAGCCATCAATTTGGATCCAATCGGCGAGACTGGCCAATACCAGATCAGTCTGCAGGAAAGTGTCCTGGGCCTGCTGGGACATGGCTCGGGTCAGGTTGGCCGAGGCGATGCGGGCCGACTCCAGGTCGTGGCGACGGGACTGTTCCAGTTGCAGGTAGAGCAAACCACAAAGGCACACGCAGACCGCCGCAATAAACATCACCGCTGCCTTGAGCAGAGGGAGGCGTTTGAGGGTACCGCCGGGGGCATGGAACGGATCGAGGATGGGGATTGGCAAGCGAATTCCTGAAGAGGGCAATTCATGAGCAAATCGCTCAAAGCCCCCAATATTCGTGAGCTTAGCCTACCGTCCGGGGGGCCGGCAATTTGCCCGTATTGCGCAGCCGATGGGCGGCTCAGTGGATCCAAAAACCTGTCCAACGCCGGGTAAAACCACCCTCTTCATGGCGGGGGAACGCACCTTGTGGCAAGGGAAGTCTGCGCCCTTGCCACAAGGCAATGGAGTTGCCGGCTCAGCGTACCGGCGGCACCCGGATTTCCCCGGCCCGGCACTGGCTCTTGACTCCCTTGCCACACCTGGCGAACGACAGGTCCTTGTCCATGCACACACGCACCTCCGATAACTGCGGCCCACTGCAAATCACCGCGATGCCGTCATCGGCGATACCTGGATTACTCTGGCGAAACAGCTGGGCGATCTCCTCGGCTTCGAAATAGTGCGAAGAACTGAACGGTTGCAGCTTCGCTGGAATCTCCACCGAGCCAAGCGCCTTGTCGGCAACCTTCAGATACTCCACGGCGCCGAGGCCACTGCAAGTACCGTGCTTGGACCATTCATGCTCGAGCAACTTGCGGGTCGGAAACAGGGTCAGGCCCTTCTCCCGCTCAGCACTCGTCAACGGCACCCTCGGTGCACAGGACTGCGGCCAGCCGCCCTTGGCGTATTGCGGCCAAAGGCCATGGAGCACAAAGCCATAACCTTTGCCGGAACACTGCACATCGTCCTGGTGAGTCAGGCAAAAAGTCGGTGACCAGGACAGCGACAACACGTAGTAATCAAACACCCCCGCCACGGGTTCCGCTCGTACCTGACGGGGCTCACGGGCATTGCCGATCCCAATGACGCCTACCGTCAGTGCGATCAGCACGAGCATTGCAAAACGTTGTTTCATTGACCCACTCCTTTGGGCGGACGTGCAAAACCGTGATGACGATCCGACCGATGATTGTTGCTACGTTGTATTTCAAGTATTTGAAGGGCAGTGTTTTTACAAGCAAACCTTGCCGGGGGCTATCTAAATTGCGTAACGCCCCCTAACGTAGATCGCCCCTGACTTATAAGTACCCGCCGACCATGAATGAACCCACCCGAATCGTCGACGAACAGGCCCTCGCCAGCCCCTGCACCGTCAGCCTGCGGGAAGCCTTCTGGTTCTGGCTCAAACTGGGCTTTATCAGTTTCGGTGGGCCGGCCGGACAGATCTCGATCATGCATCAGGAACTGGTGGAACGCCGACGCTGGATTTCCGAGCGACGTTTCCTGCATGCCCTGAACTACTGCATGTTGCTGCCAGGGCCCGAAGCCCAGCAACTGGCGACGTACCTGGGCTGGCTGATGCATCGCGGTTGGGGCGGCGTCATTGCCGGGGCACTGTTCGTGCTGCCCTCGCTGTTCATCCTCATTGCGTTGTCCTGGCTGTATGTCGCCTTTGGCGAAGTGCCGGTGGTGGCGGGTATTTTCTACGGCATCAAACCGGCCGTGACTGCAATCGTCGTGCACGCCGCTCACCGGATAGGCTCGCGGGCGCTAAAGAACAATTGGCTATGGGCGATCGCCGCCGCATCGTTCACCGCGATATTTGCCTTCAACGTACCCTTCCCGCTGATCGTACTGGGCGCGGCTGTCATCGGTTACCTGGGCGGTCGCTGGGCACCGGAAAAATTCAGCCAGAGCAGTCAACACGCCAAGCACCGATCCTTTGGCCCGGCATTGATCGACGATGACACCCCGCCCCCGGACCATGCCCGGTTCAGCGCTTTGCGACTCGCTCGGCTAGCGCTCATCGGCGCCTTGCTGTGGACATTGCCGATGGGGCTGCTGACCGTGGCGTTCGGCTGGGAAGGCACCCTGACGCAAATGGCCTGGTTCTTCACCAAGGCCGCATTGCTGACTTTCGGTGGCGCCTACGCGGTATTGCCTTACGTCTATCAGGGTGCCGTCGGACATTTCGGCTGGCTGACACCGACACAAATGATCGACGGCCTGGCCTTGGGCGAAACCACGCCCGGGCCGCTGATCATGGTGGTGGCGTTCGTCGGTTTCGTCGGTGGCTACGTGATGCAAGTCTTCGGCCCTGAGCAGGCCTTTCTCGCAGGCGCGGTCGCGGCCACGCTGGTGACCTGGTTTACGTTCCTGCCTTCGTTTTTATTCATCCTGGCCGGCGGCCCATTGGTAGAGTCGACCCACAACGCACTGAAGTTCACCGCCCCGCTGACAGCAATTACTGCCGCCGTGGTCGGGGTGATCCTCAACCTGGCCTGCTTCTTCGGTTACCACGTGCTCTGGCCCAAGGGTTTTTCAGGCGCCCTCGATTGGCCGTCGGCGATCATCGCGGTCACAGCGGCCATTGCCCTGTTTCGCTACAAACGAGGGGTGATCCAAGTGTTGCTCGCTTGCGGGCTGACAGGCTTGGCGGTGCATCTGCTGCGCTAGGCGAGGCGCTTGCTCAGGTAGGTCGCCGAGGCCGGACACAAGGTCTTGAATTGCGCCGTTGCGCTGATCGAAACAGGCGCCAGCGAGCGTTCCTGCACCTGATAGCCATGGGCGGCAAAAAACGCGGCGGCGCTTTGCGTGAGCAAGTGAAGCCGCTCTACCCCTTCGTTTTTTGCAAACGCCTCAAGAGCAGCCAGCACTGCCGCACCAGTGCCTCGCCCCCGGTGCCCCTCGAGGACCACCAACGAGCGCAGCAACCGCTCGGCGCCACCCCCCTCAATGCCTCCAAACGCCACGACGACGCCTTGTTGGCTGAAGCTGAAAAACTGCCGGCCAGGATGCGTCAGGTCATCCACTGGCAGACTGGCCAGGGTGAGTGCGTCACGCAACGGTGCCAGATCGTTATTGCTCAGCGCTGTCATGTGCATGACTCGCCTCCTCGTAAGTGTCTCAGTAATCTCCATGGGCGCCGATATCCGACAACACATCCTCTCATGACCCAGCGCAAATGAGCCCTCCGGCCCTTCAGCTAAGCTCAACCTATCATCACGACAGGGAATCGACATGAGCAAGGCAGACGAGTTAGCGGCCAAACTGAGGAAAACCCAGCAGACCCGCGCCGACACCGACAACTGCGCCGACCTGGCAATCGAACATTGGCCCGCCCAGGTCTATGAACTGTATCGCCAGGTAGAAATCTGGCTGGCCCCGGTCTGCGAGGCCGGCCTGGACATCCGACGCAACCCTACCCACGTATTCGAAAGCCATTCCAGCGGCTCGACGTACAACTACGCCATCGATCAGTTGGTAATTGAAGGCAACCACCGGCGCATTTCATTCAACCCGATTGCCCGTTTTTCTCCCCAGGGAGAAGGATGCATAGAAGTCCATATGAAGGGACAGGAGCACTGCATTGTGCGGACACTTGGCGAGCATGGCGAATCGCTGTGGCAGCTGCATGCGCGCCGCTCGACCGGACAACAGCCTGGCGCCGTGATATTGGACGAGGACGCCTTGCTTTCACTGATAGAAGAAGGTCTTGGGCTATAACGCAGATGGGCGCCCCTCAAGGTCGCCCATTTTCCGCAGCAGAACTGACTAGACGCCGATCCGGGCCGCCGATTCGAGTACGGGATCGGTCCCGGATTCCGGTAGCGCCAGTCCTACCGCCTGCCGTCCCACAAGGGTGTGCAAGGCGTTGTCGATCTCGTCAGCCGCGCCCTGTGCGTATCGGGCATCTGCCCAACACCAGTAATGATCGGACATCAGCCCGCCCACCGCCTGCGCACACAGCTCATCGCTGTTGATACCCATCTTCCCCGCAGCAGCGATCACGGCCATAAGGGCTTGTTCCAACTGGGAAATTCGCTCGGTAGTCACTGCTAACCAACTCGACAGGTCATTACGCGAAGCTTACCAAGATATCACTGTGCCACCAACCGCAGGCGCTCAACGGTCATCCCTTCAATTGCCTTTGGCTTTGCGCCCGCGCGGGCTCGAATTCACAGGCACGCTTTTGCCATATTCATTCCACCACGCCATCAATGCCTCCATCGTCGGCCCGAGCCCGCGGGCCTTTTGCGTGATCTCATATTCAACGCGTGGCGGTACTTCGGCGAAGACAGTACGCGACACCAGGCCATCCCTCTCCAGCTCACGAAGTTGTGCCGTCAGCATGTGCTGAGTAACGCCGGGAATGGCTTTGCGCAGCTCCCCGAAGCGATAGATCCGCTGGTGCAGCAACCACATGATTTCCAGCTTCCACTTGCCCGAGAGCAACGCAAATGCACGGCGCATTTCCTCGTGCATGTTGACCTCGGCATCTTCACTAGTCTGGTTTTCCATACTAACCGTCACTTTTTCATCCTTCTTGCGGGCTTTCATGTTAGGCGACATTCTCGCCCCGGTCATTCACAACCGATGGGGATCAACATGAACCGACTCACAGGAAAAGTTGCCATTGTCACAGGTGCCGGTCGCGGCATCGGTCGCGCCACCGCGAAACTGTTCGCAGCAGAAGGTGCGAAGGTGGCCGTACTTTCACTGACACCGGCAAACGTCAACAGCGTGGTCGCCGACATTGAAGCCGCTGGGGGCACCGCCCTCGGTGTCGTCTGTGACATCGGCAACGCCGATCAGATCGAGGCGGCGGTGAACGAGGTCGTAGCGGCCTTTGGCGGGATCGATATCCTGATCAACAACGCGTTCGATCCCACCGCACCGTTCTCCTCCATCATCGATCTTTCGGTGGAGCAACTGCAGCGCAACTTTGAGATGGGCCCCATCGCCTACCTGAGAACCATGCAAGCCTGCTATCCATACCTAAAGGCCAGCACCGAAGGTCGTGTCATCAACTTCGGCTCGATGGCCGGTGTCATCGGCCTGAACGGCTATGGTCCCTACAACATGGCCAAGGAAGCCGTGCGCGCCCTGACCCGAACCGCCGCCCGCGAGTGGGCCGCCGACAAGATCACGGTGAACAATCTGCTGCCCCTGGCCCACACATGGGGTGACACGGTTGACGTGCCAGCGCCGACCAACGCCCTCGCCCGCTTCGGTTCACCGGAAGAAGACGTTGCCCCCGTCGTGCTGTTCCTCGCGTCCAAAGACGCTCAGTTCCTGACCGGCTACAGCCTGACGCCAGACGGCGGCGCGATCATCGACAGCGCCCGTTGAAGCGGTTTGTCAGCCGGCCGTGCTGCATGCGACTGAGCTCGAAGTCGCTGAAGAGTCTCGAAGTGCCACGCGCGCAGCCAGCATAGAAAAACCGCCAGCAACGCACAGCACGGCCGCGCTGGTTTCGAAGGTCGCTTGATAGCCGCTCAGGTCAAACAGAATGCCGCCCACCGTTGCCCCCGCCGCGATGGCGAGCTGGACGATCGCCACCATCAATCCGCCCCCGGCTTCGGCATTGTCCGGCAGCGTTCGCGCCAGCCAGGTCCACCAGCCTACGGGGGCAGCCGTGGCCACCAGTCCCCAGAGGCCGAGCAGCAGGGTCGTGATCGTCGCTGATCCGCCGAACCACACCAGGGCGATGGCGATGGCCGCCATCAACAGCGGGATGACGACAAGCGTCCGATGCAGAGCGTTTTTCAGGAATGCGCCAATCAGGAAGGTCCCCAGCAAACCTGCCACTCCGATCACCAGCAACATGGCGGAAATCATGGACACACTCGCCTGCGTCACTGTCTCAAGGAACGGTCGCAGATACGTGAACAGCATGAACTGGCCCATGAAGAACGTGCTGACAGCCAGCATGCCCAGCGCGACCGGTGCCCGGGTCATCAGCGTGAAGACGTTGGCACTGCCTTTGTTCGCCTGCGAATGCATGGAGGGCAGGCGTAACAGCAGCCAGACCAACGCCACCGCCGCAACAGGCACGATGCAAAAGAACGCGCCACGCCAACCGATGATCGACCCCAAGAGGCTGCCCAACGGCGCAGCGATCACGGTCGCCAAGGCGTTGCCGCCATTGACGATGGCCAATGCGCGCGGGACTTGGTCGTGCGGCACCAGCCGCATGGCCGTGGCCGCCGACAGCGACCAGAAGCCACCAATCGCAACACCGATCAACGCGCGCGCCACCATGAATGTCGCGTAGTTGGGTGCCAGTGCGACCACCGTTGCAGAAACAATCATCAACAGGGTCAATCCTGAGAGCAGCCACTTACGGTCGACCCGGGCGGCAAGCGAAGCAATGAACAGACTGGTGATCAGGGCAAAGGCGCCGGAGACGGCAATGCCTTGGCCGGCCTGCCCTTCGCTGACGTGCAAAGCGGCCGCGACCGGCGTCAGCAGGCTGACCGGCATGAACTCCGATGCAACGAGGGCGAACGCGGCAAGCGACATGGCGAGCACCGCGCCCCAAGCGGCTTGGTTCGGGGATTTCGGCAATGAGCTTTCGGTCATGGGATATAAACCTTGGGTTTCTTGATGTACATGAAAGTCGGGCCATTCAAGGCCCAAAGCAAAGAGCTGCGGCACCGATGTCGATGCCGCAGAAAGCAACGCCGAGCGACGGCGTCATCACGGGTTTACTTCAGGCTGTTGCGGAAGAACTCGGTCAACTTGGCGAAAGGGATCAGGTTGACTCGGTCGTAAAGGTCCACATGATTGGCACCCGGGATGATCAACAGCTCCTTGGGTTGTGCGGCCCGCTTGTAGGCATCCTCACTGTACTCACGCGAATGAGCCTCGGAGCCGGTAATGAACAGCAGCGGACGGGGTGAGATGGTTTCAATGTCATCGAACGGGTAGAAGTTCATGAACTTCACGTTGCTGCTCAGCGTCGGCATGGTGATCGTCTGCGGCGAAGCACCGGCAGGAATGACTTGGCCACGTGGAGTCCGGTAAAAATCAAAGAACTCGTCGCCAATCGCATTACCGGTCAGCTTCATCGGCGAGCCTGCGGTGTATTGGGTTTGGCCACCGATGAATTCCGCATAACGTTGTTCGGCTGCCGTGGCGAGGAACTGCTTCTTCTGCTGCGCCGTCGCCGAATTGCCCAAGCCTTTACGATACAAGTCGCCATGGTTGTACATGCTGACCGTCGCGATTGCCTTGAGCCGCGGGTCGATCTTGGCGGCACTGATGACAAAGGCGCCACTGCCGCAGATACCGATGATGCCGATGCGCTCACGGTCCACGAATGGCCGAGTGCCGAGGAAGTCCACAGCCGCGCTGTAATCCTCCGCGTACATATCCGGCAACACGGCGTTACGCGGCGTGCCCTCACTCTCCCCCCAGAAGGACAAGTCCAGGGAGAGCGTAACAAAACCCTGCTCGGCCATTTTCGTCGCGTACAGGTTGGAACTCTGCTCCTTCACCGCGCCCATCGGATGACCCACGATAATGGCGGCGCTCTTCGCCTTCGGGTCCAGGCCCTTTGGGATAAACAGGTTGCCCGCCACCTTCATCCCGTATTGATTCTTGAAGGTGACCTTTTCCACCGTCACCTTGTCGCTTTTGTAGAAGTTGTCAGCGCCGTTCGACATGTCAGCTCCCATGGTTGAGAAAGAGGCGATAAGCAGCCCGAGGGCCAGCAGCATTCTTTTCACTGGATAGTCCTTCTGTTGGAAGTGGTTCGAGGGGGGTTGTCGCCCGCGCAGGCTCGAACAGGTATCAAGTCACGCCCTCCTGAATCAGGTTGGATTGCATTTTCAAGGCTCAGGCCGGATCGCAGGTAGCGCATTGCACTGGATTTCTTGCCCGATCCTATGAGTTCACCCATTCCGCGTAGGCAACGCTTCGCTTGGCGAGTTAATGTTCTGCCTATAGCTCTTAACCGCAGATGACATCGAACCCGCCATGACAAACCAACGCAGATCCCTGCAAGAGACGCTCGCCGATATCATTGGCGCCCGGACCACGCAGACGGGCGACTTTGAAATGCCGATTGCCGGACTCAGCTTCTTCCGTCGTGAAGCCCCGGCGGCGCCCGTCATTTGCATGATCGAACCGAGCATTGTGCTCGTGGCCCAAGGCGTGAAGCAGGTATGGGTAGGGGGCAAGGCCTACGGATACGATACCGGGCGGTTCCTCATGACCTCGCTGGATATCCCCGCCAACTCCGAAGTGATGGTGGCAAGCATGGAACAGCCCTGCCTGGGCCTGGTCATGAAGCTCGACTTGCGGATGGTGGCCGACCTGATTGCCCAGGGCGGCATGCCGCCGCTTCGGGATCGGGTTGCCGGACTCGGTGCAGGAATCGGTACCGCGACGCCCGACCTGCTGGCGCCATTCACGCGCCTGCTGGGGTTGCTGGATGAACCCGAAGCGATTCCCATACTGGCGCCGTTGATCCAACGCGAGATTCACTACCGGCTGTTGATGAGCGACCAGGCCACCCGCCTACGACAGATCGCCTCCGTGGACAGCCAGGGTTATCGGATCGCCAAAGCCATCGACTGGCTGAAACTGAACTACACCGCGCCAATCCGCGTTGACGACCTCGCGGCACGGGTGCAGATGAGCGCCGCTACGTTTCACCATCACTTCCGCCAACTCACCGCGATGAGCCCGCTGCAATACCAGAAGTGGCTTCGGCTGAACGAAGCGAAACGCCTGATGCTCAACGAGCATATGGACGTGGCAAGTGCGGCCTTCAAAGTGGGCTATGAAAGCCCCTCGCAGTTCAGTCGCGAATATGCCCGCCTGTTTGGCGTACCGCCCAAGCGGAATATTGCGGCGTTGCGCAGCCCGGTCAGTGGCAACGAGGTGGTTTGAGCCATGGTGGTTTGATTCAGTTTTTGGACTGTAATGTGGCAAGGGAGCGTGCTCCCGCTTGAGTGCGCAGCACTCATGAAATGGGTCTGTTGCGCAGCCCAGTGGGAGCAAGCTCCCTCGCCACGGGTTTAAATACCCATCGGCTTATCGGTCTTTTCCGCCAACCCGACACACTTCAACGCCAGGATCATCGTCGGATCGACAAGCGCCACGGTGTGCCCATTGAGGTCGAACGCCTCGCAATGCTCGAGCACCAGGGGCAGCTCCGTGCACCCGAGGATCAATACCCCCGCCCCCAGTTCACACAGGTGCTCGGCCGCCAGCAGCAGCTGCTCCCTGCAGAGCCCTTGCGTAAACCCGGCCTTGATCCCCCGCGGCCCGTAGATGGCGTCCATGACCATCGCCTGATAATCGACACCCGGCGTAAGGATTTGCAGCCCGGCGCGGCGTGCCGCCTGGTGATAGACCTGGCTTTGCACGGTACCGGAGGTCGCCAACAGACCAATGGCCTTGCCCGAACCGTACTGGTGCACGACCCACTCCACCGTCTCGGTCAGCATATTGACGATAGGTACCCTCAGGTGTGCCTGGATGCGCTCGACAAAAGCATGGGCGGTATTGCAAGGGATCGCGATGGCATTGGCACCCGCACTTTCGAGACGTTTGCAGGTGGCGTACATGGCCATGGTCGGGTCGGCTTCATCGCGCAGCAGGTTCGCCGTCCGGTCTGGAATCTGCGGATTCTGCTCGACCACCATCTTGATGTGGTCCTGATCCTTTCCCGCCGGTGTATTGGCCACCACCTTGGCCATGAAATCCACCGTAGCGGCAGGCCCGACGCCGCCGACGATACCCAATTTGAACGGCGGGCGCCTGGGTTGCTGCTGATCCAACGTCGCAAAATCCGCGTAGATCTCGTTGATGTCCAGCACCGCAATCCCACGGCGCTGCAAGTCGGCACACACCAGCGAAAGCTCAGTCATGCCAGGCAGGATCACCGTTGCACCCTGGGCTTGCAACGAGAGGCACGCCTGGTAGACCGCTTCAAACGGTACGCCTTCGAGGTGACCGTCCTTGATGCCATTGAGGCCGTACATGGCGTCCATCAACCCTGCTTGAGCTTCTGCGTCGGGGTAGACAATCTGGAAGTCTTTCCCAAAATGTCGCTCGAACAATCCGCAATGACGCACGAAGTCAGAGGCGATGACGCCCAGGGTCGTCTGGGCTGGCACTGTATGGCTGACGTGCCGGGCCAAGGCAGCCATCATGTCCAGCACGGGAATGCCCAGTTCCTCTTCTATTTCCGCGCGGAAAGTCTGGCTGGCGAAGCACGGGAGCATCACCGCATCGAAACCACTTTCCTCGAACGACTTGCACACCTGGAACACATAGAACTTGCGCGAGGTCATGCTCGCACCCTGGTCCAAGGGTAACAGCACATCCTTGAACGGGTGCTGCTCGAACAAAAAGTGGTAGCGGCCTTGATCCTCGAGCACCGCCCGGGACTTGACCAACTTGTAGAACAGATCGCCCCCGGCCAGCGACCCAAGCCCACCGACGATGCCCAGCTTGCGGGCAACAGAGGCTTGCTGGCTCCACTTCGCTTTAACCTTCATGACCCTCTCCTCAAACAGCCGGAACCGGTTCGGATCGGGACCGCACGGGGGAACGCGCGCCCTCGTCTTCAGCGGCTTCTTCAAGAGGCTCGGACTTGGCGACCACCGCCGTCGCGATGCTGTTGCCCACTACGTTGGTGGCCGTGCGGGCCATGTCGAGGAACTGGTCGATGCCGATGATCAGCAACAGTCCCGCCTCGGGAAGATTGAACATCGGCAGCGTGGCGGCGACCACGACGACCGAAGCGCGTGCGACACCGGCCATGCCCTTGCTGGTGATCATCAGCGTCAGAAGAATCAGCAGTTGCTGGGTGAAACTCAGATCAATGTTGTAGGCCTGGGCTATGAACAGGATGGCGAACGCCTGGTACATCATGGAGCCGTCCAGGTTGAACGAATACCCCAGGGGCAAGACGAAGCTGGACACACGTTTGGGTGCGCCAAACTTCTCCAGCGCTTCGATGGTTTTCGGGTAGGCGGACTCGCTGCTGGCGGTGGAAAACGCCAGGAGGATCGGCTCACGAATGAGCTTGCCAAGGTGAAAAACGGAGCGACCAAGAAACAGGTATCCGGCGCCGAACAGCAGCGCCCAGAGAATCAGAATCCCCAAGTAGAACTCGGCAATCAGCTTGCCGTAATCGACGAGCAAGCCAAGCCCCTGAGTGGTAATGGCCGAGGCGATAGCGGCGAAAACCCCAATCGGCGCGAAGGCCATGACGTAGTCGGTGATCTTGAACATCACCTTGGCCAGCTCCTCGATGGAGTCTGTAATCCGGGTGTAGCCCGCACGTTTGACGCCGGCCAGCGCAAAGCCGAAGAACAGCGAAAACACCACGATCTGCAGGATCTCGTTGTTGGCCATCGCTTCGGCAATGCTGCGCGGAAACACATGGCCAATGAACGCCTTGAGACTGAAATCGCCGGTATTGACTGGCACCGCAGCCGTTGCATGCTGGGCCACATCCATATTCAGCCCGGCACCGGGTTGAAACAGGTTGACCAGGCCCAT
Source organism: Pseudomonas sp. Tri1 (assembly GCF_017968885.1). Classification (NCBI taxonomy): domain Bacteria; kingdom Pseudomonadati; phylum Pseudomonadota; class Gammaproteobacteria; order Pseudomonadales; family Pseudomonadaceae; genus Pseudomonas; species Pseudomonas sp. Tri1. The sequence continues at coordinate 2,217,315 of NZ_CP072913.1, read as the reverse complement.
CCCGATCAGCAGCGACACGAGTGAAGCGGTGACGAACCAGGCCATCGCCCGTGCGCCAATCCTGCCGACGGAACGTGAATTGCCCATGCTGGCGATACCACCGACCAGCGTCGCAAAAACCAGCGGTGCGATGATCATTTTGATCATGCGCAGGAAAATATCGGTGACCATCGAGAAGTAACCCGCTATCTCTTTGGCACTTTGTTCGCTCCCTGCGAAATGGTGACACGCCCAACCCACCAGCACGCCGAGGGCGATGCCCATTGCAATTCGACGTGGGAGCTTATTCTTCTTCACGGTGCTGTCCTCAAGTAGTTATTGGATTTTTTTACTTGGCAGGGATCAAGTGGATGTACCGATACTCTTGGCGGCATGGGTACTACGGTAAGGATTCTAAGGAGCGGATCCGGGGAGACGATGAGTAATCCTCCTAGCCCCATGCGCTTTTGGAATAGTTAGCGAAAAGCCGCGCCAGGCCTGGGAGTTGCGACATAAAATGACGCACTCATTGCGGGAGATCCCGGTATGCAACTCAAATGGTTGGACGATCTTCTGGCGATCGCCGAATGGAAAAATTTCTCCCGCGCCGCCGAAGTCCGCTGCGTGACTCAATCGGCCTTGTCGCGGCGAATCCAGTGCCTTGAGGAATGGGTGGGGGTCAAGCTGGTAGACCGTGGTACCTACCCTGTCCAGCTCACGGCCGCAGGCATCACCTTCTGCGACGAAAGCAGAGAAGCGCTCGCCGGCTTACTGAGGTTGCGTTCGATGCTGCGTGACGTAGAGCGGATGCCCGGCCGCTCCATCCAGATCACCGCAGGTCACAGCCTCTCGATGACCTTCCTGCCGAAATGGCTTTCGCAGTTCCAACAAAACACCGAGCAGTTCAATGCTCGGGTGGTCGCCGCCAATATTCATGACGCCGTCATCGCGCTGGAGGAGGGCAGTTGCGATTTGATGATGGTCTACCACCATCCGCTGGCGCCCATCCTGTTGGACGCCGAGCGCTTCGGCAGCCTGACCCTCGGCCACGACGCGTTCATCCCTCTATGTGCCCCCAACCCGAAAGGCCAACCGCTGTTTCCCTTGCCGGGTCGCCCCGGTAAACCAGTCCCTTACCTGGCCTACACCGCCACGACATTCCTGGGGCGCGTGGCGGATATCGTCATCAAGAACGGCCCGGCATCAACCGCATTGGAACGCTGCTATGAAGCCGACATGGCGATGCTGCTGATGCGCATGGCGATCGAAGGCTACGGCGTGGCCTGGTTGCCGCAGAGCGCGGTAGCCGATGAACTGGAGCGAGGGTTGCTGGTCCGGGCCGGCGGCGAGGAATGGAGCACGCGGCTGGAGATTCGCTCGTATTGTGCAATTGCCAATCGCAATCTTACGATGCGCAAGCTTTGGAAGACCTTGGAGGGAGCTTCACTCCATCGACCTGGCAGTGCGTCTGCGGCGCCAGAGGGAACCAACGGATGAACGATCTGCGCTCAGGCTACGCGTTCAAACCGTTCCAGCCGTGGATACCGACGTACAAACCAACACCGATGATCAACACGCTGGACAGGTAAGGTGCGCGCCGCGCAACACTGCTCAACCAAGGCCAGCGGTTGGAGGCCTGCCTTGCCCCTATGGCCGCAGCAGCGCCCACGGTCACGAGGGTGATTGCCAAGCCGATACTGAAGCTCAGCACCAGCATGCCGCCCAGCGCGACCTCCTTGACCTGAAGGCACAGCAGCAAGACGGTAATGGCCGCCGGGCAAGGAATCAAACCGCCTGTCAGGCCGAACACGACGATCTGGCCCGTGGTGACCTCCCGATTGGTGAAGCGCTTACGGATATCGTTGGCGTGCGCCCTTTCATGGGCATCCTGATAGCTATCGAGGGACGGCGCCAGGTCTTGCTGCTCGTGATGGTCGTGATGCTCGTGATGCTCGTGATGCTCGTGATGCTCGTGATGCTCGTGATGGTCATGGTGGTCATGGTCATGGCGATGCTCGGACTTGAACACCTGCTCGCCACGCCAGGTACGCCACAACATCCACAGCGCGATTGCGATGATCAGCCCGGAAGATGCCAGTTGGAAATAGGGTTCAGTGGTCTTGGCATCCAACCCTTGGCCGAGGTACATGCCACCGATGGCGACCAGCCACACCACGGCCGTGTGGGAAAGCGTAGCTGCCAAGCCCAGCAAAACCGCTTGTTTTACCGAGCCACGGATGGCCACGATAAACGCCGCCATCATGGTTTTTGAATGGCCAGGCTCCAGGCCATGCAAGGCGCCCAGCAAGATAGCGCTGGGAAAATACAGCCAGGCGTGAGCGCCCCCCTGTTGCAGCAATTCAGCAAAATTGGGCATGTCGGGCCTAGAGGTACTTGGTGATTTGTTTGAAAGCTTCCAGGGGTGCGCGCTCGCCTTTATTCAGCGACGAAACGGTGTCCTCCAGACAGTGATCGATGTGATCCTGGATCAATGTGCGCTTGGCCTGGCACACCGCTTTTTCCACCGCATGCAACTGCTGGGCGATATCCACGCACTCACGCCCCTCTTCAATCATCGTGATAATGCTGCGCAAATGGCCGTCCGCGCGCTTGAGACGCTTGATGATCGCAGCGTGGCTTTGGTGGGGATGTTCATGATCGTGCGCACTCATGACTTGAGCCCTGGATCTCGGTGAATTAACGCCGCCATCCTATCCCCCCTGGGAGGATATAAGCAAACCCATCGAAACGTTGACTAAGCTGTGGGAGCGAGCCTGCTCGCGATGACGGCAGCACATCCGACATTTTCATCAAATGACCCACCGCTATCGCGAGCAAGCTCGCTCCCACAGGGGATTTGATGTGAACGTAATATCTATGAACAACTCGGAAAAACTGTGGGAGCGAGCTTGCTCGCGATAGCGGCAGCACATCCAACATCTCCATCAACTGACCCACCGCTATCGCGAGCAGGCTCGCTCCCACGGGGTTCCAGGCTGCACACGATGATGAGCAAGGCAATGCAGGCGACCTCGTGAGGTCGCCCACTTTCATTACAACGCCAGAACCTGTGCCTGCAATCGCCGCCCGATCACATCCAGCAAATCACACCCGTCGCGCAGAGGGATCGCTAGCACTTGGGCGAAATCATGGAGTACCACCGCGTCCGTACTGATGTCGGAACGCATGGCGAGGTTTTCCAGCAACTGCGTGACGGCGGCGATGCGGTAAGCGGCGGTGTCGTGCAGCACGTCCAGCGGCGCTTCCGTGTCGATCAGGAGCGCGTGGAAATTGTTTTCGATACCGGTGATGGGCATGTAGCGAGACATGAGGGGTTACTCCTGCGGGGATGGAAGGTCAGAGGCGGATTGGGATGCCGCTGGCAAAGGGAGCGAATCCGGGATCGAGATTCGGATATTTGGCAGGAGATATTCTTGGGTGACGCTAGACGAAAGCCACCTTGGATTGGCAGTGGTTTTCGGAGGGTTGGGGGTGAGCTTTTTCATTGGCTTGTACCTAGGTTATGTAAAGGAACTGCCTTCACCACTTCCACCTGGTGGGTGGCAGCTGTACGCGGTTGTGGAAGACCGAGAACCTAGGACCCGGCGCACCCGAAGGCGCCCCGCGTACAGCCGCCGTAATTTAACAGCAGACCTAGGAAAAGCGTCTGCTTTTTAATTTAGCGGTGCAACGCGCTAGGTTTTCGTGAGGGCTTCCACACCCTCTCGCTGAATTTGCAGCGACGGAGAAAACTTAGCTCACGGGGTAATTGGGTGGATAGTCAGCGGGGAGCGACGCAGTTTGAGGAAAATTTCCGATGGGGTGTCCGGAGATGGATTGAGCTGCGCAGCTAGGGGTGACAAGGACAAATCTCGAAACGAATGAGTGCTCAACGCTTTGGCATCATCAAAGATTCTATCGTACGGTGAAGCGCAGCCATGGGCGCACGAATAGCTTTAAAAATGAACTGCGCAATACCCAGGGATAGCTTATGAGAGAAGAATACGACTTCAGCACGGCCAAGCGGGGTCCCGTTACGAGCAGCGAAGGAAAAACCCGCATAACCATCATGCTTGATGATGAAGTGATCAAGGCCGCTTGCGAGTACGCCGAAAGTGCCGGCACTGGATATCAAACCGTCATCAACCATCTACTGCGCCAAGGCCTACTATCAAAGACTGCTCACAATCTGGAATAGTCAGCCCGAAAGCAGCCCCGCACAGTCAAACTTGATTCGTCCAGGCGCGACGTAGGCCATGCCAACAGGATCGGCTATAATCCGCCCACCAGCGCGATTTGAGGTCCAGCCCCATGGGCAATATCAGCCTTGAAACCAAAAAAGCCTATGCCGCCAGGACGCGTAGATCCAACTACGCGGCCAGCCTCCGTCTGGAAGGCTTCAAAGTGACCTTCGCGGACGGCGAACGCAAAATGCCAACGCGTGAAGAGGTCTTGAAGGCCTTCACCCAGACCAGAACTAATGCCTGACAAATATGGAGTCGGCGAGGACGCTTATTGCTATCCCGGCTCCACGGTCCTTCGCAACAAACTCGATATCCGTGACGAACTGACCCTAAGCGAAGCCGAACAACAACTCTCGGCCATCGCAGCGGACAACGTCGAATTCAGCCCTCCTCCCTACAGCCTGGCTGACCTGCAGCACATTCATCGAATTCTCTTTTCGGACCTGTTCGAGTGGGCCGGGGAGCTGCGCACCGTTGGCATGTCCAAACAAGCCACCCGCTTCTGCCAACCCGAGTACATGGAGAAAGAAGCCAGCAAGATCTTCATGGCCATGGCCGCGGCAAACTGGTTCGAGGGCATGGAGCGAGCTGAGCTGATAGCTGCTGTGGCAGAGGCCTATTCCGACATCAACGTCGTACACCCCTTCCGCGAAGGCAATGGCCGTGCGCAACGCATCCTGTTTGAACACCTCATCATGAATGCCGGGTTTGAAATCAGTTGGTGGGGGATTGAGAAGGACGAGTGGATCTACGCCAATATCGCGGCTTATAACGGCGTCATGGAGCCTATGGAGCAGGTTTTTGAGAAGTGTATTGGGCAGGCGATTCAAGCTTGACCGTACGACGTTATTCCCCCCGCTCAGCGGCTTACTGTTTATTTCGCCAAGTGATACAGTCACCGCCAATCAACATCTGCTGAAGCACTGAAAATGTACAGGACGAGATCTTTCCCACCCAACAAAAAAGGTCGCGACTTTGTAGTGGGCGACATTCATGGACATTTCAAACTTCTAACAACGGCCTTAGACAAACTAGACTTCGACACTGAGCTGGATCGTATTTTTTCCGTGGGAGACCTCATCGACCGCGGCCCCGACTCCATAGATGTATTGAACTGGCTCGAGAAGCCGTGGTTCCATGCCGTGCGTGGCAATCATGAGCAGATGCTTATTGACTGTATCTCCGGCCATGGGGACATACCCCGACATATCCGAAACGGTGGCGCTTGGCTCTACGAGCTACAACCCCCCGTCCAACATGAACTCTTGAAAGCCTTGCAAGCACTCCCACTGATCATTGAAATCAATTTATCAAGCGATCAAACAATCGGAATAGTCCATGCCGAAGCCCCTGTCATCAGGAGTAACGATGGATGGCAGGAAGCCAAGGACGCTATCACTGGAAGTTTTGGAGAGCAACATCAGCGGCAAGCCTTGAAAACTGCGCTGTATGCAAGAGAGAAGATCGAGCAACAAGATCACACTTCCATTAAAGGAATAGACCGGCTCTATGTAGGGCACTCTTCAGTACCCGGTGTTATACACTTGGGCAATGTTGTCTATATCGACACCGGCTGCTCATTTTCTGATGGTGCGTTAAGCCTGGTAGAAATTCAAACCGAAACCATTATTAGCTTAAGCATGAGCCAGTGACGTAAGGCCCAGTTTGTTATTTTGCCCCCCGACGCGAGATCAGTCGCGTTCACTCCATCCCATACCTGATAAACTGTGCCCCCTCCGCAATTTGCATCCCAGATCTCCCATGCCTCTACAAAAAATTCCACCTCAGCCCATCTCTCGACGCTTCTCCGTTGCCCCGATGATGGATTGGACGGATTAACCACTGTGCCTCCCGCTCTGCTTGCTTACAAGCGCTCTCTAAGTCTCTCTTGTAGCAAGTATTCAGCAAACCCGATTTGGCTTCCTTAATCAGTGCGCCGCTGAGGAGAATCACACCGTTCGGCAGGATAGGTTCTGATTTGGCGCTCGGAGATAACCTGATTTTTCGATAGATCACAACGACTGGCACGGAAATTGCCACGACTCCGCGCCCGTTAGCTTAGCCAAGCCTTCTACCGTCTATCTTCCAAAGCTTTTCATCCATCAAGGCGTACGCCCCTGATCATGCTAAATACTGATTAGCGACAATCACCTCCAAAACATCTCCAGAATGTCAAATTGCCATATCTCGCTTGCAGCCCTATGCTTAGGAAAGGGTTAGGCACGTACTTTTATAAGGGACTGCAATGACACATCGAGATATAAAATATAAAAACAAGAATCTGACTATTCACAAATCAGTAACAACCCCCCACTTCAATGAAAAAACCGTGCTTGTCACAAGTACCTGGGATTATGTGGATCTTTGGCTAAAACGAGCCGGAAAAAAAGATGCTCGTTTTTTCTGGAGCCAAGCAAGAAGCTTCTACGACGCTACAAAAATGCTTCCTAAAACATCAGCTCCTCTTACTGCTTACTATTGCTTCCTGAACGCAACAAAAACTCTACTACTCGCAAAAGGAGTCCAATTCAGTGATGAACACGGCGTATCCGGCTATACAAAAAAAGGACACACGTCACTGAGTAACGAACAGGTGAAGTTCAAAACTTCTGGAATTCTCCCCGCACTATGCCGACATTTAGGCGAGCCGGCAGTCCAAGACACCTACACATTGAAAGATCTGCTTTATAACCTTCCTGGGATCCACCGAGCATTCACCTTGACTTTTAGTTCTGACACAGAACTATTCATACCCTTAAAAGAACCAAAAATCGTTAAATCAGCAAAAACTGATGAAGCATGGTTTAGTGCTAGAATCACAGATCAATATGCAACGAACCACACAACAAACAAGCTACCCATAAAATTTGAAAGAGATATAAGCATAGAAGACTCATTCACAATCCGCTCAACCGACAGATTCAAATGGAAAGCAAAACAGGTACCCCAAAACCTAGCGAGGTATAAAACATACCATACTAAACTTAGAAAAAAAATCTACTATATAAACGGAGCTCAAAGTTTTTGGTACCTCAAACGAGGGGGAAATATTTCCGGACTTATTCAAAGAAGTTCTATGACTATTGCATTTGCTGCTATGCATAAATTATCCGAGATGGCCAGGTATGAGCCCGACAAACTTTCGAGACACTTCGATTGCCAGCATAACTGGCTCCTTTCGGAGTTCATTTCTTCGGCATCCGCTCAATTCGTAGATGAAATTTCGTCTGAGCTCACAGGGCATGAGTTTATACTTCCTGGGAGAAACTAGACTACTTACACTTACCTTAGATATAGCAGGGGAGCTGAATGGCAACCGAGAGCGAAGTAAGCATTGGTGGAACGTACCTGGGTGGTACAGCCAAGCGCGTAGACGACAAATATGCTAGCCTTTTCAATACTGCTGATCTTGTTGCTATTGGCGACCTATCGGATAATTCATTCTTTCGAGCTTACGAAATCTCCGTCCGAGAATTACGCCGTAGATTAGAGGCGCTTGGATACTCTCTAGACCAAGTGCATAACGACATAATCTCCACCCTTAAAAAAGGATATCTTGAGTTAGACGAGCATTGTTTACCTCAGTGCAAACCATTTCTCGACTATGCTTGCTCGTTTTCTCTTGAACAACTCATAGATCTAGCTAAAGCCTGGAAAACCCAAGACAGCCACTCTTATGACTACATGGAACACCTCAATACAAACAATTTCCAACTTCATTTTTTAGATTTCTTACAGGGCTCCAGCTCAGGACTACTACTACCTTCAGAAGACATATGGCTTTACGGCTTCCATTTCGAGCGCCTACTTTGCGAAATTTATGACAACGAAGAAATTTTCGAGTTGAACTTTACTAGACTAATACGGGCCGGCTATTATAAACCCGATGACTGCCCTATCGGAGATGAATTTGACGAAACTCTTTCAAGATTCAATCCACTTGCCTTCAGACTACGAGAAAGGCTTTTGGAGGAGGAATCCGAAATATTGGAGTTCAAATCCGTCAACTCCAAAAACTCTGCCAAGACCATTGCTCAACAGTTAAAAAAATATCTAATAGGCTTTCTTAACTCTGATGGTGGACGAATTCTATTCGGAGTAACGGACGAAGGAATTGTCGAGGGCGTAAAACTAAATCGGGACGAAAGAGACGAACTTCAGCGGCTATTAACTGCCACCATACACTCTATCTCCCCCAACTTTCCGCAAAGTTCAATTAAAATTGTCAGCCACCCATTAATAAGTTCGGGCTCAGAGGTAACCGACCAGTTTGTCGTTGAGATTATTATACCCAAAGGAAGGCCGAATGAAATGTACTTTTCCTCAAGCGGAGAAACATGGGTACGGCATGGCACTTCCACATGCGTCCTAGAGGGGCATAAACTTTTTGTATATATCTGTGATCGCTATTGTTTTGCCGACAACCTTTTGTCCGCTTTAAACAAGCGAGTACATATAGCTTTAGAGGAGATCCGCAGACTTCAACAAGATGGAGAAAAATACAAGGGGGAGCTTTCATCAAAAACCAGGGAACTGTTAGACCTGAGATCTAATATCTCTTCTCAATTACAACTACTGAAAGAGACAGACCTCCTCTGCCCAATTTGCGAGTCTCCACTTAGTACAAGGACTTCATTTACTCAAAGCATGACTATAGGCGGCAAGGAATACGATGCCGATGGAGAATACCTACAATATGAGTGTGGCTACGCCGTCAGAGATGATCAAGACGAACCAGTATCGTCTTGCAGCCGGTCCTCTCAGGCTACATGACCGCTTCCCATATCATAACGTTATCTAGGTGCCCCCTTATCAGCCCGAGCTATTTACAGCTTGCATAACCTCCTAGCACGATCTACGCTCAATTTTTCCTCTCAGCTTGGTGTCACCATGCTTACTGATATTTTTGCTGACCGATATACCAATTTGCCGCTTTGGAAAGAGTTCACAGAAACTGAACGTCGCGTTTTGAATCAATGCATACAGCTAATAGAACAGCTTTTCCCCTACTGGACTCAAGGACAAGAAAACCCCATCGCTAAAGCTTCTTATACGTTGATACATGACCGTTTATGCAGAGAGCTTGGCAAGGAGGATCTTGCGCAAAAATATTACTCTTACCAGACAATGCAACTTGGACAGCCGCACACAACAACTGGCACATGGACAATTAATAAAATTTGTAGAGATTTTATCTGCATGCCTTATCAAACTGATTTTTCTCCCGATCGATTCATGAAGGAGCGGCTCAGCTTTATTGAACTCGCCTTTCGCCACCGTGATGAACAGATTCGTTTGATGAACTTACGCTTGGAAGAAGATATTGCTACTGCCGAGCGTCAGCAATCACAACGTTCCACCGTTCTTGGGATGGTGATTCCTGGAAAAAGGTCAGACGGACTTAAAGCGATAAACCGATCTGAAAATATAGCTTTTCAAGATGCTGTACATGAATTAAACGAGCGTTTCCTCAGAGCCAATTATCCACTCAACTATCATAATGGATTTATCCAAGCCTCAACAGATGAGCTAACCCAGCAACATATTGAGAATGCATTTTGGTCTTTAGTGGCGGCACCAATCTGGAAAAATGTAGACTCTGATATGAAAGAAGCACTTGATCAAAGAGATGCCAATGGCCGTGACCCAGCCTTTTTCGCAGCTCGCGCATTAGAAAGCGCGATAAAAATCATATCTGACCATAAATGCTGGACTCATGGAAAAGAACGAGGCGCTCACAACTATATAGACAACTTAAGCAGCGAAAAAAATGGAGCCTTTATAACTTCATGGGAGCGAGATGCACTTAAGTCTTTTTTTACAGAGATACGAAATCCCTTCAGCCACGGGGCCGGTAGTAAAGACCGGCCGGAACTAACACCACAACAGACATCATGGGCTATCGAATCATGCATGTCATGGGTAAAAAGTTTGGTATTAAGAATGTAAGATACTTGACTTCCACAAGTTAATCACATCGAACCGTCCATAACTGGTCTAGCTTAGTTGTAAAGCTCCGACTCATCATTTCCCGACGCATTCCCCAGTTTGGGTTGACGGGTACGCTAGCTGATCGGAGCGTCCCCCTGCCCCAACGCCCATTGATCTCGCCCAACACCGCCATCAGTCTCGTGGCATCTGCAGGCTGGGAGGTGGCAAACAGGTCGTCGGTGTACTCCCCCTGCTGACAGAGGTTCATCAACAGCATCTCAGCCTTGCTGTACTTGAAGCCTGGTCGGAACACTCGGTCGAGCGCGTCCACGGCCGTCTTGGTCAGCAGCCGTACATCGTCCGTTGGATACGGCATGTCAATCAGCACGCCATTGGCATACTTCGCCTCCTCCGGGTTGAACATGCCGGTGCGGATGCTGACGCGGATCTTCTTGCACAGCGACTTTTGCGCTCTGAGCTTTTCCGAGGCTCGCATCATGTAGGTGGCCACCGCCTCCTTGATCGGAGCTAGCTCCGTGAGTCGCTTACCAAACATCCGACTACAGCAGATCTCCTGCTTCGGCGGGTCCGGTTCATCCAATTCCAGGCACGGCGTGCCGGCCAGCTCCCGGGCAGTCTTCTCGATCACCACGCTGAACTTCTTGCGTAGCGTCCACGGGTCGGCCTTCGCCAGGTCCATTGCAGTCTTGATGCCCATGGCGTCCAGGTGAAGTTTCATCTTGCGACCGACGCCCCAGACCTCGGACACGTCGGTGTTGCGCAGAACCCAGTCACGCTTGAACGGGTCGCAGATATCGACCACACCGCCGGTCTCCACCTGGAGCCGTTTGGCGGTGTGATTTGCCAGCTTTGCCAAGGTTTTGGTGTGGGCGATCCCCACCCCAACCGGGATACCTGTGCAGCGAAGCACCTGGCTGCGGATCTTCCTGCCAAGCGCATCCCGGCCATCAATGCCGGTCATGTCGGCAAAGGCTTCGTCGATGCTGTAGACCTCGACGGCGGGCACCATTGATTCAACGAGTGTCATGACCCGCTCACTCATGTCGCCGTAGAGCGCATAGTTCGACGAGAACGGGACGATGCCGTGCTTATGCAACTTGTGCTTGATCTGGAAATACGGCTCGCCCATCTTCACATAGGGCTTGGCGTCGTAGCTGCGGGCGATCACGCAGCCGTCATTGTTGCTAAACACCACCACAATGGGCACACGGGCCAGGTCGGGTCGAAACACGCGCTCGCAACTGGCATAGAAGCTGTTGCAGTCGATCAAGGCAAAAACTGGAGGGGTTTAGACATGGCTGCGTACACTACATGTAATGACGCCCCAGATCACCAGCTCGTCGCCCTCAAGCACGTACCTCGGTGGATACTTTGGGTTCTCCGACAGGAGAATCACCTCCTTGCCGCGAATGCAAAGCCGCTTGCATACGGGTACGTTGTTCAGCAGCGCTGACGACGATGTAACCATCCGCAGGTTCCATCGTACGATCTACGATGGTCCTGCCCCCTCCAAAGATAAAATCGAATTCTGTACGCAGAGTCCCCCTTTTTCGAACCAACATATGTGTATGTCGTACGGAAACTGGTACGAGATCTACATCACTTCGCCCTGCCCCGCAGAGCAGCTGCATGCTCAAGCCAGCTCAATAGACCATGAGCCTCGCTTTTGCTGGTGCCCGTAGCGCTGGAACCACCTACCATCGTAGAAGCCACTTCCTTCCTGCTGCAGTGTCGCGGTATAGAGATAGTCCTCCTCCTCAATCTCTTGCCGTATTTCGAACTGCCCCTCAGCAATTTGTCGAGCCTGATAGGTCACACGGCTACCAAACTCGTCGACATACTCGATGATCATTGCTTCCTCGCGTACCACCACCTGACAGGGATTCAGCTTTTCACGATCAACCCCATCGGTAGTGTGGTACATGCGTGAATCTGGAAAAATCATAACGAATTCCTATTTTCATGGTTTGCCCGGCACCAGACCACTTTATCCTCAATCCATAGACAGGGCACCGTAGGTGAACCCGCCGAGGGGTTTGATCAGATGAGCTACCGCCTCCCGGTCACTGCTAAAGCTAGCCCCCCTCACGTCTTCAAAGCTTGGAAAAGCAACCGCGCCAATGGGCGCATCTGGACAGCCTTCAACTGAGGAGGCATGGGTTCCCATTAAGTAAAGCGCGGCACCGCCGATATACGCTTCAGCGTAGCGTTCGTGAGGAGGGAAAAGGGAATGAGGCGGCCCCCACGCTTTGTACACGAAGCACGGACCTTGGCTCGACTCGCAGGACGATACTACAGACTCAGTGACCATCCTCATGTTGGCGCATGGGAGATAGTCGCTCTTTTCACATGAGAGTGTAACGAAGCATGAAAACTCTGAATAAAATTTTGGTCTTAGCGTTCCTTACCCAAGTCGCAGCATGCGTAAGCAAGCCTTCAAGTGCATACGATAGTGGATGGACTGAAAATACCAACGAGGACGCATATAGCAGTTGCGGGCGCTATCGATGGGATAACAAGTTCAAGGAACCCGCGGTATTACAACATCTTGTTGCGTCAGGGGCCCTCACCAGCTCACAAGCACAGCGAGCGGAGCAGCAGGACGTACGCATCGGCGATCCAGAATGCTTAGCCTATGCTGCCTATGGTTTAAATCGAGCCAAAATTGGGTTTCAGAGAAATGAAAAAGGTCAGGTCACTGAAAAAACTGCCACCTACCTTTGCTTCAGCAGTGCGCCGACCTGCTCAGGTATCCGTGTTCATTTTGCCGATGGAAAAGTCTCCCGTATCAGCACGGTGAGTGAGTAATCCATTCTGTCGCTCATGAACAGCGGGGGCATCGAAGCATTGATAGGCTTCGTGCATATGCCTGACAAGCTGCCAGCGCGATCAGACTCCGGGGGACGAACTTATTTATAACCCTTACCGAAACAAATCCAATCAGCAGACAACAAAAAGCCGCCTTATCGGCGGCTAATTATTTTTGGAATGATATCTAGCGACTAAGCCTTCAGTTCTTCTGGTGTATGCGTCTTGAGCCAATCGGCCAAGGCGGCGTTCATCCGTGTTTGCCAGCCCGGACCAGAAGCTCTGAATCTCTCCAGCACGTCAGCATCGAAACGAACATTGACGTGCTCTTTAGTGGCCACCGACTTGGGGCGACCACGCTTTGGCTTGAGCATTTCCTTTGCCTGAGCTTTGCCAAACAACCCAACAAGCACCTCGCTGGCTGGTTTGGCCTTGGCAAAGTCTTCGGTCGACCATTCGGGATTTGCCGTATCGACCCTCTCAGGACTAGGTTTCTTGGTCATAATTTTTGACCTCCCGTTTGTTGGCTTTACGAAAGCTGATGACGTGGACCGCGTCACCCCGTGGGGTAAACACTACGACATGCAGCCGATCCCCTATGTACCCCATCGCCCGATAACGACACTCGCCGTAGTCGAATCGATCATCTTCCAGGATCAATGCTGTAGACCATTCAAAGTCCCGCACGAGGGCAAACGGAAGTCCACGTTCTTCGACGTTGCGAGCGTCTTTGGCTGGGTCATAGGTAATCTGCATGCAATTATCGTAGCCACATTAAATCGTCAACACAAGTTGTGAGTTGAAACGCTGACCGAGCATGCGCTGTGCCTGGTTGTCCTCAAAGATTGAGTGGCTAGGCTTGAGAGCCCGCCAAGTACCAGACAAACATCCCTGATAAACTGCGTCCATTCGCCCCGATGAATCAGACTCCCAATGCCCCTACAAACTGCCCCGCTCTCCCGCCGCTTTTCCGTTGCCCCGATGATGGATTGGACCGACGCCCACTGTCGCTACTTCCTACGCATCCTCTCCAAAAACGCCCTGCTCTACACCGAAATGGTCACCACCGGCGCCTTGCTCAACGGTGACCACGAACGCTTCCTGCGCCACCACGAGTCCGAACACCCGCTGGCCCTGCAACTGGGCGGCAGTGTTCCCGCTGACCTGGCCGCCTGCGCCCGTATGGCCCAGGAGCACGGCTACGACGAGGTCAACCTCAACGTCGGCTGCCCCAGTGATCGGGTGCAGAACAACATGATCGGCGCGTGCCTGATGGGGCATCCGGGGTTGGTGGCCGATTGTGTGAAGGCCATGCGTGACGCGGTGTCGATTCCGGTGACGGTCAAGCATCGGATCGGGATCAATGGGCGCGACAGTTATGAACAGTTGTGTGAATTCGTCGGGACGGTGCGTGAGGCCGGGTGCACGAGTTTTACCGTGCATGCGCGGATTGCGATTCTGGAAGGGTTGTCGCCGAAGGAAAATCGGGACATCCCGCCGCTGCGTTATGACGTGGCCGCGCGGTTGAAGGCGGATTTTCCGGAGTTGGAGATCGTGCTCAACGGCGGGATCAAGACGCTGGAGGCGTGCCATGAGCATTTGCAGACCTTCGATGGCGTGATGTTGGGCCGTGAGGCATATCACAATCCGTATCTGCTGGCCGAGGTGGATCAACAACTGTTTGGCAGCAACGCGCCGATCATTACGCGGGCCGAAGCCCTGGCGCAGTTGCGGCCTTATATCGCCAATCATCTGGCCGCCGGGGGCGCGATGCATCACATCACCCGTCACGTACTCGGCCTGGGCACCGGTTTTCCGGGAGCACGGCGGTTTCGGCAGTTGTTGTCGGTGGATATTCACAAGACCAAGGACCCGTTGGCGTTGCTGGATCAGGCGGGGCAGTTGCTGGAAGGGCGCTGACTGTCAGTTGCTTTGAACCTGCGGCCGGTTTTGGCATCGTATTTACCGATACCCGCTCCGGCCTTTCAAACAGCCGTTTTCAGGTTGTTGCCGCCGGGGCCGTTGATACCTCTTCACACCCTTGAGTGGCTGCCAGCCCTCGGGTAATGTCAACAGACCCATAGGACAGAGCACGCCCATGACTTCCAAGCTGGAACAACTCAAAAAATTCACTACCGTAGTGGCCGATACCGGCGACTTCGAAGCCATCGCCCGCGTTAAACCCGTGGATGCCACCACCAACCCTTCCCTGCTGCTCAAGGCTTCGGCCATCCAAGGCTATGCCGAGCTGCTGAACGCCTGCGTCGCGGACTGCAAGGGTGATGTAGGCTTGGCCAGCGACCGTTTCGGCGTGGCGGTTGGACAAGAGATCCTGAAGGTCATTCCGGGGCGTATTTCCACTGAAGTGGATGCGCGCCTGTCGTTCGATACCGAAGCCATGTTGAAGCGTGCGCATCGTCTGATCGACCTGTACGAAAAGGCCGGCGTTGGCCGTGATCGCGTGCTGATCAAGATTGCTTCCACTTGGGAAGGTATTCGCGCCGCCGAGAAGCTGGAGCGTGAAGGCATCCAGTGCAACCTGACCCTGCTGTTCTCCTTCGCCCAGGCCGCGGCCTGTGCCGACGCCGGGGTGTTCCTGATTTCGCCGTTCGTGGGCCGAATCTACGACTGGTACAAGAAGGCCAATGGCAACGACTACACCGGCGCCGATGACCCGGGCGTGCAGTCGGTAACGCGCATCTACAACTACTACAAGGCCAATGACTACAAGACCGTGGTCATGGGTGCGAGCTTCCGCAACCTCAACCAGATCGAACAACTGGCCGGCTGCGACCGCTTGACCGTCAGCCCGGAACTGCTGGAGAAACTGGCCGCAGACGAAGGCAAGCTGGAGCGCAAACTGGCGCCAGGGCAAGCTGGGGAAGCACGCTTGAACCTCAATGAAGCGCAGTTCCGCTGGTTGTCCAACGAGGACGCCATGGCGACGGAGAAACTGGCCGAAGGTATTCGTCAGTTTGCCCGGGACCAGGAGAAGCTGGAAGCGTTGCTGCAAGCCAAGCTTTGAGCTGATTCACGGATGTGAAAAGGGCGAACCTTGGTGGGTTCGCCCTTTTTTATGCGGTTTGGCTTAAGCGATGTGGCGGCTCGCCAAACGCTATCGCGAGCAAGCTCACTCCCACAGGGGATGTCGGTTGGGCTCGATTAAGAGATCGCCACAAGACCTGTGGGAGCGAGCTTGCTCGCGATGAGGCAGGTGCAGCCTACATAAAGCCCAAGGCTCAAGGCCGCTCCAGCGCATTCACCAAGTCATGAAACGCTTCACGATTGGAGTCATTGAGCCCCATGAGGATCTTGTGGGCTTCAAGCACCTTGATCCGCACTTCTTCTTCAGACTGGTCCTGGTCAGGCAGGTCGTCCAGGCATTCAGGGCATGGCACGGGATCGCCGACGATGTTGAACACCTGATCGAAGCCCATGGACTGCAGCAGCCGGGTAATGTCGTTGTGGGTGGTGACGACGGTCGGCAGCAAGCCGACCTTCTGCCGCGACAGGATCGACAGCTTGGCCAGCAGGCCCAACGTAGTGCTGTCGATGCTACGGGTTTCGGTCAGGTCAATCACGATGGCGTTGAAATTCAGCGCTGTGAAGATCCGCTCAATAGTCGCATCCAACGCCGAACACAGGGTCAGGCGCACTTCACCGACAAACTTCAGGACAAAGGTGCCGTCCTGCTCGGCGAACTGGATTCTACCAGTACTCATCAAAGGTTCCTGCTCAACACTAACAGGGCGATATCATCCGGCATCTCCCCGAGCGTGGCTAATCCAAACACTTGACGCAAGCCTTCCAGGCTGCCGCCCGCTGCGCTCACCCGTTCAGGCAAGGCCGCTTCTTTCTCTTTGAGTGTAGGTTCCGTCAAAAGGTCCAAAATGCCATCAGACATCAGCGTCAAACTGAATGTCGGTGGCAGTTCCAGCACGTGGTCTTCGTAGGTGGCCTCGTTGAACAGGCCCACTGGCAAACCACGCCCTTCCAGGTAACGAACACTGTCTGGCGTGTACAACACAGGCAACGGCAGGTGACCGCCGATGCTATAGGTCAACAAACCCGTCTCCTCGTCGATGACTCCACCGACCATTGTGACGTGTTTGCCCAGCTTACAACTGATCAGGCCTCGGTTGATATGCCCAAGGACTTCTGATGGCTTGAACTCCGGCAATGTGCCATTGCGCTTGGATTCGAACAGCAGGCGCGTGGTCATGAACTTCAACAACACCGTCACGAACGCCGAGGAAGCGCCATGACCGGAAACGTCGGCCAAGTAGAACGCAACTCGTCGCTCATCGACCCGGAAATAGTCCACGAAGTCTCCCGACAGGTACAACGACGGGATGATCTGGTGGGCAAAACGAAAACCGTCGACAGTCCAGGGGCTGACCGGCAGCATGTTCATCTGCACCTGGCGCCCGGCGTTCTGGTCTTCCTGCAACAGGTTCAGGCTGGCTTCCAGTTCGCGATTGGCGGTTTCGAGCTTTTCGCGATAACGCTGGTTTTCCACCAACAGGCGCGAACGGTCCAAGGCCCGGCGCACCGAGTGCTCGAGCACAGCCAGGTCTTCCAGGGGCTTGATCAGGTAATCCGCCGCACCCAGGCGCAACGCCTCGACCGCGTCGTTCATCACGCCCGCGCCCGAAACCACGATCACCGGGGTCTGCGAGGAGATCTCGGTGACCTGGCGAATGAGTTCGAGTCCGCCCATCTGCGGCATGCGCAGGTCGCAGATGACCAGGTCGGGCTTGTCTTGCTCGAATACCTGAAGACCCTGTTGGCCATTGCTGGCCTGCAGGACGCTGAAACCACTGTCTTCCAAGTAGGCCGCGAGGCTGGCTCGCACCACTTCGTCATCATCGATTATCAGCAGCGTGGCACTGGTTTTTGGCATGTGGGCAAACGGCGCCAGAATTAGGTTGGCGTAGCGGGCGGAGGCAATTGGCCTGGCACGCACTACTGGATTCGCTTTCTAGCCTCTCTGTCGTACCGGCTTCAGGCCTATGCCCTACACACAGCTACATCAGAGGTGCCCTTCTAAGGCGCAGACGGTACTCCCATCCGCGGGGCGTTTCAAGCTCAGGCAGATAGCCGCTTGCCGTCTTTATTTGTCAAAGTACAGAGAGTTATAAGAACCGAGCAAAGCGTAACTCAATGGAAGGATCAAACCCGCTCCAAAGCACAGAAGGCGGCCTTTCGGGCCGCCTTCCGGATTTACGAGACGAAATCAGAAATCGTCTTCAACCTGGCCATCCTTGACCTTGAACTCGCGGTTTTGCAGGTAGGCGTTGCGGATAAAGACATACTTGTCGCCGCTCACCATCTTCTCGGCCGACAGCAGGCTGGCGCGGGTATCGACGACGTTCAGGCCGCGAATTGAGTTACGCACCGAAACGTTATCGATATAGCGATACGGGGCCGTGTAGTCATCGACCAGCTTGGCCGGCGCGTCACGCACGGTGCTTGGACCCAACACTGGCAGCATCACATACGGACCGCTGCCTACGCCCCAATAGCCCAGGGTCTGGCCAAAATCTTCATCGCTAC
This sequence comes from Pseudomonas sp. Tri1, assembly GCF_017968885.1. NCBI lineage: Bacteria > Pseudomonadati > Pseudomonadota > Gammaproteobacteria > Pseudomonadales > Pseudomonadaceae > Pseudomonas > Pseudomonas sp. Tri1. The sequence continues at coordinate 2,198,776 of NZ_CP072913.1, read as the reverse complement.
GCTGCAAGCCCATTTTGGTGCCCACATCGAAGAAGCCCAGCAAGCCGAAGGTGGTGTTGAAGATCAAGCGAGCCGTGTCGACTCCGGCGGCGGCCGGCTTGGCCTGTAGCACGTTGTTGGCCAGGTTGCCCACGTCACCGATGTTGCGGAACATATTATGGATGCCGTCTTCGAGAAATTGCGGCGTCACATACTGATAACCCTGGGCCAATGGCTTGAGCGCATAGGTATCAAGAGTGTCGTTAAAGGTAAAGATCGGACGGTTGATGCTTTCCCAAGGGTCTTCTTCCGTGGCGGCCTGGGCAGCGAACGGAACCAGCAGGACGCTGGTAGATAAACACAGCTGAGCTAGACGATGGCTCCAGCGCATAAGGGAGAACTCCTTGGATTAATCAGGCAAGGGCGCCGAGCCCAGGCGGTAAGGTGGTTAGTATAAGACGGAACGCTTGGATAGGCAGCACCGAAAAAAGAAGCGAGCCGTAGGACGTTTCCGCGAGCGGGCGCCTTCATGTCACTGTCACTGGACTGTCACTGATGCACGTTAGGCTGCCGGTTATTTCAAGGACGTTCCCATGCCCCGCGCCGAAACCCTGCCCCTCCCCGCTCCGAGCCTGACCGCCGTACTGTTTGGCCTGAGTGGATGCCTGGTGGATTTCGGGGCACGCATTCGCCAGCCTGGGGCTGCGCCGCTCGAGCATGCGCAGCCGACGCCTGGCGCCGTTGAAAGCTTGCTTCACTTGCAGCACCAGGAAATCCCCTGCGCCTGGCTCGACGAATTGCCACCCGCCGTCAGTCATACCTTGGCAGCCTCGTTGCCAACGTGGATCAAACCGCCGCAACTTCCAGCAACAAATTATCCGTGGCCGGCGCCGCATGCCTGCTGGCAGGCCTTGATGGCGCTGAACGTCCAGCAATTGGACGGCTGCGTGTTGGTCAGTGGCGAACCCAGGCTGTTGCAGTCGGGGCTCAACGCCGGTTTGTGGACGATCGGGCTGGCGTCCTGCGGCTCGCTGTGTGGCCTGACGCCAGATGAATGGCAGGCGCTGAGCCAACAGGAGCGAGAAACCAAGCGCGCCAAGGCCACCGTGCAATTGTTCGGCCTCGGGGTGCATTCGGTCATCGATCACCTGGGCGAACTCGACACTTGCCTGGCGGATATCAGCCTGCGTCGACTCAAAGGCGAGAAGCCATGACCGGGATCATGCAGGGTGCGTGAGGGTGGATTACTCTTAAGGCAAGCCATGGACTTTTGACCAGCCGTCGCGGTCCATGGCTGTGCCTATCAATAAAGGGAGTACGCCAATGCCTGCCCGCGAACTGCAAGAACAGCTCAATAACCTGCGCGAGCAATTGGAACAGAATCCACCACTTTCCGAAGTCGAGCGCGAAGACCTGCACGCGCTGATGAAACAGATCGAATTTGAACTTGAGCTGGAAACCAAAACACCGGACAACAACCTGGCCGACAATGTGAACCTGGCTGTCGAACGCTTCGAAGTGGAGCACCCCACCCTTGCCGGGACCTTGCGCAATATCGTGCAAGCCTTGGGCAATATGGGGATCTGAACCCGTCAGATGCGAAAAGCCCCGCTGTCGATAGCGGGGCTTTTTAATGTCGGCAATCTGAAATGCAATCCCTTGTGGGCGAGCTTGCTCGCTCCCACATTAGACACTCATTGGCGGACCAAACGGTGATTTGGCAACTGCACCGTTTCAGTACTGCGATACGGGTTGATGTCCAACCCGCCACGGCGCACATACCGCGCATATACCGTCAACTTCTCCGGCTTGAGCAAGCGTTGCAAGTCGAGAAAGATCCGCTCCACGCACTGCTCATGGAAATCCGAATGCTGGCGGAAACTGACGATATAGGCCAGCAAACTGGCATGGTCCAGGGCCGCACCCCGATATTGCACCGCCACGCTGCCCCAGTCCGGCTGGCTGGTCACCGGGCAGTTGGACTTGAGCAGATGGCTGTGCAGGCTTTCCTCGACAATGCGCGAATCATCGCAGCGCAGCAGTTCCGGGCGCGGGTGCGCGTAAGAGTCGACGCTGATGTCTAAATCGTCGATGCACGTACCCGGCAGCGCCACGATGCCTTCGCTTTCCACATCCTTGAGACTGCGAATTCGCACGCCCACCGGTTTGCCGGCGGCGGTCGACAAGTCCTGGCGCAGGGTCGCTTCCAGGCTCGCGATATCGGCGAACGGGGTCTGGTTCAGGGAATTGAGGTACAGCTTGAAGGATTTGGATTCGATGATGTTCGGCGAATCCGCCGGGATCGCGAATTCACCGATGGCGACCACTGGCTTGCCGGACGGCAACAGCCACGACAGTTCGAAACAATTCCAGAAATCCACGCCCTTGTACGGCAGGGTCTCGGCCGTAAGGCCCAGCTCCGCCCATTTCGCGGTGCGCGGGATCGGGAACAGCAGTGACGGCGTGTACGTGGCAATGTATTCGCTGGATTTGCCCAGCGGCGAATGTTCGGCTGCGGGATGCATGGCGGAAACCTGACTGAAGAATCAGTCGATTCTACCAGCCTTTGCCGCAGCCTTTGAGTGCTTACTGACTGACTGTCAGCTCACCCTTCATCCCGGCCTGGTAATGGCCGGGGACATTACAGGCGAATTCCAGGCGCGTGGCCTTGGTGAATGTCCAGGTCAGCTCGGCGGTCTTGCCCGGCTCCACCAGCACACTATTGGGGTCGTCGTGGCGCATGTCGGCCTGGCCGTGTCCCATGGCAGCATGATCCATCCCCGGCTTCATCGCCATCGGCATCAGTTGTCCACTCTGTTGCATCTTGAGCATTTCCTGCTGATGCTCGACGTGCATCGCGGCGTCGCCCAAATTGAATTCGTGGAGCAACTGCCCTTTATTGATCAGCACGAACCGAACCGTCTCCCCGGCCTTGATATCAAGCGCAGCGGGATCGAACGTCATGTCCCCCATTACCACATCGATACTACGCCCTGCCTTGGCCGCCGGTGCTGGCTGGCCGAAATCAAAATGGCCCGGCGACGCCCACGTCGGCGTACTCAGCACCAGTGCAAAAGCGGCCAGGATCAAGCGGTTTCCCATCAACATGTCCATACTCCTATCAGATTCGGCTTGTGGGGAACTCTATCGGTGTGCAACTGCCAGTCGGCTGACATCTTGATTACAACTTTGTCAGCTTGCGCCACGACCCCGCCCGCCACGGTATAACGCCCACGTTCAAACCATGCCTTGAGCTGCCCATGAAATTGCTGATCGTCGAAGACCAAACCAAGACTGGCCAATACCTGCGCCAGGGCCTGAGCGAAGCCGGGTTCAATGCCGACCTGGTGGCCGACGGCATCACCGGCCAACAACTGGCCCTGAGCGGGGAATATGCGTTACTGATCCTCGACGTCATGTTGCCCGGCCGCGATGGCTGGCAGATTCTGCAAGCCGTACGTGGCGCCGGCCTGGATACACCGGTGCTGTTCCTCACGGCACGGGATGCGGTCCAGGATCGGGTGCATGGCCTGGAGCTGGGTGCCGATGATTACCTGGTCAAACCCTTCGCTTTTTCCGAATTGCTGGCGCGGGTGCGAAGCCTGTTGCGCCGGGGCAGCTCGACGCCCCAGGAAACCAGCCTGCAACTGGCCGACTTGCGCCTGGACCTGATCCGCCGACGCGTTGAACGCAGCGGTAGGCGCATCGACCTCACCGCCAAGGAGTTCGCCTTGTTGGAAATGCTCCTGCGTCGCCAGGGCGAAGTACTGCCCAAATCCCTGATCGCCTCCCAGGTCTGGGACATGAATTTCGACAGCGATACCAATGTCATCGAAGTCGCGATACGGCGCCTGCGAATCAAGATTGACGATGACTTCCCCAGCAAGCTGATCCACACCGTGCGGGGCATGGGGTATGTCCTTGAAGAGCGCAGCCTGTGAGGGGCCAGTGGTCGCTGAGCAGCCGCCTGGCGCTGCTATTCGCCGCCTGCACCGCCGTGGTGTCGTTGTTTGCCGGGGTGTTGTTCAGCCGCGGCAGCGAAGCTCATTTTGTCGAGCTGGACCAGCAACTGCTGGAAGGCAAGCTGATCGGCCTGCGCCGTGCCCTGCAGGATCTCGACGCCGAACAGACCCAGATCCGCCTGGAAGATGAACTGAGCCGTCAAGCCGACCTGGCCTTGCGCATCAAAGGCAGCGATGGGGCGCGCTGGTATGACAGTTCGATTCGGATTCCGGCGCAATTGCCGGAGCGAGCCGGTCTGTCGACCCTCAGCGATGGCGACACCGATTACCGCGTGTTGAACGCACCGCTGTATCCCGACCAGCCCAATTCGCCGCAACTGACGCTGCTGCTGGACATCACCCACCACCAACACTTCCTGCAACGCATGCAGCACCTGATCTGGCTGACCGTCGGCCTCTCGGCCCTGGCCACCGCCCTGCTCGGCGCCTGGGCCGCCCGCCGCGCGCTGCGCCCCCTGCGACGCATGGGCGCCATTGCCAGCAATGTCTCGGCCCGCTCCCTCAACGCCCGACTACCTGAAGAGCAAATGCCCGCAGAGCTGGCGGAATTGGCCCACAGCATCAACGCCATGCTCGGACGTCTCGACGATGCGTTTCAACGACTCTCGGCGTTCTCCGCCGACATCGCCCATGAGCTGCGCACACCGCTGTCGAACCTGCTGACCCACACCCAGGTCACCCTCACCCGCGAGCGTTCGCTAGAGGATTATCGCGAGGCGCTGCACAGCAATCTCGAAGAACTGCAATGGATGGCACAACTGGTCAACGACATGCTGTACCTGGCCAAGGCCGACCATGGCTTGTTGACGCCCAACCGCGAGCCGCTGCAATTGGCCAAGGAAGTGGACGTGCTGCTGGACTTCTTCGCCCCCCTGGCCGAAGACGCCAATGTCCGTTTGAGCCGCGAGGGCGACGGTCGCATCGAGGGTGACCGCAACATGTTGCGTCGGGCGCTCTCCAACCTGCTGGACAACGCCTTGCGCTTCACCCCCATTGGCGGCGAAGTGTGGGTACGAATTGTCGATGAGGCTCACATGGTGAGCGTAAGCGTGGAAAACAGTGGCGAAGGGATTCCGGCAGACTTGTTGCCGCGCCTGTTCAACCGTTTCTACCGCGCCGACCCAGCCCGCCAGGAGGGCAGCAGCGAACACGCCGGGTTGGGGCTGGCCATCACTCGCTCGATCATCCGCGCCCATGGCGGCCAGATTCGCTGTGACTCGGCCGATGGCTGGACGCGGTTCCTGATCGAGTTGCCGAAGGGGGATTAAGGCGACACAAGCCCCTGTGGCGAGGAAGCAAGCTCCCTCGCCACAGGGGCAATCGCCACTTGCCAGAGAGCTTGCAGTGGCTCAGCAAACCCATTGTGTAGTTGCTCAGGAATAACGCAACGCCTGCGCCGGCTCGATCTTCGCCGCACGCCACGCCGGATAGACGGTGGCGAGGAAACTCAGGATGAAGCCAGCGGAACAGATCAGCAGCACATCGCCGCGCTGAAGCTCCGACGGCAGGTTGCTGACGAAGTACACGTCGGAACTGAAGATGTGCTGGCCGCTCACTCTCTCCAGCCAGCCCACCAGATCACTGACATTCAATGCCGCAATCACCCCCAGGACGCCGCCGATCAGCGTGCCGACGACACCGATCACCGTGCCTTGAACCATGAAGATTGCCATGATCTGCCGCGGCGTGGCGCCAATGGTACGCAAGATCGCAATATCCGCGCCCTTGTCGTTCACCACCATGATCAGGGTGGCGATGATGTTGAACGCCGCCACCGCGACGATCATCAACAGCAGCAAACCGATCATGGTTTTTTCCATTTTCATGGCACTGAACAGGCTGCCCTGGGTATGGGTCCAGTCATCGGCCTTGAAGTTCGCGCCAAGGCTCGTGGCAATGTCACCGGAAACCTTCGGCGCCGCGTACAGGTCTTTGACCGCCAGGCGCACGCTCTGCACCTGGTTAGGCTGCCAATGCTGCATCTGCGCGGCATCGGCAAGGTGGATCAGGGCCATGGAGCCATCCAGCTCGGCGCCTACCTTGAACACGCCCACGACATTCAGTCGCTGCATCCGCGGGGTGATACCACCCGGCGCGGTGCTGACTTCCGGCACGATCAGGGTGATTTTGTCGCCGACGTTCAGACGAAAGCGTCGAGCAGTGATTTCACCGATCACCACGCCAAATTCGCCCGGTTTCAAGGCATCGAGACGCCCCTGGACGATGTGCTGGGCGACGATGGACACCTTGCCTTCCTGGGCAGGGTCGACACCGCTGATCTGGATCGGCTGCATCGAACCCTTATGACTAAGCATGCCTTCCATCTCGGTGAACGGGACGGCGGCGGTTACTTCGGGGTTTTTCAGCGCTGCGGCGGCCACCGGCTGCCAATCGTCGATCGGATTGACGCCAACGATAGTGGCATGGGGCACCATGCCGAGGATGCGCGAACTCATTTCGCGCTGGAAGCCATTCATCACCGACAGCACCACGATCATCGCCAGCACACCCAGGGCGAGGCCGATCATCGAGGTCATGGAGATGAACGAAACAAAGCGATTGCGGCGCTTGGCGCGGGTATAGCGCGTGCCGATAAAGATCGATAACGGTCTGAACATTCGCGGGGCACCGTATAAAAATAAAAGACCCGGCGCGTGTAGCAAGCGCCGGGTTTCGGTCGGTCAGATGGGCGTCAGGCAACCTTCCTGCAAGTGCAGGACGCGGTCCATCTGCCGGGCCAGGTTCATATCGTGGGTCACCACCAGGAACGCGGTGCGCATCGAGGTGCTGAGTTCCAGCATCAAATCCTGGATGCCTTGGGCGGTGTGGGAGTCGAGGTTGCCGGTCGGCTCGTCGAGCATCACCAAGCCAGGCTTGTTCACCAGGGCCCGGGCAATCGCCACGCGCTGGCGCTCACCACCGGACAGTTCCGCCGGCTTGTGCTCCAGGCGATGGCCCAGCCCTACCCGCTCCAGCAACGCCGTGGCGCGCTGACGGGCTTCAGGAATCGCGGTGCGGCCGATCAACAGCGGCATGCAGACGTTTTCCAGTGCAGTGAACTCAGGCAGCAAGTGGTGGAACTGGTACACAAAGCCCAGGGACCGGTTGCGCAGCAGACCGCGGGCCTTCTCATTCAGTGCCGACAGTTCTTCGCCCGCCAGCCAGACACTGCCGGCGGTCGGTGTATCGAGGCCACCCAGCAGGTTGAGCAAGGTACTCTTGCCTGACCCCGAGGTGCCGACAATCGCCACGCGCTCGCCAGGATGCAACTCCAGTTGCAGGCCCGACAACACCACCACCGACTCAGGGCCTTCCTCGTAGGATTTGCCCAGGTTGCGGCAACTCAAGATAGCTTTTTCACTCATGCCCGACTCACTCATAACGTAACGCCTCCGCAGGCTGGGTGCGCGCGGCACGCCAGGCTGGATACAGGGTGGCGAGGAAACTCAGGACCAACGCGGCGCCGCAGACCATCAACACGTCATCGGCCTGCAATTGCGACGGCAGGTAGTCGATGAAATACACGTCGGCGTTGAGAAACTTGTGCCCGATCAGGCCTTCGAGAGCGGCAATCGCAGCGCTGACGTTCAGCGCGGCGAACATCCCGACCAAGGCGCCGACGAACGTACCGATCACACCAATGACCGTGCCCTGGACCATGAAGATCCGCATGATCTGCCCCGGCGTGGCACCGAGGGTGCGCAAGATGGCGATGTCGCCTTTCTTGTCGTTCACCACCATCACCAGCGTGGAGATGATGTTGAACGCCGCGACGGCGACGATCAGCAACAGCAGCAGGCCAATCATGGCTTTTTCCATACGGATCGCCTGGTACAGGTTGCCGTGGGTACGGGTCCAGTCCCGGGCGTAGTAGCGGTCTTCGCCGAGCTGCTGGGCGAGGGTCCAGGCGACGCGCGGTGCCTGGAACAGGTCGTCGAACTTCAACCGCAGGCCTTGGACCTGATCCGGCTTCCAGCGATGCAGCCGCGCCAGGTCCTGGAGGTTGGTGACGCCCAGGTAACCGTCCAGCTCGCCGGCACCGACATGAAAAATGCCGACCACGGTAAAGCGTTTCATGCGCGGAAACATGCCGCCCGGGGTCACGGTGACTTCCGGGGCAACGAAGGTCAGCTTGTCACCGATGGCCACGCCGAGCTTGGCCGCGGCCTTGTCACCGATGACGATGCCGAAGCTGCCTGGCGTCAAGTCATCGAGTTTTCCCTGCTGCATGAAGTTGTCGATGATCGACACCTGCCGCTCGAGCGCAGGATCGATGCCATTGAGCAAGACCTTGGAAACCTTGCCGTTGTTGGTCAGCAGCCCCTGCATCTGGGTGAACGGCGCAACGGCCAGCACCTGCGGGTTCTGCTTGACCTTGGCGGCCAGGCTCGGCCAGTCGCTGATGGCTTCGCCGGATTCGAGGGTCGCGTGGGGCACCATGCCCAGCACGCGGGTGCGCATCTCATGATCGAAGCCGTTCATCACCGAAAGCACGACGATCATCACGACCACGCCAAGGGCCAGTCCGATGATGGAAGTCAGGGAAATGAACGATACAAAATGATTGCGACGTTTTGCACGGGTATAACGCGTGCCGATAAATACGAAGAGAGGTCTGAACATGTCGGGGCTTGTTCGGAGGGAAAAGGAACGTCCTTGTGGCGGGGGTCACAAACCAGCTTTACACTCAGACCACCGCCGCTACCATGGGTTCGCCATGTCGACATTAGATGAAGAAGATCGCCGCGAATACTACCGTATCGAGGACACGATCGCACTGGAAATTCGGCCCCTCTCCATTCCTGAAGCTGCTGGCCAGGAAGTGTTGCAGGATGCTTCTCCACTGTTCAATCTGCTCAGTGAACTGCACCTGAGCGAATTCGAGTCACAGCACCTGCTGCGCCAGATCAGCGAGCGCGAACGCAGCATCGCGGCGTACCTCAAGGCGATGAACAAACGCATCGACCTGCTCAGCCAGGTCATTGCCCTCACGGTGCTCGGTGAAATCGGCAAACCGCAACCGGTGATCATTTCCGAAGGCGGCATCGACTTCCAGTCCCCCACCCCTATCGCTGTGGGCGCGCACCTGTCGATCAAGCTGGTGCTGATGCCGCAAGCCCTGGGCTTGCTGCTTCGGGCACGTGTCACCCACTGCGATCCCAAGGGCGACGGCTGCGACGTGGGCACCGAGTTCGAGCGCCCGACCGACGCCCAGCGTCAGCTACTGGCCCGCTACATCCTGCAGAAACAGGCGCAAGAACGTCGCCTGGCCCGGGAACAGAACGAATCAGGTATCAATAAGGAAGAACCGTGACCCTCATTTATGGCCACCGCGGCGCCAAGGGCGAAGCACCGGAAAACACCCTGACCGGCTTTCAGGAGTGCCTCAAGCACGGCGTGCGCCGTTGCGAGTTGGACCTGCACCTGTCCATGGACGGCGAGTTGATGGTGATCCACGACCCGACCCTCAAGCGCACCACCGATCGCCGGGGCAAGGTGGTCGAGCACACCGCCGCCGAACTGGTGACCTACGATGCGCGCAAGGGCGGCCCGGGCTGGATCAAGCCGTGCCCGATCCCACGCCTGGAAGAGCTGTTCGAAAAGTGTGATTTCGAGCACTGGCAACTGGAAGTCAAAAGCGCTTCACGTACCCGTGCCGCAGCCACCGTACTGGGGATCCGTGAAATGGCCCAGCGTTTCGGGCTGCTGGACAGAATCACCATCACTTCCAGCTCCAGGGAAGTGCTCAAGGCGGCCCTGGACCTGACGCCGGACATCTCACGCGGTCTGGTGGCCGAATACGCCTGGCTCGACCCGCTGAAGGTGGCCCAGAGCTATGGCTGTGAGATTCTGGCGCTGAACTGGACGCTGTGCACACCCGAACGCCTGGTCAAGGCCCAGCGCCAGGGGCTGCATGTGTCGGTGTGGACCGTCAACGAGCCCGCGCTGATGCGCAGGCTCGCCGACTTTGGCGCTGACAGCCTGATTACAGACTTTCCCGGTTTGGCCACTGCCACGCTCGAGAATTGCTGAAATCGGTCTCCCCGGCCGGCTCAGGCCACCGGCCGGAGCCGCTCAAAAAAGCCGGTTGAGCCCGTCATAGGCCGCTACCCGATAGGCCTCGGCCATGGTCGGGTAGTTGAACGTGGTGTTGACGAAGTACTTCAGCGTGTTCAACTCACCCGGCTGGTTCATGATCGCCTGGCCAATGTGAACGATCTCCGAGGCCTGGTAGCCGAAGCAGTGCACACCCAGCACCTCCAGGGTCTCGCGGTGGAACAGGATCTTCAGCATGCCTTGCGGCTCACCGGCGATCTGTGCCCGCGCCATGCTCTTGAAGAAGGCCTTGCCCACTTCATAAGGCACCTTGGCCTGGGTCAGTTCCTGCTCGTTCTTACCGATCGAGCTGATCTCCGGAATGGTGTAGATACCGGTTGGCACGTCATTGACGAAACGCCAGCTGCCATTATCGACGATGCTGCCGGCGGCCGAACGGCCCTGGTCGTGTGCGGCACTGGCCAAGCTCGGCCAGCCAATCACATCACCGGCACCGTAGATGTTCGGCACGCAAGTGCGGTAGTTCTCGTCGACTTCGATCTGGCCACGACTGTTGACCTTCACGCCGATGTTTTCCAGGCCCAGGGCGTCAGTGTTGCCCGTGCGGCCGTTGCACCAGAGCAAGGCGTCGGCCTTGATCTTCTTGCCGGACTTGAGGTGCAGGATCACGCCGTTGTCCACACCTTCGACGCGGTCGTAGTCTTCGTTGTGGCGAACCGTGATGTTGTTGTTGCTGAAGTGATAACTCAGGGCCTGGGAAATTTCCGAGTCCAGGAAGCTCAGCAACTGGCCGCGGTTATCCACCAGTTCCACCAGCACACCCAAGCCGCTGAAGATCGAGGCGTATTCGCAACCGATCACGCCAGCGCCGTAGACGATGAGTTTGCGCGGGGTGTGGCCCAGGCTCAGGATGGTGTCGCTATCGTAGATACGGGCGTGGTTGAAATCGATGTCAGCCGGGCGATACGGGCGCGAGCCGGTAGCGATGATGATGTGCTTGGCTACCAGTTTCTCGACCACGCCGTTGCCGCAGACCACTTCGACGGTCTGCTCATCGGCAAAGCTGCCAGTGCCAAAGAACACGTCAACGCGATTGCGGGCGTAGTAGCCAGTGCGCGAGGCGACCTGCTTGGAGATCACCTTCTCGGCGCTCTTGAGCACGTCCGGGAAGGAGAACCAGCGCGGCTCGCCGATGGCCCGGAACATCGGGTTGGTGTTGAACTGCATGATCTGCCGGACCGAGTGACGCAAGGCCTTGGACGGGATGGTGCCCAAGTGAGTGCAGTTGCCGCCGACCTGCCGACGGCTGTCGACCATCGCCACCTTGCGCCCAGCCTTGGCGGCGTTCATTGCCGCGCCTTCACCCGCCGGGCCGGAACCCAGTACCACCACGTCGTAGTTGTAGACAGCCATGCGTACTCCTCAGAACAGGCCGTGGCGCCTCACTTGGCACCGACGGCTAAATCATGCCGGCTTGCGGCATGAAGGAACAATTTGGGGCCGGTTCACGAGCCCGGCCACAGTCTATAGAAGCGTCAACGCCGCGCACATTACCCCTTGGTCGCGTCGGAGGCTAGTTTTGCCTGCGCTATTTCGCCACAGGTACGCTTTCGTAACACTGTCATCATTGGCTTTTTCCGTTGCTCATCCGTTCAAACATATCGTTGGTACGGGTGACATACCGATCGCCATCACGCAGCACGAAAAATACCCCGATGCCATGTTCCTGGGCATAGTCCCAACCCCGTTCAGGGCCGAGAATCAGCAACAGCGTCGATAGTCCATCGGCCATCAACGCCGAAGGATGAATCACTGTGACTGACGCCAGGTTGTGTAGGACCGGCGCACCGGTGCGCGCATCGAAGGCGTGGGAATAGCGCACGCCATCCTGCTCGAAATAACGACGGTAATCACCGGACGTCGAAACCCCGTAGCCATTGACCTCGATGACTCGCTCGGCCACTTGCCGGTCGTCCCGTGGCTCCTCCAGGGCAATGCGCCAGGCCGAACCATCGGGTTTGCGCCCGACAGCCTTGAGCTCGCCAGTGGCTTCGGCCAGGTAGCTGTCGATGCCCAAGCCCTGGAGCCTGGCGGCGATGCGGTCGACGGCATAGCCTGCGGCGATACTGTTGAAGTCGACCTCCACTGCGGCGTCCTTGCACAACCGGTCGCCGTCGATGCGCAAATGACTGTGCCCGACGCGCTGGCGCGCCAGGGCCAGGGATTCTGCGGTCGGTACTTTCTCTTCTCGGGACTGGGGACCGAAGCCCCACAGGTTCAATAGCGGCTCCACCGTCAGATCGAAGGAGCCGCCGCTTTGTGAGGACAACTGTTCACCCACACGGACCAATTCCAGAACAGGGCCAGGCATGATCTGGCAGCTATTGGCCGGCAACGCATTGAAACGCTCAATGTCCGAATCGCTGCGATAGGTCGAGAATTGCCGATCCACGTCGGCGAGGATGCTTTCCACCTCGATCTGTACCGCTTTCGGTCCAGGTGTAGCGGAATGCCTGACGTACTGAATCGAATAGTGACTGCCCATGGTCGGACCGTCGAAGCGCTCCAGGGTGCCGTCGTTGCCACATCCGGACAACACACTGACCAGCACCACAAGCGCAATCCATCGTCCAGTTAACAAATCTTCATCTCCCCTCAAAACCGCGCCAGCCATTATGGGCTTCAGCGCCAGTCAGTCCAGACACAAAAAACTGTGGGAGCGAGCCTGCTCACGATGGCGGCGCGTCAGCCAATCGCTATGCCGATTGATCCGACGCTATCGTGAACAGGCTCGCTCCCACAGAAAGTGCAGCGCTTTCATACAAGATTGTCAGAGTGAGTACCTACCTATGCCTTCCACCACGAGCAACGGCAAGGCGATCTTTCGCGTTGTCAGCGGCAACTTCCTGGAGATGTTCGACTTCATGGTCTATGGCTTCTACGCCACGGCCATCGCCAAGACGTTCTTCCCCACCGACAGTGCTTTCGCCTCGCTGATGTTGTCCCTGGCCACGTTCGGTGCCGGGTTCCTGATGCGCCCCCTGGGGGCGATTTTCCTCGGTGCCTACATCGACCGTCACGGTCGCCGCAAAGGCTTGATCATTACCCTGGCGCTGATGGCCATGGGCACCATACTGATCGCCTGCGTGCCGGGCTACGCCAGCCTGGGCGTGGCCGCACCACTGCTGGTGCTGCTGGGTCGGCTGCTGCAAGGCTTCTCCGCCGGTGTGGAGCTGGGCGGTGTTTCGGTGTACCTGGCGGAAATTTCCACGCCGGGACGCAAGGGTTTCTTTGTCAGTTGGCAATCGGCCAGCCAACAGGCCGCCGTGGTATTTGCCGGCCTGCTGGGGGTGGGCCTCAATCACTGGCTGAGTCCTCAGGAGATGGGCGACTGGGGCTGGCGCGTACCGTTCCTGGTGGGTTGCATGATCGTGCCGGCGATATTCGTGATCCGTCGTTCATTAGAGGAAACACCTGAATTCCAGGCAAGAAAACATCGCCCTACCCTGTCGGAAATTGTCCGTTCCATCGGTCAGAACTTTGGCATCGTCTTGGCTGGCATGGCGCTGGTGGTGATGACCACGGTGTCGTTCTACCTGATCACCGCATACACGCCGACCTTCGGCAAGGCCGAGTTGAACCTGTCGGACCTGGACGCGTTGCTGGTCACAGTGTGCATCGGCTTGTCGAACTTTTTCTGGCTGCCGGTGATGGGGGCATTTTCCGACAAAATCGGACGCAAGCCCTTACTCCTCGGCGCAACTATCCTGGCAATCCTCACCGCGTATCCGGCACTGTCCTGGCTGGTGATGAACCCCAGCTTCAGCCATCTGCTGATCGTCGAACTGTGGCTATCGTTCCTGTATGGATCGTACAACGGTGCCATGGTGGTGGCCTTGACGGAAATCATGCCGGTCGAAGTGCGCACCACCGGCTTCTCCCTGGCCTACAGCCTGGCGACGGCGACCTTTGGTGGATTTACCCCGGCGGCCTGCACTTACCTGATTCATGTATTGGATAACAAGGCAGCGCCGGGGATCTGGCTCAGTGGCGCAGCGGTGCTGGGGTTGATTGCGACCTTGGTGCTGTTCAAGGGTAATCGACATGCGCTGCGTACAGCACAGGCCTCGGTGGTCGGCGGCGCTTGATAGATCGCTATCGCGAGCAAGCTCGCTCCCACAGTTGACCGCGCATACCCTGTGGGAGCGAGCTTGCTCGCGATAAGGCCCACCCAGTCACCACAAAAACCCAGACAAAAAAACGCCCCGACAAGTCGGGGCGTTTTTCATTTGCGGCTAAAGCTTAGCGTGGGAATGCTGGCGGGTTTACACCGGCCATGTCTTCCATCACGCGAACCACCTGGCAGCTGTAACCGAATTCGTTGTCGTACCAGACGTACAACACAACGCGGTTATCGTTGCAGATGGTGGCTTCAGCATCGACCACACCGGCGTGACGCGAGCCCACGAAGTCAGTGGAAACCACTTCCTGCGAGTTAACGAAGTCGATCTGCTTGTGCAGGTCGGAGTGCAGCGCCATGTAGCGCAGGTACTCGTTCATCTCTTCGCGGGTGGTGGCTTTCTCAAGGTTCAGGTTGAGGATAGCCATCGACACGTTTGGCGTCGGCACACGGATCGCGTTACCCGTCAGCTTGCCCGCCAACTCAGGTAGGGCCTTGGCAGCGGCGGTGGCGGCACCGGTCTCGGTGATCACCATGTTCAGCGCGGCGCTGCGGCCACGGCGGTCGCCCTTGTGGAAGTTGTCGATCAGGTTCTGGTCGTTGGTGTACGAGTGAACCGTTTCAACGTGACCGTTGACGATGCCGAACTTGTCGTTCACAGCCTTGAGCACCGGCACGATGGCGTTGGTGGTGCAGGAAGCGGCGGAGACAATCTTGTCGTCAGCGGTGATTTCGCCGTGGTTGATACCGTGAACGATGTTCTTCAGCTTGCCCTTGCCAGGCGCGGTCAGGACAACGCGGTCGATACCCGGGCAGGACAGGTGCTGGCCCAGGCCTTCGGCATCACGCCATACGCCAGTGTTGTCCACCAGCAGGGCGTCCTTGATACCGTACTGGGTGTAATCCACCTCGGTCGGGTTCTTCGCGTAGATCACCTGGATCAGGTTGCCGTTGGCGAGGATGGTGTTGTTTTCTTCGTCGATGATGATGGTGCCGTTGAACGAGCCGTGGACCGAATCGCGACGCAGCAGGCTGGCGCGTTTGACCAGGTCATTCTCGGCGCCTTTGCGCACCACGATGGCGCGCAGGCGCAGGCCGTCGCCACCACCGGTTTTCTCGATCAGGATGCGCGCCAGCAGACGACCGATACGACCGAAGCCGTACAGCACGACGTCAGTGCCTTTACGGGCCGAAACGTTCTGCTGACCGACCACATCGGCGAGTTCTTCGCGAACGAACTGCTCGGCCGTGCGACCATTACCCTGGGCCTTGTACTTGACGGCCAGCTTGCCCAGATCCACCGAAGCGGCACCGAGCTTGAGCTCGCTCATCGCCTTGAGCAGGGGGAAAGTTTCGTGGACGGACAATTCGCTGTCGTCGGACTGACGGTGGCGGGCAAAGCGATGTGCTTTGAGAATCGCGATGACAGACTGGTTGATCAGGCTGCGGCCATAGATCGAGCTCACCACGTTGTTATTGCGGTAGAGCTGACCGATGAGAGGGATCATCGCTTCTGCGAGTGCTTCACGATCGATCCATTCACCAAGACACTGGTCGGGCTTCTGAGTCACGGGAACCTTCCACATGTAGGGACTGAAAAAAGGGGCTACATTATGCCGCCGAGTCCACTGCGGAGCAATGCGCGCCTGTCGCACCGTGGTTTTCCTGTCTGTCACGGTAGTCTGCGACTGACAGCCGCCCCCTTCCCCCGCTACAATTGTCGACTTTGTCGCAACGCTGGAGCTCAACCTTCCGTGCCCGTTCTGCGTCTTCCGCTACTCCCTGCCGCGGCAGGTAAACAGCACTGGGGCAACCTGCCCGGTGCCGCCCTGAGCCTGGCCATTGCCGAGGCTGCCAGCGCTGCAAAGCGTTTCACCCTGCTGCTGACCGCCGACAGCCAAAGCGCCGAGCGGCTGGAACAGGAGCTGAGTTTCTTCGCCCCGGATTTGCCCGTGCTGCATTTTCCGGACTGGGAAACCCTGCCTTACGATCTGTTTTCACCTCACCAGGACATCATTTCCCAGCGAATCGCCAGCCTTTATCGGCTGCCGGAGCTCAGTCATGGCGTTTTGGTAGTGCCGATCACCACAGCCCTACATCGCCTGGCTCCGACCCAATTCCTGCTCGGCAGCAGCCTGGTGCTGGACATCGGCCAGAAGCTCGACGTCGAACAGATGCGCACCCGCCTGGAGGCCAGCGGCTATCGTTGCGTCGACACCGTGTACGAGCACGGCGAGTTCGCGGTACGCGGCGCCCTGATCGACCTGTTCCCGATGGGCAGCAAACTGCCGTATCGCATCGACCTGTTCGATGACGAAATCGAGACACTGCGCACCTTCGACCCGGAAAATCAGCGTTCTATCGACAAAGTACAGTCGGTCCGCCTGTTGCCGGCCAAGGAATTCCCACTGCAAAAAGACGCCGTGACCCGCTTCAAGGCGCGCTTTCGTGAGCGTTTCGATGTGGATTTCCGCCGCTGCCCGATCTTTCAGGACCTGAGCAGCGGGATTACTCCCGCCGGTATCGAGTACTACCTGCCACTGTTTTTCGAAGAGACGTCCACTCTGTTCGATTACCTGCCCCAGGACACCCAAGTGTTTTCCTTGCCGGGCATCGAACAGGCTGCGGAAAACTTCTGGAACGACGTGCGCAACCGCTACGAAGAGCGTCGCGTCGATCCTTCCCGTCCTTTATTGCCACCGGCCGAACTGTTCTTGCCGGTGGAAGACTGCTTCGCCCGCCTCAAGAGCTGGCCACGAGTGGTGGCGAGCCAGCAGGACGTGGAGACCGGGGTCGGGCGTGAACGCTTTGCGGCCAGCCCCTTGCCAGACCTGGCGATCGAAGCCAAGGCCACGCAACCCTTGGCGGCGCTGGCTGGTTTTCTCGACACGTTCCCCGGCCGCGTATTGTTCACCGCGGAATCCGCAGGTCGTCGCGAAGTGCTGCTGGAGTTGCTTGAGCGCCTGAAACTACGGCCGAAGACGGTGGACAACTGGCCGGACTTCGTCGCCGGCAAGGATCGCCTGGCGATTACCATCGCGCCATTGAACGACGGCCTTGTACTTGATGACCCGGCCCTGGCATTGGTGGCCGAGAGCCCGCTGTTCGGCCAACGTGTCATGCAGCGCCGCCGTCGTGAGAAACGCGCCGACGCCGCCAACGATGCGGTGATCAAGAACCTCACCGAGCTGCGCGAAGGCGCGCCGGTGGTGCACATCGACCACGGTGTGGGCCGCTACCTGGGCCTGGCGACCCTGGAGATCGACCACCAGGCGGCCGAATTCCTCACACTGGAATACGCCGAGGGCGCCAAGCTCTACGTGCCAGTGGCGAACCTGCACCTGATCGCCCGCTACACCGGCAGCGACGACGCCTTGGCCCCGCTGCATCGCCTGGGCTCGGAAACCTGGCAGAAAGCCAAGCGCAAGGCCGCCGAACAGGTGCGCGACGTGGCCGCCGAGCTGCTGGACATCTACGCTCGCCGCGCCGCCCGCGAGGGTTACGCCTTCGCCGACCCGAAAGCCGACTACGAAACCTTCAGCGCCGGTTTCCCGTTCGAAGAAACCGTCGACCAGCAAACCACCATCGAAGCCGTGCGCGCCGACATGCTCGCGCCCAAGCCGATGGACCGACTGGTATGCGGCGACGTGGGGTTCGGCAAGACCGAAGTGGCGATGCGCGCCGCGTTCATTGCCGTGCACGGCGGCAAGCAGGTGGCGATCCTGGTGCCGACCACCCTGCTCGCCCAGCAGCACTACAACAGTTTCCGCGACCGTTTCGCCGACTGGCCGGTGACCGTGGAGGTGATGAGTCGCTTCAAATCCACCAAGGAAGTCAACGCCGCCGTCGCCGACCTGGCCGAGGGCAAGATCGACATCGTCATCGGCACGCACAAATTGCTGCAAGACGACGTGAAGATCAAAAACCTGGGATTGGTGATCATCGACGAAGAGCACCGCTTCGGGGTGCGCCAGAAAGAACAACTCAAGGCCCTGCGCAGCGAAGTCGACATCCTGACCCTGACCGCCACGCCGATCCCGCGCACGCTGAACATGGCGGTGTCGGGCATGCGCGACCTGTCGATCATCGCCACACCGCCGGCCCGGCGCCTGTCGGTGCGCACCTTCGTCATGGAGCAGAACAAAAGCACGATCAAGGAAGCCTTGCTGCGTGAGTTGCTGCGTGGTGGCCAGGTCTATTACCTGCACAACGACGTGAAGACCATCGAGAAATGCGCCGCCGACCTGGCCGAGCTGGTGCCGGAAGCTCGCATCGGCATCGGCCATGGGCAGATGCGCGAACGTGAGCTCGAACAGGTGATGAGCGACTTCTACCACAAGCGCTTCAACGTGCTGATTGCCTCGACCATCATCGAGACCGGCATCGACGTGCCGAGCGCCAACACCATCATCATCGAGCGCGCCGACAAGTTCGGCCTGGCCCAATTGCACCAGTTGCGCGGCCGGGTCGGGCGCAGTCACCACCAGGCCTACGCCTACCTGTTGACCCCGCCACGCCAGCAGATCACTCCGGATGCGGAAAAACGCCTGGAGGCCATCGCCAACACCCAGGACCTCGGTGCCGGTTTCGTGCTGGCCACCAACGACCTGGAAATCCGCGGCGCTGGCGAATTGCTGGGTGATGGCCAGAGCGGCCAGATCCAGGCCGTCGGCTTCACCTTGTACATGGAGATGCTCGAACGCGCGGTCAAGTCGATTCGCAAGGGCGAACAGCCAAACCTCGACCAGCCGCTGGGCGGCGGGCCGGAAATCAACCTGCGGGTGCCGGCGCTGATCCCGGAAGATTACCTGCCGGATGTCCACGCGCGACTGATTCTCTACAAACGCATCGCCTCGGCCAGCGACGAGGAAGGCCTCAAGGACCTGCAAGTGGAGATGATCGACCGCTTCGGCCTGCTGCCGGAACCGACCAAGAACCTGGTGCGCACGACGCTGCTCAAGCTCAAGGCCGAACAGCTGGGCATCAAGAAAGTCGACGGCGGCCCCAACGGCGGTCGCATCGAGTTCGAGGCCCAGACCCCGGTCGATCCGCTGGTGTTGATCAAACTGATCCAGGGCCAGCCCAAACGCTACAAGTTCGAAGGGGCCACGATGTTCAAATTCATGGTGCCCATGGAACGCCCGGAAGAGCGTTTCAATACCGTAGAAGCGCTGTTCGAGCGCCTCACTCCGACCACTGCTTGAAGGACGCCAAATGCGCCTGTTTCGCTCACTGACCTTGTTGATGACCCTGGTCACTCCCCTGGCGTTTGCCGACGACCTGTATCAGGTTGAAATGATTCTGGTGCGCCAGAACGCCGAACCGGCGATTATCAGCCGCGCTGCACCAGAGGACTGGGACGCCGGCGCACAGCGTCTGGACGCGAACAGCCAACGCACGCCAGCGCTCGGTGCCATCGTGGAGAAACTCAATGCCAGCGGCCAGTACACAGTCTTGATGCACAAGGCCTGGCAGCAGAACCTGGGCGAACAGGGCAGAAAAGTCGCCATCAGCGATGGCACTGAACAGTTTGGTCAATTCCCTATCGAGGGCACCCTGGAACTGAAACTGGGCCGCTTCACCGATGTGGATGCCGATTTCTGGATCAACCAGATCGACGCCAACGGCCTGGTGACGGCCAGCGAACGCCTCAAACAGCAGAGCCATACCAAGAACGGCCAGTTGAACTTCCTCGACAACGGCCATCTCGGCTTGCTGATCAAGATCACCTCGCTGACCGCGCCCGCGCCACGGCAGGTGCCTGAAACCATTCCGGACTGATCGGCGCGCCTATGCCCTCGCCCCTGAGCAAACCCCTGGCACCTTCCTGGGTCAATCGATTCAAGGAACAGAGCCTGGAGCGCGGGCGCCGTTATGCGCTGGAAAACCGCGTCAGGATCGTCGAGGCCGGCGACAGCACCATCACCGCCAGTTGCGAAGGCTCTGGCGGCAACGTCTACCGTCAGACCATTCGCCTTAAGGAGTCAGCCAAGGGCACGCTGATTCTGCTCGAGGCCGCGTGTTCCTGCCCGGTGCGCATCAACTGCAAGCACTGCGCAGCGGTGTTGCTGCAAGTCCAGGAAACCCTGGCCTACCCCGCCGCCGAGAAAGACGCGCAGTTGCTGGAGAAACTCCAGGCAGTGCTGGACAACCGCAGCCCCAAGGCCCCGCCGCAAGTGCTGGTGGATAACGTGCAACCGGTGCCGCGCCTGTGGCTGGCAAGCATCGAATTCAGCGCCTTTGAACCGCGCAACGGCAAGATGCAGCGCTACATTCAGCACCGCGCCGCCCTGTCCTTCAGCTACCTGGACGAATACGTCAGCGGCCAGCGCAATACAGACGTGCTGATTCGCCAGGAAACACAGACACTGCGGATCAAACGCCATACCGATGTGGAACAGTCCTACCGCGAACAGCTACGAATCCTCGGCTTCAAGATTGCCACCCGGCAAAGCAAGGCCCTTCCGGAAAGTGCCGGCGAGCTGTACGAAATGGTCAATGACAGCGCCTGGCTGACGTTCACCCTCAACGACCTGCCAAAACTGCGCGACCAAGGTTGGGAGTTGCAGATCGACGAGGACTTCGGTTTCGACCTGACCGCCGTGGACGACTGGTACGCCACGGTGGAGGAAACGCCGGAACGGGACTGGTTCGACCTGGAGCTGGGGATCATCGTCAACGGCGAACGCCTGAGCCTGCTGCCGATCCTGCTGAACCTGATGCGTTCGCACATCGAGTTGTTCAACCCGGAACGCCTGGCCCGACGCCGTGACGACGAACTCATCCTGGTCAACTTGCCCAACCGCCCGAATTCCGAATTCGGCCCGCAGCAAGTGGCCCTGCCCTACGGCCGGCTGAAACCGGTACTGGCGACCCTGGGCGAGTTTTACCTGCAAGAGCCCGGCACCACCAAACTGCGTCTGAACAGCGCGGACGCCTTGCGCCTGAACCCGTTGCAGGACATGCCCCTGAGCTGGGAAGGTGGCGAACACATTCGCGGCCTGGCCCAACGCCTGCGGGACATCAAGGATTACACCACCACCGCGCCAGAAGGCCTGAACGCGACACTGCGACCCTATCAACTCGAAGGCTTGAGCTGGATGCAATCGCTGCGTCAGCTGGAAGTCGGTGGCATCCTCGCGGATGACATGGGTTTGGGTAAAACCCTACAGACCCTGGCGCACATTCTCAGCGAAAAAAACGCCGGACGCCTCGACCGACCGTGCATGGTGGTCATGCCCACCAGCCTGATCCCCAACTGGCTCGACGAGGCAGCCCACTTCACGCCGCAGCTCAAGGTGCTGGCCCTGTATGGCGCCGGGCGCAAGAAACATTTCGAACGGTTGGCCGAATACGATCTGGTCCTTACCACCTACGCGCTGCTGCCCAAGGATGTCGAGCGCCTCGCAGCACAGCCGCTGCACGTGTTGATCCTGGATGAAGCCCAGTACATCAAGAACCCCACCAGCAAAGCCGCCCAGGCCGCCCGTGAACTCAATGCCCGGCAGCGACTGTGCCTGTCCGGCACGCCCCTGGAAAACCACCTGGGCGAATTGTGGTCGTTGTTTCACTTCCTGCTGCCGGGCTGGCTCGGGGACGTCAAGAGCTTCAACCGCGACTACCGCGTACCGATTGAAAAACGCGGTAGCGACGTACGCCTGCAACACCTCAACGGCCGGATAAAACCGTTCCTGCTGCGCAGGACCAAGGAGCAAGTGGCGACAGAATTGCCACCCAAGACCGAAATCATCCATTGGGTGGAACTCAGCGATGCCCAGCGGGACGTCTACGAAACCATGCGCCTGGCCATGGACAAGAAAGTCCGCGATGAAATCACCCGCAAAGGCGTGGCCCGCAGCCAGATCATCATTCTCGAGGCGCTGCTCAAGCTTCGCCAGGTGTGCTGCGACCTGCGCCTGATCAATGATGCAACCCTGCCCGCCCGGGGCAGCACCTCCGGCAAGCTCGACAGCCTGATGGAAATGCTCGAAGAACTGTTTGAAGAAGGTCGCCGGGTGCTGCTGTTTTCCCAGTTCACCTCCATGTTGTCGCTGATCGAAGATGAGCTGAAAAAGCGCGGCGTCGATTACGCGATCCTGACCGGCCAGACCCGGGATCGACGCACGCCCGTCAAGGAATTCCAAAGCGGCAAGCGGCAGATTTTCCTGATCAGCCTGAAGGCCGGCGGCGTAGGCCTGAACCTGACCGAGGCCGACACGGTGATTCACTATGACCCGTGGTGGAACCCGGCCACCGAAAACCAGGCAACCGACCGCGCCTATCGCATCGGCCAGGAGAAGCCGGTTTTCGTCTACAAACTGATTGCGCGTGGCACGGTGGAAGAGAAGATCCAACTGCTGCAGAAGGAAAAATCCGACCTGGCGGCCGGCGTGCTGGACGGACGCGTGGCCGGAGACTGGAAACTGCAGAGCGACGATATCGAGGCACTGTTTGCGCCGTTGCCGGATAAGCTGGAGAAGCGCTGATCCATACCGATCCCCGTGGGAGCCGAGCTTGCTCGCGATAGCGGTGGTTCAGTTCATGCAGATGTTGACTGTGCCGCCGTCATCGCGAGCAAGCTCGCTCCCACACTGTTCCGAGGCGGTGGCAGAACGAGTGCTCACCAAAACCCCTCGTGAGAGCGAGCTTGCTCGCGATAGCTGACTATCAGACAACGGACTTAATCATCCACTAGCCAGCCATCAACACCCGCGCCAAGGTCGACTTCACCTTCCCCATCCCGTCATGCAGCGCCTGCTCGATCTCGGCCATGGTGATCACTGCCGTGGACTTGCCTGCCGCCGGGTTGACCACCAGGGCCAGGCAGGCGTACTCCAGGTCCAATTCACGGGCCAGCGCCGCTTCCGGCATTCCGGTCATGCCAACAATGTCGCAACCGTCGCGCTCCAGGCGGGCAATTTCAGCCACGGTTTCCAGGCGAGGTCCTTGAGTGCAGGCATATACGCCATGGCTGCTGTAGCCGCAGCCTTCGGCGGCGAGGGCTGCGATCAATTGTTGACGCAAAGACTCCGTGTAGGGGTAGCTGAAATCGATGTGGGTCACCGCTTCCAGGTCATCGGCAAAATAGGTGTGCTGACGGCCGCTGGTGTAATCGATCAGTTGATGGGGCACGCAGAAATGCCCGGTCCCCATCGCAGCATGAATGCCACCCACGGCGTTGACCGCCAGGATCGCCTCGGCGCCGGCCTGCTTGAGGGCCCAGAGATTGGCGCGGTAGTTTACCTGATGGGGTGGAAAACGATGGGGATGGCCATGGCGAGCCAGGAACAGCACTTCGCGCCCGGCATACTCACCGATCTGCACCTCAGCCGATGGCGCGCCGTAGGGCGTCTCAACCGCCAGAGACTGGCGAATGGTCAGGCCTTCGAGCTGGGTCAGGCCAGTGCCGCCGATAATTGCGTAAACGGTCATGAAAAAGTCCTTAATCGATCAATTGAGCGGTTTTAAGCGCACCGATCGCCGTCAGCCAGCGCGGGTCCTGGCGATATTCTGTGGAGGCGAAGGCCTGGCCGCGCATACGGGCAATCCGCGTCGATGGCTGGACCTTCAGCCGCTGGACGGCACTCAAGGCCAGCTCTGCCGCAGCGCGATCGTTGCACACCAGGCCCATGTCGCAACCGGCCGACAAAGCGGCCTCGATACGACTGGCAGCATCACCAACCACATGGGCACCGGCCATCGACAGATCATCACTGAAGATCACGCCGTCGAAGTGCAACTCGCCTCGCAGGATGTCCTGCAGCCAACGTCGGGAAAAACCCGCGGGATTGGCATCGACCTGCGGGTAGATGACATGGGCCGGCATCACCGCCGCGAGCTGTTTGCTCAGCCTGGCGAATGGCACCAGGTCGTTGGCGCGAATCTGCTCGAGACTGCGCTCATCGTTGGGAATGGCTACATGGGAATCAGCCTCGGCCCAACCGTGCCCGGGGAAATGCTTGCCGGTGGCTGCCATCCCGGCGGCGTTCATGCCGCGGATGAAGGCACCGGCCAGCAACGCGGCACGCTCGGGGTCGCCCTCGAAGGAACGACTGCCAACCACCGCGCTGCGTTGATAATCGAGGTCCAGCACCGGGGCAAAGCTCAAGTCGAGGCCAACCGCCAGTACTTCAGTGGCCATGATCCAGCCGCACTGCTCGGCCAGGTATTCGGCATCCGGATTGTCGGCAATCGCTCGCATCGCCGGCAACCGCACAAAACCCTGGCGCAGGCGCTGCACGCGGCCGCCTTCCTGATCGACCGCCAGCAAGAGGTCGGGACGGACAGCGCGGATCGAGGCACTCAATTCGCGCACCTGCCGCGGATGTTCAATGTTGCGCGCGAAAATAATCAGCCCACCCACTTCGGGCTGGCGCAACAAGTGGCGATCTTCAGCCGTCAGCCAGGTACCGGCGACGTCCACCATCAACGAGCCTTGCAGGCCAGCAGTCATAGCATTTCCTTAATAACGATGAACCTCACAGACACGACCGCGCCACCGGGCTCCAGGCCCGGCAGATCACGGTTGCGCGATGAAATATGAAGCGGGTTCGAAACGAGAGTCGGCATGGGCGGCTAGCTTAGCGGATGTAGACAGCCGCGCCCACCCGTGCACTCAAGCCTTGGCGAGTGCCGGGGCTGATTTGCTGCGCGGACGCAATTGTGCGGCGGCCATGGCCTCATCGGTGACCCCGCTCTCGGCTCGCATGCCGGCAGCCAGGAATGGCACCATCAGGCGCATCACCTGCTCGATCGACGTGTTCACACCGAAATCGGTTTCCGCGATGGCCCGCAATGCCTTGATACCCGACATGCTGAACGCGGCGGCACCAAGCATGAAGTGCACGCGCCAGAACAGCTCGATCGGCGGAATCTGCGGCGCGGCCTCATTGACCAGTAGCATGTAGCGGCGGAACACCTTGCCGTACATGTCCTCCAGATAACGCCGCAAGTGGCCCTGGCTCTGGCTGAATGCCAAGCCCAACAAGCGCATGAAAATGGAAAGATCGTTACCGCTGCGTGGCTGCACGGCAAGCGCTTGCTCGACCAGCATTTCCAGCAATTCTTCCAGGGTAGGCTTGACGTCAGGCTTGGCCTGGCGCCGCTCCAGCTCGCGATCGAGGCTGAGGCAGAAAGGCCCGAGGAAGCGCGAGAAAACCGCTTGGATCAAGGCTTTTTTCGAACCGAAGTGATAATTCACCGCGGCCAGGTTGACCCCGGCCTTGCTGGTGATCAGACGCAACGAGGTTTCGGCGAAACCTTTTTCCGCGAACAACTGCTCGGCAGCATCGAGAATGCGTTCAACGGTTTCCGACTGGGCCATGGCTACTCCGCCTGACAAACACTTGTTTGAAACATACGTTTCAGCCTTGGGGTTGTCAAGCCTGCCGGGACGTTTTGCGAACGCCCGGTCAGTTATTTAACCACACCTTTAAACAGGCTGTAGCCATGTCGCTTCCAGCGGCACGACCGACCGTCCAGCGGGCGGTGAAAAAAGGAGGATTGCCAAGCGCTGTCCACTGTATATAATCCCAGTCACTGTATAAAAAGACAGAGCGATCAATATGCTAAAGCTGACGCCACGCCAAGCAGAGATTCTGGCCTTCATCAAACGCTGCCTCGAAGACAACGGCTACCCGCCGACCCGCGCGGAAATCGCTCAGGAACTGGGTTTCAAGTCGCCCAACGCGGCTGAAGAACACCTCAAGGCGCTGGCCCGCAAAGGTGCGATCGAAATGACGCCGGGCGCTTCCCGCGGCATTCGCATTCCTGGCTTCGAAGCCAAGGCCGACGAAACCACCCTGCCAATCATCGGCCGGGTCGCAGCAGGCGCCCCGATCCTCGCCCAGCAGCACGTCGAGGAGTCCTGCAATATCAATCCTTCATTCTTCCATCCACGGGCTGATTACCTTCTGCGCGTGCACGGCATGAGCATGAAAGACATCGGCATCTTCGACGGCGACCTTCTGGCGGTCCACACCACGCGTGAGGCCCGTAACGGCCAGATCGTTGTGGCACGAATCGGTGATGAAGTGACCGTCAAGCGCTTCAAGCGCGACGGCAGCAAGGTCTGGCTGATCGCCGAGAATCCCGAGTTCGCCCCCATCGAAGTGAACCTGAAAGATCAGGATCTGGTCATCGAAGGCTTGAGTGTCGGCGTCATTCGCCGCTAAAGGAGGCTTTATGCAGTTCCCACACACACCACAGCACACACAACTTCCGCTGTTCGAGGCATTCATGGCCCAACCGCTGGTTCCAGTCCTGAAAGAGGTCATCGAATCGCCCTGGGGCGTCGAGCCGGAGGCTTTCAGCGAGCTGTCGTTACGTGGTGCGGCTGGAAACTGCCTGAACCTGTTGGCGCCGATTCTGCGAGAACTGAGCCAGGACCAAGACGCTCGCTGGTTGACGCTGATCGCGCCGCCAGCCAGTGTCACCCAGGCCTGGCTGCGGGATGCTGGCCTGAACCGTGAACGGATCCTGCTACTGCAGCCACGAGGCACCCAAAGCGCCCAACAGCTGACGTGTGAAGCCTTGCGCTTGGGTCGCAGCCATACGGTGGTCAGCTGGCTCAATCCGTTGACCACAACCGCACGGCAACAGTTGATCAGCGCCGCTCGCACCGGGGACGCACAAAGCCTGAATATTCGATTGGGCTAAACAAACGCGGGGCTTCTCCAGGACAGAGAAGCCGGTCAGCTATACTAACGTCCAAAAAACCGACAGACGGGATCAATGAAGAACCCGCGGCCCCTCTTCCTTGCTGAATTCGCCTTCAACCAATCGGCCGGCCATCTGAACGCCCACGCTCAGCATCGCCTTGGCGACTTCGACATGTTGGCCCTGAAGGAATACCTTGGCATCTTCTGAGAAGTTCAGGGTAACCAGAGAACCTTCGTCCTCAGCCCTGCGCAGCTCGATGCGACCATCAGGAAGTTCGACAATTTCTAGAAAGGACGTAGGCATAAAAGTCTGTTCTCCACCAAAGGCGAGGATTATATAGTCATCAGTCAGGCTTCGCTCGGGATCTTGACCAAGCGTTATCAACGATCAGAACGGGTTGAAGGAAAACTCAGCACTCGTTCAACCCTTCACGAAAGCGAATCGCCAGGCTTTTCAGGTTCTGGCGCCAGCTCTCCAGCTCCTCCTGGCTCAGCTCCTGCTCGGGTTCCTGCTCATCCAGATTGACCGCAACGATCAACGGTTGGGTCACATCGCCCTTGGGTTTGCGAGGGGCCCGCGGCGGCTCGAACAGCGCCGCGTGGGCTGCCAGCAGCCTGGCCAGCCAGGTTTCCGGATTGTGGGCCAGCTCGACCATCTCGGCCAGCTCGGGGATGGCGATGGTATCCAGCACTTCCCGGGTCAACAGCAGCTCGGCCCGTGGCGCATTCGCTTGTGGCAGACGATAGAAACCGGCAATTTCATGGCACAACCCCAACAACGCACCGTACAGATGAAACAGCGCGGACTCACGTCCTGCCTGGATCAGCGCAGGGGAATTCATCGCACGCCCATCCTCCGCCCTGGCGAGCGCCTCGAGCGACAAGCCGGCGAAATAAATTTTCTGATTGGTGCGGGTGTAGAGTTCGTGGGCCATGGTGGCTTCTCCCCAACGAAATAAAAGCTTCACGCAGGTGCGACAGTGTCGTGGATCAACCGAGGCCACTGCAAGCCAAAAACCAGAAGGCCGCATGAAAACATGCGGCCTTCTGTTCACTTGGGGCTTGTTGGGGACGGCTACGCCGTCCAGCGGGAGCAAGCTCCCTCGCCACAGGAAGCCTCCCTACCTCAGACAAGCCCCGGCGATCAGCGCTTGTCTTCAACCGTCCATTTACCGCCGTCGTAGTACGCCTTCCAGCCGGTAGGCTTGCCGTCGACTTCGGTCTGCACGTACTGCTCCTTGGTCTTGCGGCTGTAGCGAATGACCGCCGGGCGCCCTTCCGGATCCTTTTGCGGTGCTTCGCAAAGGAAATGGTACTTAGGATCGATCTCGCTCTTATGCGGCAGGATTTCCATCACCAGCGGCGCTCGAGTCTCGCGGTTTTTCGGGAACTGACTGGCCGCCAGGAACAGGCCAGATGCCCCGTCACGCAGGATATAGGTGTCGTTGACCTTCTCGCACTTGAGTTCCGGCATCTTCACCGGATCCATTTTCGGCGGTGCCGCGTCACCGCTCTTGAGCAGTTTGCGGGTGTTCTTACAGGTCGGGTTGGTGCAGCCGAAGAACTTGCCGAAGCGACCAGTCTTGAGCTGCATCTCGCTGCCGCACTTATCGCATTCCAGGCTCGGGCCTTCATAGCCCTTGATGCGATAGCTGCCCTCTTCAATCTCGTAGCCGGCGCAGTCCGGGTTGTTACCACAGATGTGCAACTTGCGCTTTTCATCCAGCAGGTAAGCATCCATCGCCGTGCTGCAGATCGGGCAGCGGTGCTTGCCACGCAATACCAGGGATTCCGACTCGCCCTCGTCGTCCGCAGCGATTTCGTCGCCCGGCACCAGGTTGACTGTCGCCTTGCAGCGCTCCTTGGGTGGCAGGCTGTAGCCCGAGCAACCGAGGAAGACACCGGTCGATGCCGTGCGGATCTGCATCGGACGACCGCAGGTCAGACACGGAATGTCGGTCATGACCGGCTGGTTGGCCCGCATGCCGTTGTCAGGGCTTTCAGCCACTTCGAGTTTTTTCTTGAAGTCGCCGTAGAACTCGTCGAGGACATTCTTCCAGTCCCGTTCGCCCTGGGCCACATCGTCGAGGTTCTCTTCCATACCGGCGGTGAAGCCGTAGTCCATCAGGTTCGAGAAACTCTCGGACAGACGCTCAGTGACAATGTCACCCATCTTTTCCGAATAGAAACGACGGTTGTGCAGCGCCACGTAACCGCGATCCTGGATGGTGGAAATGATCGCCGCGTAGGTCGAAGGACGACCGATGCCACGCTTTTCCATTTCCTTGACCAGGCTGGCTTCCGAATAACGGGCCGGCGGCTTGGTGAAGTGCTGGGTCGGATCAAGCTTGATCAGCTTCATCACATCGCCCTGGGCCATGTCCGGCAGAACGTCGTCGTCCCCAGGCTTGGTGATTTGCGGCATCACGCGGGTGTAGCCGTCGAACTTCAGAATGCGGCCCTTGGCGCGCAGCTCGAAGTCGCCAGCACCGACGCTTACGGTAGTCGACAGGTATTGCGCCGGCAGCATCTGGCAGGCCAGGAACTGGCGCCAGATCAGTTCGTAGAGGCGCTCAGCATCGCGCTCCATGCCCGACAATTTGCTTGGCTCGGTGTTGGCGTCAGACGGACGAATCGCTTCGTGAGCCTCTTGTGCGCCTTCCTTGCTGCTGTAGACGTTCGGCGTGTCCGGCAGGTATTTCTTGCCGAACTCGCTTTCTATATAAGTGCGCGCCATCGTCACGGCATCAGCCGAGAGGTTGGTCGAATCGGTACGCATATAGGTGATGTAGCCGGCTTCGTACAGACGCTGGGCCATCATCATGGTTTTCTTTACGCCAAAGCCCAGGCGGTTGCTCGCGGCCTGTTGCAGCGTGGAAGTAATGAACGGTGCGGACGGCTTGCTGCTGGTCGGTTTGTCTTCGCGCTTGACGATGCTGTAGCTGGAAGCCTTGAGCTTCTCCAGGGCAGCCATGGCCTGGGCTTCGTTGAGCGGTTTGAAGGCTTCGCCCTTCTCCCGAGCCACGTCGAAGCGCACGGTGGCGCCCTTGGCGGTACCGAGGTCGGCGTGGACTTCCCAATACTCTTCAGGGATGAACGCGCGGATCTCCCGCTCGCGTTCCACCACCAGCTTCACCGCGACCGATTGCACGCGACCGGCAGACAGGCCGCGGGCGATCTTGGCCCAGAGCAGTGGCGAAACCATGTAGCCCACCACGCGATCGAGAAAACGACGCGCTTGCTGGGCGTTGACCCGATCGATGTCCAGCTCGCCTGGCTGGGAAAAGGCTTCCTGGATAGCCTTCTTGGTGATTTCGTTGAACACCACGCGCTTATAGCGGCTGTCATCCCCACCGATGGCTTCGCGCAGGTGCCAGGCAATGGCTTCCCCTTCGCGGTCCAAGTCCGTCGCGAGATAGATGGTGTCGGCATCCTTGGCGAGCCGACGCAGCTCTTCGATGACCTTTTCCTTGCCCGGGAGGATCTCGTACTTGGCTTTCCAGCCATGTTCCGGATCGACACCCATGCGTGAGACGAGCTGCTTGCGCGCCTTGTCCTTGGGCGACAGCGCCGGCGCTTCACCGGCAGCAGCCTTGCCGCGCTTGGCGGCAGGCTCCTTGCTGGCGCTAGCCGAACCGCTGGTGGGCAGGTCTCGGATATGGCCGATACTCGACTTCACCACGTATTGGTTGCCCAGATACTTGTTGATGGTCTTGGCCTTAGCCGGGGATTCCACAATGACCAGCGATTTGCCCATGGATCAGAAAATTCCTGAATTCTAAAAAGTGAAAGGCGGTTGGCGCCTGACGCGGCACCGCTATATATAGTGGCTACAAGGTGAGGTCAAGCGCAGGGTTTCCCGCAGACTGCCCTCAAGGCTTGGAAAAAAGGCTCTCTTCGGCCTGCACCAAAGCAAAGCGCGGCACCTGTTCGCCGTCAACCTCGACGGACTCTTCGAACATGCTCAAGGGCCTCACCCAAAAGCCGTAATCGCCATACAGGGCTTGATAGAAGACCACTTCTTCCTCGGTCTCGGAGTGCCGCGCGATACTGAATACGCGGTACTGCGGACCTTTGTAATGTTGGTAGAGCCCAGGTTGTATCGGCATGCTTTGGCCCTCACTGAAATCTTTTCAAAATAAAAACAAAATCTTTTCTACTAAACCCGGAAAAACAAAAACCGGGGCACTTGGCCCCGGCTTCCATCAACGCAACGCTTAGACGCGTTCGAAGACAGTGGCGATGCCCTGGCCGAGGCCAATGCACATGGTGGACACCCCAAAGGTGCCGCCGTTCTGCTTCATGACGTTGAGCAAGGTGCCGGAGATACGCGCACCGGAGCAACCGAACGGGTGACCCAGGGCGATCGCGCCGCCGTGCAGGTTAACCTTCTCGTTCATCTTGTCGAGCACTTTCAGATCTTTCAGCACGGGCAGGGCCTGTGCAGCGAAAGCTTCATTGAGTTCGAAGAAGTCGATATCGGATATGCCAAGGCCTGCACGCTTCAAGGCTTTCTGCGTGGCCGGTACCGGACCATAGCCCATGATCGCCGGGTCCACACCCGCCACGGCCATCGAACGAATCACCGCCATCGGCTGGATACCCAGGTCCTGGGCGCGCTGGGCCGACATCACGATCATGCACGACGCGCCGTCGGTGATCTGCGACGAGGTACCCGCTGTCACGGTGCCGCCCTTGGGATTGAAGGCCGGCTTGAGGGCCGCCAGGCTTTCCAGGGTGGTTTCCGGACGAATGGTTTCATCGTAGTCGAACAGCTTCAGGAAGCCATTCTCGTCGTAACCCTGCATCGGGATGATCTCATCCTTGAACTTGCCTTCCACGGTCGCCTTGTGGGCGAGCTGGTGGGAGCGCACGCCGAAGGCGTCCTGCTGTTCGCGGGTGATACCGTGCATTTTGCCGAGCATTTCCGCAGTCAGACCCATCATGCCCGAGGCTTTCGCCGCGTACAGCGACATGTGCGGGTTCGGATCGACACCGTGCATCATGCTCACGTGGCCCATGTGCTCGACACCGCCGACGACGAACACGTCACCGTTGCCGGTCATGATCGCCTGGGCTGCGGTGTGCAGCGCGCTCATGGACGAACCGCACAGGCGGCTGACAGTCTGGCCGGCCGCGGTGTGAGGAATCTGGGTCATCAGCGAGGCCATGCGGGCGATGTTCCAGCCCTGCTCCAGGGTCTGGTTCACACAGCCCCAGATCACGTCTTCGACTTCGTTGGGGTCGACCTTGACGTTGCGTTCCAGCAGCTTGCTGATCAGGTGCGCCGACATGTCTTCGGCGCGGGTATTGCGGTGCATGCCGCCCTTGGAGCGGCCCATCGGTGTACGACCGAAGTCGACAATCACGACGTCTCTAGGATTCAAGCTCATAAATGTTCTCTCGCTCTAGTCGTTGGGCGCTTAACCGAAGAAGCTCTGGCCGTTCTTGGCCATCTCACGCAGCTTCGCGGTTGGGTGGTACAGCGCGCCCAAATCAGCGTACTGGTCAGCCAGGGCAACGAACTCGGCCACACCGATCGAATCGATGTAGCGCAGCGCACCGCCACGGAATGGAGGGAAACCGATACCGTAGACCAGACCCATGTCGGCTTCGGCGGCGGTTTCGACAATGCCGTCTTCCAGGCAACGCACGGTCTCGAGGCACAACGGGATCATCATCCAGTTGATGATGTCCTCGTCGGTGACTTCGCGCTGCTCGTAGACGATCGGCTTGAGCACTTCCAGCACCGACGAGTCGGCCACCTTCTTTTGCTTGCCGCGCTTGTCGGTCTCATAGGCGTAGAAGCCCTTGCCGTTCTTCTGGCCCAGGCGCTTGGCTTCGTAGAGCACGTCGACGGCCGAACGACGGTCGTCTTTCATGCGGTCCGGGAAGCCTTCCGCCATGACATCGCGACCGTGGTGGCCGGTGTCGATGCCGACCACGTCCATCAGGTACGCAGGGCCCATCGGCCAGCCGAATTTTTCCATGATCTTGTCGATGCGCACGAAGTCCACACCGGCACTGACCAGCTTGGCGAAGCCGCCGAAATACGGGAACAGCACGCGGTTGACCAGAAAGCCCGGGCAATCGTTGACGACGATCGGGTTCTTGCCCATCTTCTTGGCGTAGGCCACGGTGGTGGCAATCGCCAGCTCACTGGACTTCTCGCCACGGATCACTTCCACCAGCGGCATCATGTGCACCGGGTTGAAGAAGTGCATGCCGACGAAGTTTTCCGGACGCTTGAGGGCCTTGGCCAGCAGCGAAATGGAAATGGTCGAGGTGTTCGACGCGAGGATGGTGTCCTCTTTGACCTTGTCTTCGACTTCAGCCAGTACCGCTTGCTTGACCTTCGGATTTTCGACAACCGCTTCGACCACCAGGTCGACATGGCCGAAATCGCCGTAGGAAAGGGTCGGACGAATGCCATTGAGCACTTCGGCCATCTTCGCAGCGGTCATGCGACCTTTGTCGACGCGGCCCACCAGCAGCTTCGCGGCTTCGGCCAGGCCCTGCTCGATCCCGTGCTCGTTGATGTCTTTCATCAGGATCGGCGTACCTTTGGACGCCGACTGGTAGGCGATACCACCCCCCATGATGCCGGCGCCAAGTACGGCGGCCTGCTTCACATCACGGGCGATTTCGTCGTAGGCCTTGGCCTTTTTCTTCAGTTCCTGGTCATTGAGGAACAGACCGATCAGGCTTTGCGCTGCCGAGGTCTTGGCCAGCTTGACGAAACCAGCGGCCTCGACTTCCAGGGCTTTGTCGCGACCGAAGCTCGCAGCTTTCTGGATGGTCTTGATCGCTTCGACCGGCGCCGGGTAGTTCGGGCCTGCTTGACCGGCGACGAAACCCTTGGCGGTTTCGAAGGCCATCATTTGTTCGATGGCGTTGAGCTTGAGCTTTTCCAGCTTCGGCTGACGCTTGGCCCTGTAGTCGAACTCGCCGCTGATGGCGCGCTTGATCGTTTCAAGGGCCGCTTCCTGGAGTTTGCCTGGCTCGACCACCGCATCCACGGCGCCGACCTTCAGCGCGTCTTCAGCGCGGTTTTCCTTGCCTGCGGCAATCCATTCGATGGCGTTGTCGGCACCGATCAGGCGCGGCAGGCGCACGGTGCCGCCGAAGCCCGGGTAGATGCCCAGCTTGACTTCCGGCAGGCCGATCTTGGCCGTGGTGGACATGACGCGGTAATCCGCGGCCAGGCACATTTCCAGGCCACCACCCAGGGCGATGCCATTGATGGCCACGACGGTCGGTACGTTGAGGTCTTCGAAGTCGCTGAAAATACGGTTGGCTTCGAGGTTGCCAGCGATCAGTTCGGCATCGGGCAGCTTGAAGTTATCGACGAATTCGGTGATGTCGGCGCCGACGATGAAGACGTCCTTGCCGCTGCTGACGATCACACCCTTGATCGAAGCATCTGCCTTGATAGTGTCCACAGCCTGACGCAATTCATTCAGGGTTAGACGGTTGAACTTGTTGACGGACTCACCCTTGAGATCGAACTTCAGTTCGACGATGCCACTTTCAAGAGCCTTAACCGTGATGGCTTTACCT
Organism: Pseudomonas sp. Tri1; assembly: GCF_017968885.1. NCBI lineage: Bacteria > Pseudomonadati > Pseudomonadota > Gammaproteobacteria > Pseudomonadales > Pseudomonadaceae > Pseudomonas > Pseudomonas sp. Tri1. The sequence goes on along the minus strand of NZ_CP072913.1, from coordinate 2,164,319 downwards.
TCGTAAATCATCAACTGATCTCCACGATATGGAAGCTGAACAGTACACGTTGAACGCTGACTGCTGGTTCGGCATTGACGTTACCGCCGATGCTACGCCAATCCGCCAGGCACACCCGTCAACGCGATAGTCGGGGTTCTGTAGGAGCATTCTGAAAATACAAACGCTCAATTCATACGCCCGTTTGATTTGGGTACGTCACCTTCACGGAATTTCCGACAATTGTCAATCGCCCTAAACAGGGGCTTGAACGCGACTTTCCGGTCATTTCCGTACTGCACGGATCCGCAACACGGCGCTGCATGAGCAGCCATTCATAGAATCAATAATTAGAAAAGTCGCCCTAATTCCAGGCACAACTGATTCAGCCGACTACGCTGTCCGGAGTGCAACTGGATATTCGGAGCAAGGGACGTTGCGAACGAACGCCCCGGACATCAAACTGGTTACCGGCCTGCCTGGCCAACCCGCCCGATGAAACTGTCGGGCTTTTTTATGCCCGTAGGAACTGCCGAAGGCTGCGATCTTTGATTTTCACTTGAGACTCAATCGAGCGTAGAAAGATCGCAACCTCGCTTGGCTCGACAGCGCCTACCGGAGAGTTCAGGCCAGAAGATTCAGGCCAGCGCCTTCAAAACCTCGGCAATGTCCTGCAAAACACTGGCTTCACCCTTCTCGCCCCAATACAAGGCGATCATTTGCCGGTCGGCTTCGACCTTGTAGACGTTAGCCGGCAATTTTTCGAAATGATTGAGCAATGCCTCCTCCTGACAGACTTCCCGCCATTGGTTGACCCACACGCCCGGCGCAGTCTGCCAATAACTCCAGACCGCCGGTTGCTTGCCGCGCCGGGGCCGGTGGTACTGCGCACAGGGGTTTGGAGGCTGCTGTCCTAGCCAGTGCGGCCACTCCTGCGGCGCCAGTTGCATGGCCAGCCCAAGGCGCCGCGCCTCCATGCGCAAGGCCATGCGACCGCTTTGGACACGCGACGGCCGCAACCATGCCAGGGGGCTTAACACCACCAACAGGATTGACACCACTATCCAGACCGTCATATTCGTATTCCCGAATTCTGATGAGCCCATTGAACGTTGACCCGCGTCGCCGTCAATGCGCTTGAAACCAGCCATACTTACCGTATCGCAATTCTCTGGAGTGTTTCCCATGTACTACCAACACATCCTGGTCGCCGTCGACCTCACTGAAGAATGCGATCCCGTCGTCAAGCGTGCTCGCGCTCTGTGCGACGACAGAGACACCAAACTGTCGCTGGTGCATATCGTCGAACCCATGGCCATGGCTTTCGGCGGTGACGTGCCGATGGACCTTTCCCAGTTGCAGCAACAACAATTCGATCAAGCCAAGGAGCGCCTGGACCGATTGATCGTGAAGTACCCCGACCTGAAAAAGGAAAACTGCCACCTGACCTACGGCCAGCCACGCCAGGAGATCCATCACCTGGCCAAGGAACAGGGCTGCGACCTGATCGTCGTCGGCAGCCATGGCCGCCACGGCTTGGCCCTGTTGCTGGGCTCTACCGCCAACGATGTATTGCACGGCGCGCCTTGCGATGTGCTGGCGGTGCATCTGGTCAAGCGCACATAAAACCTAACCCTGGGGGAGCGAGCAGGCTCGCGCCCACAAGGCATAGCGTTTTCAAATAGAAATCCCGACATTCATCGCTGAATGCCGGGATTCCTTGCACCGGCAGATCAAGCGTCCAGTTCAGCCCAGCGCTCGACCAGTGCATCCAACTCGGCCTGCAACTGCTCCAGGTGCGCGATCACCTTGGCGGTTTCGGTGGCGGGCCGCTGGTAGAACCCGGAATCGGCCATTTCGGCCTCCACCGCTGCGATCTGCTGTTCCTTCGCGTCGATATCACCCGGCAACGCTTCCAGCTCGCGCTGCAACTTGTAGCTGAGCTTCTTTTTCGCCGGGGCCGCCGCAGCGGCAACCGGGGCAGGCTCGGCCTTGACCACGGCCGAATTCAGGTCGGCCTTGCCGGACTTGCTCTCGGTCACTCCCAGAAGACGCGGCGAACCGCCCTGGCGCAGCCAATCCTGATAACCACCCACGTATTCGCGAACCAGGCCTTCGCCTTCGAACACCAGGGTGCTGGTGACCACGTTGTCGAGGAATGCCCGGTCGTGGCTGACCATCAGCACGGTGCCATTGAAGGTCAACAGCACCTCTTCCAGCAGCTCGAGGGTTTCCACGTCCAGGTCGTTGGTCGGTTCGTCGAGTACCAGCAGGTTCGCCGGCTTGCTGAACAGCTTGGCGAGCAACAGACGAGCACGCTCACCACCGGACAGCGCCTTGACCGGCGTACGGGCACGCTGGGGGCTGAAGAGGAAATCGCCAAGGTAGCTCAGAACATGGCGGCTCTGGCCATCGATATCGATGAAATCGCGACCTTCGGCAACGTTGTCGATCACTGTCTTTTCCAGGTCCAGCTGATGGCGTAACTGGTCGAAGTAGGCGACGTCGATCTTCGTGCCCTCTTCCACCGTGCCGCTGGTCGGTACCAGGCCGCCGAGCATCAGCTTGAGCAAGGTGGTCTTGCCGGTACCGTTGGCGCCCAGCAGGCCGATGCGATCGCCACGCTGCAGCACCATGGAAAAGTCCTTGATCAGGAACGGGCCGCCAGGGTGCGCGAAACTCACGTTCTCAAGCACCATTACTTGCTTGCCGGACTTGTCAGCGGTATCCAACTGAATGTTGGCCTTGCCGGTGCGCTCGCGACGCTCACTGCGTTCCATGCGCAAGGCCTTGAGCGCCCGTACGCGACCTTCGTTGCGGGTACGGCGCGCCTTGATACCCTGGCGAATCCAGACTTCTTCCTGGGCCAGTTTCTTATCGAACAGCGCGTTAGCGGTTTCTTCCGCCGCCAGCGCCGCTTCCTTGTGCACCAGAAAGCTGGCGTAGTCGCCGTTCCAGTCAATCAGGCCGCCGCGGTCCAGTTCGAGGATGCGGGTCGCCAGGTTTTGCAGGAAAGAACGGTCGTGGGTGATGAACAGCACCGCCCCCTGGAAATCCTTCAAGGCTTCTTCAAGCCAGGCGATGGCGCCGATATCCAGGTGGTTGGTCGGTTCGTCGAGCAGCAACAGGTCTGGCTCGGACACCAGGGCCTGGGCCAGCAGGACGCGGCGACGCCAGCCGCCGGACAACTCGGCGAGGGTCTTGTCGGCCGGCAGTTGCAAGCGGCTCAGGGTGCTGTCGACCAGTTGCTGCAGACGCCAGCCATCGCGGGCTTCGAGGTCGTGCTGCACGTGCATCAACTTGTCCAGGTCAGCGTCGGTGACGATGTTCTGGCTCAGGTGGTGATACTCGGCCAGCAGCGCGCCGACACCGTCCAGGCCTTCGGCGACCACGTCGAACACGGTCCGCTCGTCGGCCACCGGCAGTTCCTGGGGCAATTCGCCGATTTTCAGGCCTGGCGCGCGCCAGACCGAGCCGTCATCGGGCTTCTGATCGCCCTTGACCAGCTTCATCATGCTGGATTTGCCAGTGCCGTTGCGACCGATGATGCACACCCGCTCACCACGGGCGATCTGCCAGGACACCTTGTCCAACAACGGCATAGCGCCGAAAGCAAGGGACACATCGCTGAATTTGAGCAGGGTCATGAGCTTCTCCAAAAACCGGGCGCGCATTCTACCTGAGATGCGGCCTCAGGAGTCCGCCAATTTCGTCACCGAAGCACTCTGCACAACAAATCTTGCGAACTTGCGTAGACGGCCCTGCAAAGCTTTCGCCGGTTGCTGGCAAAAGGCTAAGCTACAGACAGTTACCCTGGGTTAACCCTTGGGCTTGTCATGTTTTTTCTGCCCGGACGTATCATGCGCAGTCGCCTTTTCAGTGCCATATCTTGCCTTTTCATCTGTGCCACTGCCGTTCAAACCGCTCAGGCGGTGGATATTTCAACCCAGCGCCAGTATTACGACGAGGCCAAGCGCGCCTTGGCCAAGGGTGATTCCGGCCCTTACTTCCGCTACAGCCAGGCCTTGCGCGATTACCCGCTGGAGCCGTACCTGGCCTATGACGAATTGACCGCCCGCCTAAAGACGGCGAGCAACGCCGAGATCGAGAAATTCCTCGCCGAGCACGGCGACCTGCCCCAGGCCAACTGGATGAAGCTGCGCTGGTTGCGCTGGCTGACCGAGCGTGGCGACTGGGACACCTTCGTCAAGTACTACGATCCCAAGCTCAATTTTACCGAATTGGACTGCCTCAACGCCCAGTACCAGCTCACCCACGGGCTGAAGGCCGAAGGTTACGCCAACACCGAGAAGTTGTGGCTCACCGGAAAATCCCAACCGCAGGCCTGCGATGCGTTGTTCGGCCTGTGGGCATCCCAGGGCCAGTTGACCGAACAGAAGCGCTGGGAGCGGGCGAAACTGGCCGCCCAGGCACGTAATTATCCATTGGCCAACAGCCTGGCCAGCGGCCTGACCACCCTCGCCCCCCGCGGCAAACTGCTGGTGGACGTCGCGCAAAAGCCCGAACTGCTCAATCAACCATCGCGCTTCATCCCCGCCGATGAGCCGATGTCCGATATCGTCAGTCTCGGCTTGCGCCGCCTGGCCCGCCAGGACCCGGACAAAGCCATGGCGTTGCTGGACGGCTATGCCAGCACCATGCATTTCTCCCGGGATGAAAAAGTCGCGATTGCCCGGGAAATCGGCCTGACCCTGGCCAAGCGCTTCGACGGTCGCGCCCTGGACGTGATGACCAAATACGACCCGGAACTGCGGGATGACACCGTTTCGGAGTGGCGCCTGCGCCTGCTGCTACGCCTGGCCCGCTGGGATGACGCCTACCAGTTGACCCGTCGCCTGCCCGAGTCGCTGGCCACCACCAACCGCTGGCGCTACTGGCAGGCCCGCACGCTGGAGTTGGCACAGCCACAGAATCCCGAAGCGCTGACGCTCTACAAGCATCTGGCCCGCGAACGAGACTTCTATGGTTTCCTCGCCGCCGACCGTTCCCAGTCGCCATACTCATTGGTTAACCAGCCGCTGGTGATGAGCCAGGCGCTGATCAACAAGGTTCGCAATACGCCGGGAGTACGTCGGGCCCTGGAGTTTCATGCCCGCGGGGAAATCGTCGACGGACGCCGTGAGTGGTATCACGTCAGCCGTCATTTCAACCGGGACGAAATGGTCGCCCAGGCGAAGCTGGCCTATGACCTGAAGTGGTATTTCCCGGCCATTCGCACCATCAGCCAGGCCAAATACTGGGACGACCTGGATATCCGCTTCCCGATGGCCCACCGCGAAACCCTGGTGCGTGAAGCCAAGGTCCGCGGCCTGCACTCAAGCTGGGTGTTCGCCATCACCCGCCAGGAAAGCGCCTTCATGGACGACGCCCGCTCTGGCGTCGGCGCCGCCGGCCTGATGCAGTTGATGCCCGGCACCGCCAAGGACACAGCGCGCAAATTCAACATTCCCCTGGCCTCGCCGCAGCAAGTGTTGAACCCCGACAAGAACATCCAGCTCGGCGCGGCTTACCTGAGCCAGGTCCACAGCCAGTTCAACGGCAACCGTGTGCTGGCCTCCGCCGCCTACAACGCCGGCCCCGCTCGAGTGCGCCAGTGGCTGCGTGGCGCCGATCACCTGAGCTTCGACGTATGGGTCGAAAGCATCCCGTTCGACGAAACCCGCCAATATGTGCAGAACGTGTTGTCATACTCGGTGATCTACGGCCAGAAGCTCAACTCACCGCAACCGCTGGTGGACTGGCATGAGCGGTACTTCGATGATCAGTGAGTGTTAGCGACAAGCTGCTCCTGAAAGCAAAATGCCCGTATCGAAAGATGCGGGCATTTTTTTGCTCGATTACTTGGTCGGTTACTGGACCTTGTGGGAGCGCACAGTCCTCAGTCAGTTGCCGACTCCAGGCCCACATTGAACTGCAACGCCGCCAACCGCGCATATAACGGGTTGCTGGCAACCAGCTCCTGATGGGTACCCACGGCAACCACTTTGCCCTGGTCCATCACAGCAATCCGGTCGGCGTTCTTCACCGTGGCCAAGCGGTGGGCGATGACCAGGGTGGTGCGGTTTTTCATCAGGTTGGGCAAGGCTTGCTGGATCAGGTGTTCACTTTGCGCGTCGAGGGCGCTGGTGGCTTCGTCCAGTAGCAGGATCGGTGCGTCCACCAGCAGCGCCCGGGCGATGGCCAGGCGCTGGCGTTGGCCGCCGGACAACCCGAGGCCACCGTCGCCCAGGTGGGTCTGGTAGCCGTCGGGCATTTTTTCGATGAAGTCGTGGGCGTGGGCGATCTGCGCCGCCTCACGCACCTGCTCGGACGTCGCGCCAGGGTTGCCATAGCGGATGTTCTCTTCGACCGTGCCGAAAAACAGCGCCGGGTTTTGCGAGACCAGGGCGAAATGGCGACGCAGGTCCAGCGGATCAAGTTGGGTCAGCGGCACCTCGTCGATGAAAATCTGCCCTTGTACCGGGTCGTAGAACCGCAGCAGCAGGTCATACACCGTTGACTTACCGGCGCCGGAAGGTCCAACCAGGGCAAGGGTCTCGCCTGCGTGGATGGTCAGGTCGAGGCCATCGACCGCGTAGCTGTCGGGTCGGGAAGGATAGGAAAAACGCACGCCTTCAAGGCGCAGATCGCCCCGGACCCGCTCAGGCAACGTCACGAGGCCTGAGGTCGGCGCCTGGATGATGTTTTGCGAACGGAGCAATTCGGCAATGCGCTCGGCCGCGCCGGCCGCTCGTTGCAACTCACCGATCACTTCGCTCAGGGTGCCAAAGGCACTGCCGACGATCAGGCTGTAGAACACGAAAGCCGCCAGCTCACCACCGGAAATCCGCCCGGCGATCACATCCATGCCGCCGACCCAGAGCATCACGCCCACCGCCCCCAGCACCAGCACGATCACCAGGGTGATCAGCCAGGCCCGCTGGGCGATGCGCTTGCGAGCGGTGTCAAAGGCCTGCTCCACCGTCACGGAAAAACGTTGTTCGTCCTGGACCTGATGATTGTAGGCCTGCACGGTTTTGATCTGGCCCAAGGTTTCGGAGACATAGCTGCCGACGTCGGCAATGCGGTCCTGGCTCTGGCGCGACAGGCTGCGCACCCGCCGGCCGAACACCAGGATCGGCGCCAACACCAGCGGCAAAGCGATCACGACAATGCTGGTGAGCTTAGGATTGGTGATGAACAGCAGCACGATGCCGCCAATCACCATCAACGCATTGCGTAAAAACAACGACAGCGACGAACCGATCACCGACTGCAACAGCGTCGTGTCGGCGGTCAGGCGCGACTGGATCTCCGAACTGCGATTGTTTTCGTAGAAGCCCGGGTGCAAGTACACCAGGTGATTGAAGACTTGCCGGCGGATATCGGCCACCACCCGCTCGCCGATCCACGACACCAGGTAGAAACGGGAAAACGTCCCGATCGCCAGGCCCACCACCAGCACCATGAACAGGCCGATGGACTGATTGAGCAGGTGCGGGGAACGGGTCATGAAGCCCTGATCCACTAGCAACCGAATGCCTTGGCCCATGGACAAAGTAATCCCGGCGGTAACAATCAGCGCCAGTAAAGCACCCACTACCTGCTTGCGATAAGGGGCAATGAAACCAGTGGCCAGGCGAATGGCCCGGCGTTGTTGGGAAGAGAGCATCAAGGACATCCGATAATGCAGCAGGAAAAGGCCGACCAGCGACAACGAAGCGTAGCGGAACCATCGTGAATCAGAATGAGTCAGGTTAAATATGACCGCAACGACTAGGGGCTAGATGTTATCGGTCTAAAGTCTGACTGGAAACGCAACTGTGTTTCTGATTGAGTGGAGCTGTCGCCATGAACCTACAAGGAGTGTCATGGCTCGGTCACCTGGCGACATTAAAGTAGGCACACAACCTGATGAGGAGACAGGCCATGTCCTTGCAACACAGCAGCGACGACAAGATTCAAGTGATCCGCACACAACCGGACCAGTCCCTGGGCTGCTCGTTCATCGATGCCCAAGGACGCGAAGTACCGATCACTGAAGACATGATCCAGAAGGCGTGCAGCGAACTGGAGAAACGACTGGTCAAACCTGCCGAACAAAAGTGATACAGCCCGTCTTCAATTGGACCCGACCCTGATGTCGGGTTTTTTATGCCTGAAAGGACGAGGCTGCCAGCGATCCCTGGCCTCGCCACAAAGGCGGCCTCTAGACGATAGTCGCACCCAGCGCGATAACGATCTGTTGCAAGGCCGGGCACGCCCCTTCGATGCGAACCTTCAAGCTGTCGATTTCCCGGCGTGGCGGATAGTGCTTGCGCAGGGCATCGAAGGCACTGCGCTGCTCGCCGACCGTCCCCACCAGGCTGCGACGAAAGTCCGCGTCGTCACGGCGCGGGTCGTACACGCCACGGCACAGCGTCGCCAGGGCCCAGGCCGGGTCGGTTTCGGCGTCCAGGGTAATACCGCCCAACCAGGGTCGCGGCAGCAAGTCGCTGAGGCTGACTTCAACTGGCTGATCCAGAAAACCGCACAAGGCTTCATAGATCTGCGCCGTGCCACGCTGGCGGCCATCGAGGCTGTAACCGGCAATGTGCGGCGTGGCGATCACGCACAGGTCCGCCAGGTCGACATCCACGGTCGGCTCCTGCTCCCAGACATCCAGTACCGCTTGCAGGTCTTCACGCTCCAGCAGCACCTCACGCAGGGCCGCATTATCGATCACCGGTCCGCGAGCCGCGTTGATCAGCCAGGTGCCGGGCTTGAGCTGGTTCAGACGCGCTTCGTCGAACAAGTGCCAGGTCGGTTGCTCACCGTCGCGGGTCAACGGGGTGTGCAGGCTGATGACGTCGCACTGTTCGATGATCTGCTCCAGGCTTACGTAATCGCCCCCCTCGGCGGCCTGACGCGGTGGGTCGCAGACTTTCACGGCCCAGCCAAGCCCCTTGAGCACCTCGATCAGCCGCCCGCCCACCTGGCCGGCACCGACTACGCCGAAGGTGCGTTGCTTGAGGTCCGCGCCTTCGATTTCAGCCAGGGTCATCAGGCTGCCCAGCACATAGTCCACCACGCCACGGGCATTGCAGCCCGGCGCACTGGCCCAGCGGATGCCGGCCTCGGCGAAATAATCCAGGTCCAGGTGATCGGTGCCAATGGTGCAGGTGCCGACGAAGCGCACCTTGCTGCCTTCCAGCAGCGCCCGATTGACCTGGCTGACCGAACGCACCAACAGCACATCGGCCTGCTCGACCATCGCCCGGTCGATGCCCCGCCCGGGTACTCGGCGGATTTCGCCGAAACCTTGGAAAAACGCATCAAGCAGGGGAATGTTTTCGTCAGCGACGATCAGCATGGCAGAGCTCCTTTGGCCGGGTGGGCAGTGTAGGCGTTCCGTTGGGCCTGTGCATTACCCGAAACGAATGATGTTGTGGCGAGGAGATTTATCCCCGTTGGGTACGCAGCCCCCCCCTGCGACTTTACGACTGTTGCGCAGTCGAGCGGGGATAAATCCCCTCGCCACAAAGTATTCGCAAGCCAGTTGAACGATTACAAATCCACAACACAGGTTTTTTCCTGACCACCGCGTCAAGGCGTAGAATCCGCCGCCTTGCGCTTAATCTTTTCGGACGCTTGCCTTGTGAACCCTGTGATCGACACCCCCACCACCCTCTCCCGCCCTGCCCGGATTCGCCTGGAGTTCAGGACGCTGCTGGCCCTGGCGCTGCCGATCATGGTGGCGCAACTGGCGACCACCGCCATGGGTTTTGTCGATGCGGTGATGGCCGGTCGCGTTGGCCCACGTGACTTGGCGGCAGTGGCATTGGGCAACTCGATCTGGGTGCCGGTGTTCCTGTTGATGACCGGCACGCTGCTGGCCACCACACCGAAAGTCGCCCAGCGCTTCGGTGCCGGTACGTTCGACCAGATCGGCCCGCTGGTGCGCCAGGCACTGTGGCTGGCGCTGGTGGTGGGGTTGATCGCGACACTGGCGCTGTTCTGCGCCGAGCCGATCCTGCACATCATGAATGTCGATCCTGAGCTGATCGGCCCGTGCATGGAATACCTGCACGGCATCGGCACCGGCCTGCCGGCGGTGGCGCTGTATCACGTGCTGCGCTGCTTCAGTGACGGGCTGGGTCGTACGCGCCCGGCGATGGTGTTGGGCTTGTGTGGGCTGGCGCTGAACATCCCGCTCAATTACATCTTCATTTACGGGCACCTGGGCGTGCCCGCCATGGGCGGCGTCGGTTGCGGCTGGGCAACAGCCATCGTCATGTGGGTCATGGTCCTGGGCATGGCCGGGTGGGCCAGGTGGGCACCGGCCTATCAGTCAAGCCGCTTGTTCGTCCGTTTCGACTGGCCGCAGTGGGCGGTCATCAAGCGCTTGCTGGGCATCGGCCTGCCGATTGGCATCGCGGTGTTTGCCGAGTCGAGTATTTTTGCGGTGATCGCGCTGCTGATCGGCAGCCTCGGCGCCACCGTGGTGGCCGGGCACCAGATCGCCCTGAACTTCAGTTCCCTGGTGTTCATGATCCCCTACTCCCTGGGCATGGCCGTGACGGTTCGGGTCGGCCAGGCGCTGGGGCGTGGCCAGCCTCGTGAAGCACGCTTCGCAGCGGGTGTGGGCATGGGTACGGCCCTGGCGTACGCCTGCCTGTCGGCGAGTTTGATGTTCAGCCTGCGTGGCCCCATTGCCGCGATCTATACCGCCGATCCGGTGGTCATCAACGTGGCGTCGATGCTGATCGTCTACGCGGCGCTGTTTCAGTTTTCCGATGCGATCCAGGTCACGGCGGCGGGCGCGTTGCGTGGTTACCAGGATACGCGGGTGACGATGATCCTGACGTTATTCGCCTACTGGGGCATTGGCCTGCCGGTGGGCTACACCCTGGGCCTGACCGACTGGCTCGGCGCGGCCAGCGGCCCGAGCGGGCTGTGGCAGGGCTTGATCGTAGGCTTGAGCTGCGCGGCGCTGATGCTGTCGATCCGCCTGACCCGCAGTGCGCGCAAGCAGATCCGTATCAGTCGCTCGACGGGTTAGGCGAGTTTCTTGCGGATCCAGTAGAGATAAGTGCCAGCTTCCTCTTGCTGCGCCACCAGTTCGTGGTCCAGGAACACACAAAACTTGGGGATGTCGCGGCGGGTCGATGGGTCGGTGGCAATCACCTTCAGCAGCCCGCCAGGCGCCAGGTCGCGGATGTGCTGATGCAGCATCATCACCGGTTCCGGGCAATTGAGGCCGGTGGCATCCAGCGTGCCGTCGACCGGCGTGTCGTTCATTTCACTCATGCTCTACTCCTGAAACTGGCCAGCATTGTCGCGCAATGTCGGCGTTCGGTCACCCTCTGGCTTAACGCCTGTGGGAGCGAGGTCACTCGCGATGGCGGTGGGTCAGCTTGCATCAATATTGAATGTGCCGACGTCATCGCGAGCAAGCTCGCGCCCACAGGAGGACTTCATTGCCTTTCGGGCGCTAGCGGGACTTGGGCTTTTTGCTGTCCAACCGTCGCAGATGGCACGTCACTTCCTCACGGTCGTGGTACAGCTGCTTGCAACCGATCTCGACCTTGATGCCCCGGGCCTTGAAGCCATCGGCAATGCGTTCGAGCAGGCGCTTGACCTCGGCATAGCGTTGTTTCATCGGCAGCTTGAGATTGACCACTGCCTCACGGCAATGCCCTTCGCCAATCCATTCTTCGAGCATCGCTGCGTTGCGCGCGGGCTTCTCGACGATGTCGCAAACCATCCAGTCCACCGGTTGCTTGGGCTTGAAGGTAAAACCGTCCGCCATCAGGTGCTGCACCAGGCCGGTGTCCATCAGGCTTTCGGCCATCGGTCCATTGTCGATGGCGGTCACCAGCATGCCACGGTTGACCAACTGCCAGGTCCAGCCGCCCGGCGCCGCGCCGAGGTCCACGCCGGTCATGTCGCTGTGCAGGCGTTCGTCCCACTGATCCCGAGGGATGAAGTGGTGCCAGGCCTCCTCAAGCTTGAGGGTGGAACGGCTCGGCGCTTCCCGTGGAAATTTCAGGCGGGGAATGCCCATGGGCCACATCGCCGAGTTATCGGATTCCGCCAGCCCCAGGAACACCTCGCGGCCACTCTTGAAGGTCAGCAGCAGACGCGGCTTGCGCGGGTCGTCCACCAACTTGCCAGCGCCGACCAGCGCCTTGCGCAAGGGGCCTTCGAACTTTTTGCAGAAGTTCGACAGTTCCTTGCCGTCGTTGGTGTCCACTACTTCCAGCCACAGGCTGCCGCAGGTCGGGAAAGCGGCCATGTGGGCCAGGATGACGCTGATGCGGTCGGTTTCCGGCAAATCGATGAAAGTGCCGCGCGCCCATTGGCGCGGAAAAATCAGTTCGGCGAAACGCAGGCCAGCCATCAGCCGCTCGGCGCCGTCGTCTTCGGTGCAGACAAATTCAGCGCAGGCACTGGCCGCCTTGGCCTTGGCGTAGCCGGCCACGTTAAGCCGGGCGGCATGTTCGGCGATCTCGGAGCAGACCTCGCCTTCGAAGCCTGGTCGGCAGTGCATGAAAAGCGTGTTCATTGAAACTCCGTAGCAAAGCCTGTCACGAAAACCGCCGCATGATAGCGGACTTCGGAACCCCGAACCTGCCCATAGAGTCCAGTGATTAGTCATCCGCTCAAAACAGGGCTAGGTTAAAGGCTCTGTCCGTCCCCTCAGTCCGTAGCCGTGCGGACTCAAAGGAGTGATTTCAATGCCGTCTCTCGATAGCCTGAAAACCCTTAAAACGCTGCAAGTCGATGCCAGGACTTACCATTACTTCAGTCTGCCCGACGCCGCCCGAAGCCTGGGCGACTTGGACAAACTGCCCATGTCGCTCAAAGTGCTGCTGGAAAACCTGCTGCGCTGGGAAGATGAAAAAACCGTCACCGGCACCGACCTCAAAGCCCTGGCCGGTTGGCTGAAGGAACGTCGTTCCGACCGCGAAATTCAATACCGCCCTGCACGGGTGCTGATGCAAGACTTCACCGGCGTTCCTGCGGTGGTCGACCTGGCTGCCATGCGCGCCGCCGTGGAAAAGGCCGGGGGCGACCCTCAGCGGATCAACCCGCTGTCGCCGGTGGACCTGGTGATCGACCACTCAGTGATGGTGGACAAGTTCGCCAGCAGCCAGGCGTTCGAGCAGAACGTCGACATCGAAATGCAGCGCAACGGCGAACGCTACGCCTTCCTGCGCTGGGGCCAGAGCGCCTTCGACAACTTCAGCGTGGTGCCGCCGGGCACTGGCATCTGCCACCAGGTCAACCTCGAATACCTGGGCCGTACTGTGTGGACCCGCGAAGAAGACGGTCGCACCTACGCCTTCCCGGACACCCTGGTGGGCACCGACTCCCACACCACTATGATCAACGGCCTCGGAGTGCTGGGCTGGGGTGTGGGCGGGATCGAGGCCGAAGCGGCGATGCTTGGCCAGCCCGTGTCGATGCTGATTCCCGAGGTCATCGGCTTCAAGCTCATCGGCAAACTGCGCGAGGGCATCACCGCCACCGACCTGGTGCTGACCGTCACACAGATGCTGCGCAAGAAAGGCGTGGTGGGCAAATTCGTCGAGTTCTATGGCGATGGCCTTGCCGATCTGCCTCTGGCCGACCGTGCCACCATCGCCAATATGGCCCCTGAGTATGGCGCCACCTGCGGCTTCTTCCCGGTGGACGACGTGACCCTGGATTACTTGCGCCTGTCCGGGCGGCCAGCGGAAACCGTGAAACTGGTGGAAGCTTATTGCAAGGCCCAGGGCCTGTGGCGCTTGCCCGGCCAGGAACCGGTGTTCACCGACACCCTGGAGCTGGACATGGGCAGCGTCGAGGCCAGTCTTGCCGGGCCGAAACGCCCTCAGGACCGGGTTTCGCTGCCCAATGTCGGCCAGGCTTTCAGTGACTTCCTGGGGCTGCAAGTCAAACCTACCAGCAAAGAAGAAGGTCGCCTGGAAAGCGAGGGTGGCGGTGGCGTCGCCGTGGGCAACGCCGACCAGGTGGGAGAAACCGAGTACGAATTCGAAGGCCACACCCACCGCCTGAAAAACGGCGCGGTGGTGATCGCCGCCATCACCTCCTGCACCAACACCTCCAACCCCAGCGTGATGATGGCCGCCGGGCTGCTGGCGAAAAAAGCCGTGGAAAAAGGCCTGACTCGCAAGCCTTGGGTCAAGAGTTCCCTGGCGCCAGGCTCCAAGGTGGTCACCGATTACTACAGGGCCGCCGGCCTGACCGAGTACCTGGACAAACTGGGATTCGCCCTGGTGGGCTACGGTTGCACGACGTGCATCGGTAACTCCGGGCCGTTACCGGAGCCGATCGAAAAAGCCATCCAGCAAGCCGATCTGACCGTGGCCTCGGTATTGTCGGGCAACCGCAACTTCGAAGGCCGGGTGCATCCGCTGGTGAAGACCAACTGGCTGGCCTCGCCGCCGCTAGTGGTCGCCTATGCCCTGGCCGGCACCGTGCGCATCGATATCAGCAGCGAGCCGCTGGGCAACGACCGGGACGGCAACCCGGTGTACCTGCGCGACATCTGGCCCAGCAGCAGGGAGGTGGCCGAGGCCGTGGCCCAGGTGAACACCAGCATGTTCCACAAGGAATACGCCGCCGTGTTTGCCGGTGACGAGCAATGGCAGGCCATCGAGGTGCCGCAAGCGGCGACTTACGTCTGGCAGGCCGACTCGACCTACATCCAGCACCCACCGTTCTTCGACGACATCGGCGGGCCGCCACCGGTCGTCAAGAATGTCGAGGGCGCCCGAGTCCTGGCCCTGCTGGGGGACTCGGTGACCACCGACCACATCTCCCCCGCCGGCAACATCAAGACCGACAGCCCCGCCGGACGCTATCTGCGCGAGCAGGGCGTCGAGCCGCGGGACTTCAACTCCTACGGTTCAAGACGCGGTAACCATCAGGTGATGATGCGCGGCACCTTCGCCAACATCCGCATTCGCAATGAAATGCTCGGTGGCGAAGAAGGCGGCAATACGATCTACATCCCCACCGGCGAAAAAATGCCAATCTATGACGCCGCCATGTCGTATCAGGCCGCCGGGACGCCGCTGGTGGTGATCGCCGGCCAGGAATATGGCACCGGATCCAGTCGGGACTGGGCAGCCAAGGGCACGAACCTGCTGGGGGTCAAGGCGGTGATCGCCGAAAGCTTCGAGCGCATCCATCGCTCCAACCTGGTGGGGATGGGCGTGCTGCCGTTGCAGTTCAAGCTCGACCAGAACCGCAAGAGCCTGAACCTCACGGGCAAGGAAACCCTGGACATCCTGGGCCTGAACGATGTCGAACTGACGCCGCGCATGAACCTGCCACTGGTCATCACCCGCGAGGACGGCAGCCAGGAGCGGATTGAAGTGTTGTGTCGGATCGACACCTTGAATGAAGTGGAATATTTCAAGGCCGGTGGGATTCTTCATTATGTGTTGCGGCAATTGATTGCCGGTTAAAAAGACCCGCCTCTTATGGCGAATGCAAGTCAGTGAAAGACAAGCCCCTCCCCTGTAGGAGCGGGCTTGCTCGCGATAGCGGTAGATCAGCCAACATCGATGTTGACTGACAAGCCCCTATCGCGAGCAAGCTCGCTCCCACAGGTTCTGCGGCTTCCTGACCGTTATCGCCCTCTAAACAGGCGGCGTTTTTGTATCGGTCTGCCTATAATCCCGCCGGCACTCACGGAACAGAGTCAGCCAACGGTCTGCCCCCCTACGCATAAATCTGCATGGATACAAAACGTGCTCTTTGCGCGATATGGCAGCGTCATAGACGCGGCGGCCACTTTCGCCCAAAGCTCTACCGCCTAAAAGGATGTTATATGCCCGCTCTACCCTGGCCATACCTGGCCCTGCTTTCCATCGGCTATTGCCTGGCCCTGGCCTACGGCCAGTTGGCCTGGACCGCCGTCATCTCAGTCGCGCTACTGCTGTTCGCCGGGTATGCCGTTCGCCAGCAACCCATGCCAATCGGCCGGTTTCTCGGTCACGTTCTGTTCGTGGTCATGGCCCTGGCGTTGGCCTTGCATTGGATGCCAGGCTTTTTCAATGGACGGGCAATCCCTGCGCAACGCTTGACCGATGATGCCGCGCCATTTGCCATGTACCTGAACCAGGACAAACCGCTGATCGGATTCTGGCTGCTGCTGGCCTGCCCCTGGATCGTCGGCCGGCGATCATTTCGCCTGTCGGTCTATGCCACGGCCCTGGGTCTGACGCTGAGCGCGGTACTGGCCCTCGGTGGGGCGATGTTGCTGGGCATGATCCACTGGGCACCGAAATGGCCGGATCACGCCTGGTTGTGGGTGCTGAATAATCTTTTATTGGTGACCTTGGTAGAGGAAGCGCTGTTTCGTGGCTACATTCAGGGAGGCCTGAGCCGTTACTTCAAACACCTGAGTTACGGCGACAACCTGGCGTTACTGCTGACATCGCTGCTGTTCGGCCTGGTGCACGTCGGCGCAGGCTGGCAATGGGTGCTGCTGTCGGGCCTGGCAGGGATCGGTTATGGCCTGGCTTATCGTTTTGGCGGCCTGGGCGCCGCGATTGCCACCCATTTTGGCCTCAACCTGCTTCATTTCGCCCTATTTACCTACCCGATGCTGGCGTGATAGCGACAGGGAAAAATAACTTCAACTAAAACCTGACAACGCCGACAACCTTTTCATAGCCTTTCAAAGCCTTTCGGATCTATACACACCATGCGCAACAATCAACCTGTCACACAACGCGAAAGGACCTTTCCGGCCCAGCAACGCTTGATTTCCACCACTGATACCAAGGGCGTGATCACCTACTGCAACGACGCGTTCGTAGAGATCAGTGGTTTTTCAAAGGAAGAGCTGATCCGTTCACCACACAACCTGGTGCGTCATCCCGATGTCCCGTCAGCTGTGTTCGCGCACATGTGGGGCACGCTCAAGCAAGGCTTGCCATGGATGGGCATCGTCAAGAACCGCAGCAAGAACGGTGACCATTACTGGGTCAACGCCTACGTCACGCCTGTTTTCGAAGGCAATCAGGTGGTCGGCTACGAGTCAGTGCGGGTCAAACCCACCGCCGAGCAGATCGCCCGGGCCGAAGCGCTCTATCAACGCATCAACCAAGGCAAGTCCGCGGTCCCGCGCAGCGACAAATGGGTACCCATGCTGCAGGATTGGCTGCCGTTTATCCTGGTCAGCCAACTGAGCTTCGTCGTTGGCGCGTTCTTGAACTCCCACTGGGGCTTTGCCCTGGCCGCCGTGTTGTCGGTACCCTTGGGACTCATGGGCCTGCAATGGCAGCAACGCGGCCTCAAGCGACTGCTGCGCTTGGCCGAGCAAACCACTTCCGACCCGCTGATCGCCCGGATGTACACCGACAGCCGCGGTGCCCAGGCGCGCCTGGAGATGTCGATTCTCAGCCAGGAGGCTCGCCTGAAAACCTGCCTGACCCGTCTGCAGGACACCGCCGAGCATCTTAACGCTCAGGCACGCCAATCCAACAAGCTGGCCCACGACAGCTCCAGTGGCCTGGAGCGCCAACGGGTGGAAACCGAACAGGTCGCCACCGCCGTCAATCAGATGGCCGCGACCACCCAGGAAGTCGCCAGCCACGTGCAGCGCACGGCCGATGCCACCCAGGAAGCCAATCGCCTGACCAGTCGTGGTCGCGATATCGCCGGGGAAACCCGCGAAGCCATCGAGCGCCTGTCGGTGGTGGTTGGCGAGACAGGCCAGACCGTGACCCAACTGGCCAAGGACAGCGACGAGATCGGTGGCGTGGTGGATGTGATCAAAGGCATCGCCGACCAGACCAACCTGCTCGCCCTCAATGCTGCCATCGAAGCGGCCCGAGCCGGGGAGATGGGCCGTGGCTTTGCCGTGGTTGCCGATGAAGTGCGGCAATTGGCGCAACGCACCAGCGAATCCACCGGGCAGATCCACGCCCTGATCGCCAAGCTCCAGCAAACCGCCACCAATGCCGTGCAGACCATGGACGCCGGCCACCGCCAGGCCGAAGAAGGCGTGGCGCGGGTCATGGAGGCGGACGCGGCGCTGGTGGGAATCAGCGAAGCAGTGGCCAACATCACCGATATGACCACACAGATCGCTGCCGCTACCGAAGAGCAGAGTTCGGTGGCCGAAGAGATCAGCCGCAACATCAGCAACATCTCGGAGCTGGCCGATCAGACCTCGGGCCAGGCCCACAGCTCGGCGCTGCTGAGCGAAGAACTGACCCGAACAGCCAATACGCAGTATTCATTGGTGGAGCGGTTTAACCGCTGATAGAGGTCTGTCTCCATAGAACCCGGACGGCGAAAGCTTCCGGGTTTTTTATTGCCTGGCAGGCCGCCATCGCGAGCAAGCTCGCTCCCACAGGGGAGCAAGGTTGCTCATTCAAATGCATTTTCAATTGTGGGAGCGGGCTTGCTCGCGAAGAGGCCGGGACAGGCGCTATCAATCCTGAAGAAGAAACGCCGCCACCTTGCCCGCAGCCGCCTCCAGATGCTGCTCATGACTGAACCCCGAAGCCTTCAACGGCTTCAAGTCATGATCCCCCGCCACCAGCCACATCACCTCGATGCTCGGTGACAGGGCATATCCCTGCACTGCCTCACGATTGCCCAGCGCATCGCGCTCGCCCTGGACGATCAAGGTTCGGGTCTTCAACGCCGCCAGGTGTTCGACCCGCGGTTTCTGCGGTTTGCCCACCGCATAGAAGGGATAGCCCAGGCACACCAGCGCATCGCAGCCCAACTCATCGGCGAGCAAACTCGCCATGCGCCCACCCATGGACTTGCCGCCGATGGCCAGCCGCCCAGCGACATAAGGCCGCACCGTGGCGTAGACCTCACGCCAGCACTCCAGCAGCTTCGGTGCCGGGTTGGGTGGGCGCTTGCCCCCATCCAGGCGCCGCTGGGCCATGTAGGGAAACTCGAAACGCAACACGTTGACGCCATGCGCGGCAAGGCGCGCAGCCATTTCATCCATGAAGCCGCTGTCCATCGGCGCACCGGCACCATGGGCCAGGACCAGGGTCGGCGCCTTGGCGCTGGCAACCGTTTGTCCGGCTGTCCATAACCAGCCGTGTTCGGCCACACATCGCGCCCATTGATCCCCGTCAATACTGGCCTTGTGCTGTTTGTCCATGCTGACCTCGCTTTTAGTCTGCCTATAACTCCAGGCGAAGAACGCCGCACTGCCTTGCGCAGGCGCTCACTTCGGCTGAACCGTGGATGGGGAACCATGAACACTTCTATCAGTACCGCCTACAACTACAAGGTGGTCCGCCAATTCGCCATTATGACGGTGGTGTGGGGCATCGTCGGCATGGGGCTCGGGGTTTTTCTCGCGGCCCAATTGGTCTGGCCACAACTCAACTTCGATTTGCCATGGACCAGCTTCGGCCGCTTGCGCCCACTGCACACTAACGCAGTGATCTTCGCCTTCGGCGGCTGCGCCCTGTTCGCCAGTTCGTTCTACTCGGTGCAACGCACCTGCCAGACCCAGCTGTTCGCGCCGAAAATCGCCGCGTTCTGCTTCTGGGGCTGGCAACTGGTGATCCTGCTGGCGGCTATCAGCCTGCCACTGGGCTACACCAGTTCCAAGGAATACGCTGAACTGGAATGGCCGATCGACATCCTGATCACCATTGTCTGGGTCGCTTACGCCATTGTGTTCTTCGGCACCGTAGCCAAGCGCAACACCAAGCACATCTACGTCGGTAACTGGTTCTTCGGCGGGTTTATCCTGACCGTGGCGATCCTGCACATCGTCAACAACCTGGAACTGCCGGTGAGCTTCACCAAGTCCTATTCGGTATACGCCGGGGCCACCGACGCGATGGTGCAATGGTGGTATGGCCACAACGCCGTGGGCTTCTTCCTCACCGCAGGCTTCCTGGGGATGATGTACTACTTCGTGCCGAAACAGGCCGAGCGCCCGGTGTACTCCTATCGCTTGTCCATCGTGCACTTCTGGGCACTGATCACCCTGTACATCTGGGCGGGCCCGCACCACCTGCACTACACCGCGCTGCCAGACTGGGCTCAGTCCCTGGGCATGGTGATGTCACTGATCCTGCTGGCACCAAGCTGGGGCGGCATGATCAACGGCATGATGACGCTCTCGGGGGCCTGGCATAAGTTACGCAGCGACCCGATCCTGCGCTTTCTGGTGGTATCCCTGGCGTTCTACGGCATGTCGACCTTCGAAGGTCCGATGATGGCGATCAAGACCGTCAACGCCCTCTCCCACTACACCGACTGGACCATTGGCCACGTACACGCCGGCGCACTCGGCTGGGTGGCGATGATTTCCATCGGTGCGCTGTACCACATGATCCCGAAAGTCTTCGGTCGGCCGCAGATGCACAGCATCGGCCTGATCAACGCGCACTTCTGGCTCGCGACTATCGGCACCGTGCTGTACATCGCCTCCATGTGGGTCAACGGCATCGCCCAAGGCCTGATGTGGCGCGCGGTAAACGAGGACGGCACGCTTACCTACTCCTTCGTCGAAACCCTGGCGGCCAGCCACCCGGGCTTCGTCGTGCGACTGGCAGGCGGGGCGATCTTCCTCATCGGCATGCTGCTGATGGCCTACAACACCTGGCGCACCGTGCGGGCCTACCAGCCTGCCGAAGCCGCCGCTGCCGCGCAGATGGCCTGAGGAGTCCGCCATGAAACACGAGACAATCGAAAAAAACGTCGGCCTGCTGATGCTGCTGATGGTCCTGGCCGTGAGCATTGGCGGCCTGACCCAGATCGTGCCGCTGTTCTTCCAGGATGTGACCAATAAACCGGTGGACGGCATGAAGCCCTACACCGCCCTGCAACTGGAAGGCCGCGACATCTACATTCGCGAAGGCTGCGTCGGCTGCCACTCGCAGATGATCCGCCCGTTCCGCGCCGAGACCGAGCGCTACGGCCACTATTCGGTAGCCGGTGAAAGCGTCTGGGACCACCCATTCCTGTGGGGCTCCAAGCGTACCGGACCGGACTTGGCCCGGGTCGGCGCCCGCTACTCCGATGACTGGCACCGCGCGCACTTGTATAACCCGCGCAACGTCGTGCCTGAGTCGAAAATGCCGGCCTACCCATGGCTGGTCACGCAGGCGGTGGACAGCAGCCACACCGAAGGCAAGCTGCGCGCCATGCGCACCCTGGGCGTGCCCTACACCGACGACGACATCGCCGGCAGCGTGGCCTCGCTCAAGGGCAAGACCGAAATGGACGCACTGGTGGCCTACCTGCAAGTGCTTGGCACTGCCATCAAGAGCAAGAGGTGAGCCATGGTTCTTGAAATGAGTACAGGAATGATCCGCGGCCTGGGCACGGTCGTGGTGTTCGTGGCCTTCATCGGCCTGACCCTCTGGGTATTCAGCAGCAAGCGCGGTCCGGAGTTCGCCCAGGCGCGCCTGCTGCCGTTCGCCGACGAGCCACCCACCGACATCGCCAATCCCCAAGACCCTGCAACAAGGAGTACCCGGCCATGACCACCTTCTGGAGTACGTGGATCTGCGTACTGACCATCGGCAGCCTGATCGGCCTGACCTGGCTGCTGATCGGCACCCGCAAGGGCGAAACCAAAGGCAGCGTCGACCAGACCATGGGCCACAGCTTCGACGGCATCGAGGAATACGACAACCCGCTGCCGCAGTGGTGGTTCCTGTTGTTTGCCGGCACCCTGGTGTTTTCCGTCGGCTACCTGGTCCTGTATCCGGGCCTGGGCAATTGGAAAGGCATCCTGCCGGGCTACGAGAATGGCTGGACCGGCGCCCATGAATGGGAAAAGGAAATGGCCAAGGCCGACGCCAAGTTCGGGCCGATCTTCGCCAAGTTCGCCGCGATGCCCGTGGAAGAAGTCGCCAAGGACCCGCAGGCCTTGAAGATGGGTGGCCGTCTGTTCGCCTCCAACTGCTCGGTCTGCCACGGCTCGGACGCCAAGGGTGCATTCGGCTTCCCGAACCTGGCCGACAGCAACTGGCGTTGGGGAGGCGCGGCCGACACCATCAAGGCCACCATCATGGGCGGCCGCATGGCCGCGATGCCGGCCTGGGGCGAAGTGCTGGGGGACGCTGGAGTCAAGAACGTGGCGGCCTATGTGCGCCACGACTTGGCCGGCCTGCCTCTGCCGGCGGACAGCGGTGCCGATCTGCAAGCTGGCCAGCAGGTGTTCAACACCACCTGCGTCGCCTGCCACGGCGCCAACGGCCAGGGTACCGAAGCCATGGGCGCGCCCAACCTGACGCAACCAGCCGGCTTCATCTATGGCACCGGCCTGGCACAGTTGCAGCAAACCATTCGACATGGCCGCCAAGGCCATATGCCAGCGCAGAATGAACTGCTGGGCAACGACAAAGTGCAATTGCTGGCCGCCTACGTCTACAGCCTGTCCCACAACGCGGGCGCCGAACGCCTGCAAGCGCAAAGCAAAAGCGAATAAATCCTGACCACACGAACAGCCGCATCCATCCGGGTGCGGCGGTTCCGTGCCCCTGCGCGACGCATTGTCGCACCCTTCCATGGTCTGCCTTTCGGTTCTACCCAATCGGGTCTAAGCTTGCCTCTGCGTGCACTGGCGAATGCCGGTTTCAGGTCGACCCGACCCGTTGTGTTCGACAATCCGTTCGGTAAAAAAGGCCGCAAAGGCAGGTAGATACCGGCTGTTGTGACAATTGCCTTGCATCTCCCGAACGTCGTGTTCGAACACACCCCGTTACAACCGACCCGACCCCCTCGTCTCTTTCCTTCGTTGCGACATTTTACCAAGGGCCAATTTTGTCCCTACACGGAACATGGAAAGGCCGCAGAATCAGCTTTAGAAAGCATTGACCCAGGTCATGGCGCGTTGCAATGACCCCCCGCTTTCTCCATACTTGCGACCGATTTTTATCCTAATAAAACACCCAAACCGTGGAACCTTAGAATGAGCACAGCAATCAGTCCGACTGCTTATAACTATAAGGTAGTCCGCCAGTTCGCCATCATGACGGTGGTCTGGGGGATCCTTGGCATGGGGCTCGGTGTCTTCATCGCCTCGCAACTGGTCTGGCCGGAGTTGAATTTCGGTCTGCCATGGACGACGTTTGGACGCCTGCGCCCGCTGCACACCAACCTGGTGATTTTCGCCTTCGGTGGTTGTGCATTGTTTGCCACTTCCTATTACGTCGTGCAGCGAACCTGCCAAACGCGACTGATTTCCGACAGCCTCGCCGCCTTCACCTTCTGGGGTTGGCAAGCGGTGATCGTCGGGGCGATCGTAACCTTGCCACTGGGTTACACCACCACCAAGGAATACGCAGAGCTGGAATGGCCCCTGGCTATCCTGCTGGCCATCGTCTGGGTGACCTACGCGCTGGTGTTCTTCGGCACCATCGTCAAGCGCAACACCAAGCATATCTATGTCGGTAACTGGTTCTACGGTGCCTTCATCCTCGTGACAGCCATGCTGCACATCGTCAACCACGCCTCCCTGCCAGTCAGCTTCTTCAAGTCGTACTCGGCCTACTCGGGCGCGACCGATGCGATGATCCAGTGGTGGTACGGCCACAACGCCGTGGGCTTCTTCCTGACCACCGGCTTCCTGGGGATGATGTACTACTTCGTGCCAAAACAGGCCGAGCGTCCGATCTATTCCTATCGCCTGTCCATCGTGCACTTCTGGGCACTGATCACCCTGTACATCTGGGCTGGTCCACACCACCTGCACTACACCGCGCTGCCGGACTGGGCGCAGTCCCTCGGCATGGCGATGTCGATCATCCTGCTGGCACCAAGCTGGGGCGGCATGATCAACGGCATGATGACCTTGTCGGGTGCCTGGCATAAGTTGCGCACCGACCCGATCCTGCGCTTTCTGGTGGTATCCCTGGCGTTCTACGGCATGTCGACCTTCGAGGGGCCGATGATGGCCATCAAGACCGTCAACTCCTTGAGCCACTACACCGATTGGACCATCGGCCACGTACACGCCGGCGCACTCGGCTGGGTAGCGATGATTTCCATCGGCGCCATCTACCACATGATCCCGAAACTGTTCGGTCGTGCGCAGATGCACAGCACCAGCCTGATCAACGCGCACTTCTGGCTCGCGACCATCGGCACCGTGCTCTACATCGCCTCGATGTGGGTCAACGGCATCACCCAGGGCCTGATGTGGCGTGCAATCAACGACGACGGCACCCTGACCTACTCGTTCGTAGAAGCGCTGCAAGCCAGCCATCCTGGCTTCATCGTGCGAGCCCTGGGCGGCGCGTTCTTCGCCAGCGGCATGCTGTTCATGGCCTACAACGTGTATCGCACCGTTCGTGCCTCTGACCCGGCTGAAGCTGAAGCCGCCGCCAAGATCGCCGTAGTTGGAGCTCACTGATGAAGCATGAAGTAGTAGAGAAGAATATAGGCCTGCTGGCCTTCTTCATGGTCATCGCCGTCAGCATCGGCGGCCTGACCCAGATCGTTCCGCTGTTTTTCCAGGACGTGACCAACAAGCCGGTCGAAGGCATGAAGCCGCGTACCGCCCTTGAACTGGAAGGCCGCGACATCTATATCGCCAACGGCTGTGTCGGCTGCCACTCGCAGATGATCCGTCCGTTCCGCGCCGAGACCGAACGCTACGGCCACTACTCGGTGGCCGGTGAAAGCGTCTGGGACCACCCGTTCCTGTGGGGTTCCAAGCGTACTGGTCCGGACCTGGCCCGCGTTGGCGGCCGCTACTCCGACGACTGGCAACGTGCGCACCTGTACAACCCGCGCAACGTGGTACCTGAGTCGAAAATGCCGGCCTACCCGTTCCTCGTAGAAAACAAGCTCGACGGCAAAGACACCGCCAAGAAAATGGAAGTCTTGCGTACCCTGGGCGTGCCTTACACCGACGAAGACATCGCCGGTGCAAAGGATGCGGTCAAGGGCAAGACCGAAATGGACGCGCTGGTGGCCTATCTGCAAGGCCTGGGCACCATCATCAAAAGCAAACGGTGATTTAGATGGATATCGGGATGATTCGTGGCCTGGGCACCGTCGTCGTGATGGTGGCCTTTATCGGTCTGGCCTTGTGGGTGTTCAGCCCCAAGCGCAAGTCGGAGTTTGAAGACGCGACCTTGCTGCCATTCGCGGATGATCCCGAAGCCATCAAGCACGTCGAGCAAGCTTCTAGGAGTAACAAAGAATGACTACGTTCTGGAGTCTGTACGTCACAGTCCTCAGTCTGGGAACAATCTTCGCCCTGACCTGGCTGCTGTTGTCGACCCGCAAGGGCCAGCGCGCCGAGCAAACGGACGAGACCGTTGGTCACTCGTTCGATGGCATCGAGGAATATGACAACCCACTGCCAAAATGGTGGTTCATGCTGTTCGTGGGCACCATTGTGTTCGCCCTCGGTTACCTGGCGCTCTACCCTGGCCTGGGCAACTGGAAAGGCTTGCTGCCAGGCTACAACTACCTGGACACCGAGAAGCAGACCGCCTTCGCCAACGGCCAGACCGGCTGGACCGGCGTTCATGAGTGGGAAAAGGAAATGGCGCGTTCGGACGCCAAGTTCGGTCCGATCTTCGCCAAGTTCGCCTCCATGCCGATCGAAGAAGTCGCCAAGGACCCGCAAGCCCTGAAGATGGGTGGCCGCCTGTTCGCCTCCAACTGCTCGGTCTGCCACGGTTCCGACGCCAAGGGTGCCTATGGTTTTCCCAACCTGACCGACGCCGACTGGCGCTGGGGCGGCGAGCCGGAAACCATCAAGACCACCATCATGGGCGGTCGTCACGCCGTGATGCCGGGCTGGGCTGCCGTGGTCGGCGAGCAAGGCGTCGCTGACGTGGCTTCCTACCTGGTGACCGGCCTGCACGGCCGCAAGCTGCCGGAAGGCGCCAAGGCCGATCCGGCCAACGGCCAGAAACTGTTCGCGGCCAACTGCGTGGCCTGCCACGGTCCAGCTGGCAAGGGCACGCCCGCCATGGGCGCACCTGACCTGACGCATCCGGCTGCGTTCATCTATGGTTCGAGCTTCGCTCAGTTGCAGCAGACCATCCGCTACGGCCGCCAGGGCCAGATGCCTGCCCAAGCTGACCTGCAAGGCAACGACAAGGTCCACTTGCTGGCCGCCTATGTCTACAGCCTGTCTCATGGCGAAAAGGCTCCGGCCTCTGACGCCCAGTAAAACCAGTAGCTGATACACGAAAGGCCCCGCCAATCTGATTGGCGGGGCTTTTTTGTTAGCGGTCCGAAACCTGAGCAAATCTGTTTCGCTTGCCGGCCACTCACTCCAGTAGTAACGTGCCTACATTCGAGCTCAATGAGGGCACTTCCATGTCCATCACGACCATCTCCAGCCGCGAATTCAACCACGACACAAGTGGTGCCAAAAAAGCTACGCGTGAAGGCCCGGTTATCATCACCGACCGTGGCAAGCCGGCCCATGTGCTGCTAAGCATTGAGGAGTACCAGAAACTGACCGGCATTGGCCCCAGTATTGTCGAGTTGCTGGTCATGCCCGATGCGCCGGATATCGATTTCGATACCGAGCGTGCCGTCATTACTCCCCGTTCGGTGGACCTGTCCTGAATGTTTTTACTCGATACCAATGTCATTTCGGAACTGCGTAAACCCCAGGCAGACAAAAACGTCCAAGCCTGGGCGCGCAGCGTCCCCGCTCCCAGCCTGTATGTCTCAGCGATTACCGTATTGGAACTGGAAACCGGCGTATTGCGCTTCGAACGCAAGGACCCGACGCAAGGCAGTCGCCTGCGGGCCTGGCTGGATAATCATGTGATACCCGCCTTTGCCGGCAGGATCCTGGCCGTGGACCGCGCCGTCGCACTGCGTTGCGCGCGCCTGCATGTACCCGACCGCAGCAATGAGTGCGACGCACTGATTGCCGCTACCGCGCTGGTCCATGGCCTGACCGTGGTGACCCGCAACGTGAGTGATTTCCAAGGCAGCGGCGTGGCGCTGTTCAATCCCTGGTCAAACTAATACAACGTCGCGACGCCCCCTCAACTCACCGCCAAGGAGATAGGCGCAATGGAAAGTATCAAACCACTTGAGCACACAGGCGTTTGCATGAGCCTTTGGCATGTCTGACGCGCTCTGGGCGGCCCGCCTGGGCGATGCACTCAACCACACTTCAATGATGGCCGACATCCTCGGCGGCGTGCTGGAGGTGGCGGCCAATATCGCGATCACCGCCCTGGCGACCGCCGCCGTGGTCGCGGCCACTGGCATCACCGTCGCCACCGGCGGCCTGGGCTGCTTCGTCCTCGGCCTGGTGGTGGGCACCGTCGTTGGCCTGGCCATGAGCAAGACCGGGGCCGACAAGGGGTTGAGCAATATATGCGAGGGCATCGGCAACGCCCTCTTTCCGCCCACGGTGCAGGCGAACATTCTCACCGGCTCCACCAACACCCTCACCAACAACATCCCTGCCGCCCGCGCCGCAGGGGCGATTGAATCCCACGTCGCCCCGGCCGGCACCGAGCTTGAAGCCCCGGAGCCTGAAGAAGAACCCAGCTACCTGGACATGGCCGGGAATTTCTTTTCGCAGATGTGGCGGCCCACCGTTGCCATGCCCGCACCCGGCGCGGTGCCAAAGCCGGAAGACCTGGTCATCTGCACCAAGCACCCGCCCATGCCGCCGCAGTTCATGGCCGAAGGTTCGGACAAGGTCACCATCAACGGCCAACCCGCCGTGCGCAGCGGCGACCGCAGCACCTGCGACGCGACGGTGGTGTCGGCCGGGCTGATTTCGTCCAACGTGACCATCGGTGGCGGTTCGGTGGTGGTGCGCGAGATCCGCAGCGGCAAGACCCCGGGCGTAGGGTTGGCGGTCACGGCGCTGTTGATGCTCAAGGGTGGCAAGGGCAAATTCTTCAGCAAACTGCCATGCATGCTGGTAGGCGGCGCGGTGTCCATGGCCGCCAGCAGCGCAGCGAACGCGGCGGCCAACGCCGCCCTAGGTTCGTCGAACCCGGTGCATGCCGCCACCGGGGCCAAGGTGCTGGGCGGTGCTGAAGAGCTGGACTTCGTCTTGCCCGGCCTGCTGCCCATCGGCTGGCAACGCGTCTACAACAGCCGCGATGAGCGCCGCGATAGCCTGTTCGGCGCCGGCTGGAGCGTGGCCTACGAGGTGCAGGTCGACATCCGCCCTCACCCGGACGGCGGCGAAACCCTGGTCTACACCGACGAGCAGGGCCGCCCGATCGACATGGGTTCCATCCCGTTGGACGGTGCGGTGTTCAGCGCCGGCGAAGGCCTGGCCGTGCGCCGCCACGTCAATGGACAGTTGCTGATCGAAAGTGACGATGGCCTGTACCGTTTGTTCGAACCCACACCAGCCAATGCATCGCTGCTGCGCCTGAACCAACTGGGCGACCGCAACAACAACCGTATTTACCTGGACTACGACGACGCCGGACGGTTAGTGCGGCTACGCGACACCTTCGATCTGGTGCAGGTCGAACTGATCCGCGAAGACGAACGCGTCACTCGGATAGAACGCCTCTACTCCGACCAGCAGCGCGAAGTGCTCGTCAGCTATGCCTACGACGCGGCGGACAACCTGGCCGAAGTACGCGATGCCAGCGGCCAGGTGCAACGGCGTTTCAGCTATGACGCCGGGCAACGGATGGTCGAGCACCAGTTGCCCACCGGGCTGCACTGCTTCTACGAATGGGCCTTGATCGAGGATCAGGAATGGCGCGTGGTCCGGCACTGGACCGACGAGGGCGATGCCTATCAGTTCGACTACGACCTCAAGGCCGGCATCACCCGCATCAGCGACAGCCTGCAACGCGTCAGCACCCGGCAATGGAACAACCAACACCAGATCACCCAGTTCACCGACAACCTCGGCCAGACCTGGCTGTTCGAGTGGAACGACGAGCGCCAGTTGCTCAGCGCCACCGATCCACAAGGCGGCCAGTACCAATTCAGCTACGACGAAGCCGGCAACCTGCTCAGCGAAACCGATCCGCTGGGCCGCAGCGAATCCACCCTCTGGCTCGAACACTGGGCCCTGCCGCTGGTGGACACCGACGCCGCCGGCAACAGTTGGCAATACCGCTACGATCAGCGCGGCAACTGCACCGCGGAAACCGACCCACTGGGCCACGTCACCCGCTACCGCTACGACGCCCACGGCCAGGTGGTGGAAATCATCGACGCCACCGGCAAGAGCAAAAAGCTGCGCTGGAACCCGTTTGGGCAATTGGTCGAGCATGTGGATTGTTCGGGTTACCCGACGCGTTTCAGCTACGATCACCGCGGCTACTTGCAAACCATCACCGACGCCCTCGGCGAACGCACGCACTTCAGCTACGACGCCCAAGGCCGCCTGCTCGGCAGCCAACTGCCGGACGGCCGCACCGAGCACTACCAGCGCGACATCGCCGGCCAGTTGACCGGCTACACCGACCCCGCCGGACACACCACGCGCTACCAACACAACCGCCGCGGCCAGGTCCGCCAACGCACCGACGCCCAGGGTCGCCAAGTGCAATTTGCATACGACAGCTTCGGCCGACTGCAAGCGCTGACCAACGAGAATGGCGAGAGTTATCGGTTTGCCTGGGATGCTGGGGATCGGCTGGCGGAACAACAGGACCTCAATGGCAGCGCCAGACGTTATACCTATGACGCCCTCGATAACGTAAGACAAGTCGAGACCCTCGCAGCGCCGCGAAATGATCACCAGCCCAACGAAAAAACTATCGTCCAGCATCTGGAGCGCGATGCGATTGGTCGGCTGACCACCCGAATCACACCTGACGGACGATCCCTGTACAGCTATAGCCCATTGAACCAGTTGATCGAAGCCATCGTTATCGATAACGAAGGCAACGAGCAGAGACTTGGCTTCGCCTATGACGCTCTGGGCTATCTGATTGAAGAGCAAAGTTCGACGGGCCATCTGAAGCATCATTACGACGAACTCGGTAACCTGATCCAGACCCAACTACCTGACGGACGCTGGATCAACCGCCTCTACTACGGCAGTGGTCACCTGCATCAAATCAACCTTGATGGCCAAGTCATCAGCGACTTCGAACGCGATCGGCTGCACCGGGAAGTGCTGCGCACCCAAGGGCAGATCAGTACCCGCAGCGAATACGACCGTAGCGGACGCTTACGTAGCCGCCAGCGTCGGCATATCAGCCACCCTTCGTTAATGGCGGCTGCCGAACAAATCCATTTTGAATTCGATCCCGGCGATCACCTTGTAGGACGTCTCGAACGACTACCACAAAGTCAACAACGCCAACTGCTGCACTACGACGTGACAGGTCGGATCCTGGCAAGCCAGGGAAGTCGCCAAGGTCAGAATGAAACCTTTTCCTTCGACGCGGCAGCTAATCTGCTCGACGGTCCCTGCAGCGCAATTGGACGGGTTGTGCATAACCAAGTGCTGACCTATCAAGACAAACGTTATCGCTACGACGGATTTGGACGAATGATTGAAAAACGCAGCAGGCGGCATGGCTTGCAGCGTTTCAGTTACGACTCGGACCATCGCTTGATTGAAGTTAGAACACAAAAAACCGAGGGTGAAAGCGTAGTCAGAATGCGCTATGACCCCTTGGGCCGAAGGATTGAGAAAACCGAACATAACCACAATGGGCAGCTGATTGCCTGTACACGCTTCGACTGGGATGGCCTGCAACTACTCAAGGAGCATAAAAACAGTCTGACCAGTCTGTACCTCTACATCGGTAACGATCACGCGCCCTTGGCCAGAGTCGATGGCCTCGATGAAAATCAACGCGTGCGCTATTACCACAACGACCTCAACGGACTTCCACAAGTCTTGACGGAAAGTGACGGCCACCCGCTATGGCACGCCCATTATCAGGTGTGGGGCAACACCATTGATGAGGTACGTGAGCCGTACTACATCGAAGAACAGAACCTGAGGTTTCAGGGACAGTACCTGGACCGGGAAACGGGTCTGCACTACAACACCTTCCGTTTTTATGATCCCGATGTTGGACGCTTTACCACCCCCGACCCACTGGGCCTGACCGGTAGCCTGAACCTCTACCGCTACTCACCAAATCCATTCACCTGGATCGATCCGCTGGGATTGAAAGAGAATGAGATTATTCGTTACATGGGCGAAAGCGAAACGGTCTCATCCAAGGCAGCCAACGGCGGCAAAGGGGGGTTGGTTCCTAATATCAGAGGTGAGAAAGCCGTCTGGGTGAATCAGGACAGCAACCCCGGCTTCAATCCGGGCAACGAGAAGTATCGAGTAGTAGCCACCGTCAATAATGAAGGGGTCAGCATGCTCAACAGTCACAAGGATATTTCTACCGTTGACTATAAGGAGACGGGCCTTAAGGATGGCGTGCTGTCCAAAACGAATGAACCCAAGGCCAGAGGTATCGGTTTCCGGTTACTGGATAAATTCAATAAAACCATCACATCGTTCCGTGTCGAGAAAAAAGGCCCGAACGGCAAATGGAAAACGTGCGGATAACGGTATGGACATATTCAATCTCCTTTCATACAAGCTTGAACATTTCCTGAATGCCCGGCCGTATCCAAAGGAGCTGGACGTTGTTTTTTACAAAGAGGATGAGCCGTCACTGCTCCGTGTTGTTGCCAGAAAACACAACGGCTCAGCCTTCAGCGTGAGTCGCTGGCAGGATTTGTTTTCCATGCGTACTTTCGAAAAATCCATGTCGAAAAACGGCTTCACGGAAGCGGACTGCTATGCCCTTGTCCTGGTCCTGTCGCGTTTTGGCTATTTGCTTGAAATCGACAACCGTCAACGCACCAACAAAGACTATTTTATTTTTTTCTATCTGATTCAGTTGATCAGCTTGAAGAACAGCCCTCTCGATGCGGATGCACAGCTCAGGAACCACATGCTCAGGTTCCTGCTCTTCGAATTGAGCATCGATGACGAGGCGTATCGTCGGTTCAGCATTGAAGATCATCAGCTGATGATGGCGACCGACGCGTTGGGACCTGTGAGTTTTCTGGATGCGATCGACTTGGCTTATGACGTGATCAAGTTCGCCAGTAGAAAAGAACATGCGTTGTTCAGGACGCTGAAAAGCTATCAAGCCGGCATCGTCAAGTTACTGGTGGAACCCGACAACACAAGTTACCGTTTCAGGCTCAATGATCGGTTCAGCGAACTCATGTACCCCGATGTATTTCTGCACGCCTATGAGCACGACGAAAAGCAGGTACTCGGGGCATTGGCCGACACGACCAACCCGCGCCAGTCAACGGATAACCTGTTTGTCTCCAATATTATCTTGATGAACTATTCCTTCCATATCCTGAAGAACAAGCCTCGCGAAATTCTAAAGTTGAAAAAGTACGTCAATGATGACGCCTTGTTCGGCAAACTGCTGGAGGCAATAATCAGGCGCCGAATGGCAGTCAATAAGGCGCTGTTCGACAAAATCCCCACGGGACACGATCTGTCCTTGATCCGGGACGATCCAACCTCGTTCTACAACATTTTGTATAGCCAGTAGCAGCCACAATTCGATAGCGCTAGCCGACAGGAGGCCGCATGAATCTCATCCAGGCATTTGCCTGCCCTTGGCGGTGGCTGTGCACATGGCACCTTCGAGCACACCCCGGATTTTCGTTGGGTTTGCCGGTCTACTGACTTGCGCACCGTTACCACCCTTCGATTTTCGCCAACGCCATGGAATGTCTATAGTCAATTGATCTGGGTCATGACTTGTTACATCCACTACACCATTCTATGCAGACCCCCAACGCGACCAAAGGTCGCACCCTTGGGCTAGAGCGACAGGCGTATCATTGCGCCACCGCAACACCCTTTCTGACCGTGGTCGGCACGTACTGGCCCCGGCACTTTTCCACTGCCGTGGGATGCATTTGATGAGTAACCAGATTCCGGTACATGACGTCACCCCGCCTGCCAAGGACGCGAACAAAAGCGTCGACCTGTATGCCTCTCGGGAAAAAATCTATACCCGCGCCTTCACGGGCCTGTTCCGCAACCTGCGGATGGTGGGTGGCGCGCTATTGTTCCTGCTGTATTTCGGTACGGTCTGGCTGAACTGGGGTGGTCATCAGGCCGTCTGGTGGAACCTGCCGGAGCGTAAATTCTTTATTTTCGGCGCCACCTTCTGGCCCCAGGACTTCATCCTGCTCTCCGGGATGTTGATCATTGCCGCCTTTGGCCTGTTTTTCATCACGGTCTATGCCGGACGAGTCTGGTGCGGCTATACCTGCCCGCAGAGCGTGTGGACCTGGATCTTCATGTGGTGCGAGAAGGTCACCGAAGGCGACCGCAACCAGCGCATCAAGCTCGACAAGGCCCCTCTGAGCGCCAACAAATTCCTGCGCAAGTTCGCCAAGCACAGCCTGTGGTTGCTGATCGGCTTCGTCACCGGCATGACCTTTGTCGGTTACTTCACGCCGATCCGTGAACTGGTGTTCGAGTTCTTTACCGGCCAGGCCGATGGCTGGTCGTATTTCTGGGTGGGTTTCTTCACCCTCGCCACCTACGGCAACGCCGGCTGGCTGCGCGAGCAAGTGTGCATCTACATGTGCCCCTACGCCCGTTTCCAGAGCGTGATGTTCGACAAAGATACCCTGATCGTTTCCTACGACCCGCGTCGCGGTGAAAGCCGTGGCCCGCGCAAGAAGGGCGTTGACTACAAGGCTCTGGGCCTGGGGGATTGCATCGACTGCACCATGTGCGTCCAGGTCTGCCCGACCGGCATCGACATTCGCGACGGCCTGCAGATCGAGTGCATTGGCTGCGCGGCGTGCATCGACGCGTGCGATAACATCATGGACAAGATGGATTATCCACGCGGCCTGATCAGCTACACCACCGAACACAACCTGTCGGGGCAGAAAACCCATAAACTGCGTCCGCGTCTGATCGGTTACGCCTTGGTCTTGCTGACCATGATCAGCCTGCTGGTAACGGCGTTCTTCATGCGTTCGCTGGTGGGTTTCGATGTCAGCAAAGACCGCGTGCTGTACCGCGAAAACGCCGAAGGTCGGATCGAGAACGTCTACAGCCTGAAGATCATGAACAAGGACCAGCGCGACCATACCTACGTCCTGGAAGCCGCCGGCCTGCCCGATCTCAAGTTGCAGGGTCGGCGAGAAATCAAGGTGGCGGCCGGCGAAATCTTCAGCCAGCCGGTCGAGCTTTCCAGTGCACCGGACCAACTGCCATCGAGCACCAACGAGGTGACCTTCATCCTCAAGGATGCCGATGACGAAAGCGTACATGTCGAAGCCAAGAGCCGGTTCATCGGCCCACAAACGCGTTGAGAGAATTGAACATGCCTGCAGCAACCGCCACCAGCCCCTGGTACAAGCACCTCTGGCCATGGATCATCATTGCGATCCTGACCTGTTCGGTGACACTGAGCCTGACGATGGTGACCATTGCCGTGAAGAACCCGGACAACCTGGTCAACGACAACTATTACGAAGCGGGCAAAGGCATCAATCGCTCGCTGGAGCGCGAACTGCTGGCCCAGACCCTGCAGCTGCGGGCCAACGTGCAACTGGACGAGCTCACCGGTGAAGTGAACCTGCGCCTGAACGGCAACAGCCGCCCTCAGACCCTGGAGCTGAGCCTGATCTCGCCGACCCAGCCGGAGAAGGACCGCAAGATCGTCCTGACCCGTAACGACAGCGAACCAGGGCGGTACGTTGGCCAGTTGACGGACAAGGTCGAAGGCCGGCGCTTTGTCGAGTTGCTGGGCGTGGAGAACAACAAAACCTGGCGCCTGTTCGAAGAAGAGCAGATCAATCACGGCCAGGACCTCTTGCTCGGCGATGAACCGCTGCAAGGCGCCGAAGACCTGAAGAAATAGCGGCTGCGCTTCGCGCAATCGCGAGCAAGCTCGCTCCCACAGGAGATTGCGGTGTATGACTTACCGCAATCGACTATGGGAGCGAGCCTGTTCGCCAAGAGGCCTTCAGATGCCAGCAAGTTTCGATATGTGAATACCTCATGACCACTCCACAGCCCTGCTACCACTGCGCCCTGCCCGTTCCTCCGGGCAGTCGCTTCACCGCCATTGTCCTGGGTGAAACCCGCGAGCTGTGTTGCCCGGGCTGCCAGGCAGTGGCCGAGGCCATCGTCGCCGGGGGCCTGGAGAGTTACTACCAACATCGCAGCGAAGCGTCGGCTAACCCCGAAACCCTGCCCGTCCAACTGACCGACGAACTGGCGCTGTACGATCGTCCTGACGTGCAGCAATCATTCGTGCGTCATGAAGGCGAACTGGCCGAAACCACCCTGTTGATGGAAGGCATCAGTTGTGCCGCCTGTGGCTGGCTGATCGAAAAACAATTACGCAGCCTGCCGGCCGTTGCCGAGGCGCGTTTGAACCTGTCAAATCATCGCCTGCATGTGCGCTGGGCTGATGCTCAGTTGCCGCTCAGCACGCTGCTCGCCGAGCTGCGCCAGATCGGCTACGTCGCCCACCCGTACCAGGCCGACCAGGCCTGCGAGCAACTTGCCGCACAAAACCGCCTGGCCCTGCGTCAGTTGGGCGTGGCCGGGCTACTGTGGTTCCAGGCGATGATGGCGACCATGGCCACCTGGCCGGAATTCAATATCGACCTGAGCCCGGAGATGCACACCATCCTGCGCTGGGTGGCACTGTTCCTCACCACGCCGATCGTCTTCTACAGCTGTGCACCGTTCTTCAAAGGCGCAATGCGCGACCTGCGCACCCGGCACCTGACCATGGACGTTTCGGTGTCCCTGGCCATCGGCAGCGCCTACGTCGCCGGGATCTGGACGTCGATCACTGGCGTCGGCGAACTGTATTTCGACGCCGTGGGCATGTTCGCCCTATTCCTGTTGGCCGGCCGCTACCTGGAACGCCGCGCCCGGGAGCGCACCGCCGCCGCCACCGCCCAATTGGTCAACCTGCTACCGGCCTCGTGCCTGCGCCTGGAGGATAACGGCCAGAGCGAGCGCATCCTGCTCAGCGAGTTGCGCACCGGTGACCGCGTACTGGTGCATCCCGGGGCCGTCCTGCCGGCCGATGGCAGGATCCTTGACGGCCAATCCAGCATCGACGAATCGCTGTTGACCGGCGAATACCTGCCACAACCTCGCCAAGTGGGCGACGCGGTCACCGCAGGCACGCTGAACGTCGAAGGCGCCCTCACGGTCGAGGTATTGGCGCTTGGGCAAGACACCCGTTTGTCCGCCATCGTGCGGCTGCTGGAACGCGCCCAGGCCGAGAAGCCGCGACTGGCGGAAATCGCCGACCGTGCCGCCCAGTGGTTCTTGCTGTTCTCCTTGCTCGCCGCCGCCGTCATCGGGCTGGTGTGGTGGCAACTGGATGCCTCTCGCGCCTTTTGGATTGTCTTGGCAATGCTGGTCGCCACCTGCCCTTGCGCGCTATCCCTGGCCACGCCAACCGCCCTCACCGCGGCTACCGGCACCTTGCACAAGCTTGGCCTGCTGCTGACGCGCGGTCATGTGCTGGAAGGCCTGAACCAGATTGACACGGTGATCTTCGACAAGACCGGTACCCTCACCGAAGGCCGCCTGGCATTGCGCGCCATTCGACCGTTGGCGTCCCTGGACAGCGATCGATGCCTGGGATTGGCCGCAGCCCTGGAAAATCGTTCCGAACACCCTATCGCTCGCGCCTTTGGTCGTGCGCCATTGGCCGCCGAACAGGTACAAAGCAGCCCGGGATTGGGGCTCGAAGGTTTAGTGAACGCACAACGCCTGCGCATCGGCCAGCCCGGTTTCGTGTGTGAACTCAGCGGTGCGGCGATACCAGTAATGCCGGACGAACCCGGACAATGGCTATTACTGGGCGATGATATTGGCCCACTGGCCTGGTTCGTCCTCGACGACCGTTTGCGCGCCGATGCTCCAGCCCTGCTGGCGGCCTGTAAGGCGCGGGGTTGGCGGACCCTGCTGCTGTCGGGCGACAGTTCGCCGATGGTGGCCAGCGTCGCTGCCGAACTGGGTATCGATGAGGCCCGCGGCGGTCTGCGCCCGGACGACAAACTGGCGGTGTTGCAGCAATTGCACCAGCAGGGCCGCAAGGTGTTGATGCTCGGCGATGGGGTGAACGACGTGCCGGTGCTGGCAGCGGCGGACATCAGTGTCGCCATGGGCTCGGCCACCGACCTGGCCAAGACCAGTGCCGACGCGGTACTGCTGTCCAACCGTCTCGACGCCCTGATCCATGCCTTCAGCCTGGCCCGACGCACCCGCCGGGTAATCATTGAGAACCTGGTGTGGGCCGGGCTGTACAATGGCCTCATGTTGCCGTTCGCCGCCCTCGGCTGGATTACCCCGGTGTGGGCGGCGGTCGGCATGTCCATCAGTTCGTTGACCGTGGTGTTGAATGCGCTGAGGCTGACCCGTCAGCCCAAGGTGCAGGTGTTCGACGCCACGCCCGATACCCGTCCGCTGCCGGCCTGAGCCGCGCGGGCATGGAGTTCCGACATGCCAGCTCTCTACGTGATGATTCCGGCCGCGCTGCTGATCGTGGCCATCGCCGTGTACATTTTCTTCTGGGCGGTGGACAGCGGCCAATACGATGATCTCGACGGTCCGGCCCACAGCATCCTGTTCGACGACCAGGACCCGAACCACAAGGCAGCGGTGGACGAAGCCAGTGGCCAGGCCCACGAACCGGACGACAAGGCCCCACCCCATGCTTGATCTGGCGCCATTGCTGGTCTCGGCGGTCATCCTTGGCCTGCTGGGCGGTGGCCATTGCCTGGGCATGTGCGGCGGCCTGATGGGCGCCCTGACCCTGGCAATCCCCAAGGAACAGCGCAGCCGGCGCTTCCGGCTGCTGCTGGCGTACAACCTGGGACGGATCCTGAGCTACGCCACCGCCGGCTTGTTGATCGGCCTGGCCGGTTGGGCCGTGGCCAATAGCCCGGCAGCGATGATCATGCGGGTGCTGGCCGGTTTGCTGTTGATTGCCATGGGCCTGTACCTGGCGGGTTGGTGGAGCGGCCTGACCCGCATCGAAAGCGTTGGCCGGGGCTTGTGGCGGCATATCCAGCCCGTCGCCAACCGCTTGCTGCCCGTGTCGAGCCTGCCCCGGGCCTTGCTGCTCGGCGCGCTATGGGGCTGGCTACCGTGCGGCCTGGTCTACAGCACCCTGCTGTGGTCCGCCAGCCAGGGCAATGCCCTGGACAGCGCGCTGCTGATGCTCGCCTTCGGTCTCGGTACCTGGCCGGTACTGCTCGCCACCGGCCTGGCCGCCGAACGCGTCACCGCCCTGCTGCGCAAACGCAGCGTGCGTATGGCTGGTGGCTTGTTGGTGATTGTCTTTGGGCTCTGGACACTGCCGGGGCCACACCAGCATTGGCTCATGGGGCATTGACCGAGTAGGTCTCATATCCACCACAAGTCTTTTGTGGGAGCGGGCTTGCTTGCGAAAGCGATCCGACCAAGTCCACGGTGTTGGATGTGCCGCCGTCTTCGCGAGCAAGCCCGCTCCCACAAAGAATTCGCACTGATCACAGTACGCCTGTGGAAGCCTGCTCGCGGTGGGGCCTCCAGCCCCGTTGACGCAAATCAACACGCTCCGACGCCCCCGCCCCTAGACTCGGACCCATGCCAGCCTATCCGGGGAACGCCCGCATGCTCGACGCCATTCGTTGGGACACAGACTTGATCCGCCGTTACGACCTGGCGGGCCCACGCTACACCTCGTACCCGACCGCAGCGCAGTTCGGCAGCCAGGTGGGCACCTTCGACCTGCTTCATGCCCTGCGCGAGAGCCGCAAGGCCCAGCGGCCATTGTCGCTGTATGTGCACGTGCCGTTTTGCGCGAACATTTGCTACTACTGCGCCTGCAACAAGGTGATCACCAAGGACCGCGGCCGCGCCCACGCCTACCTGCAACGCCTGGAGCAGGAGATCCAACTGATCGGCTGTCACCTGGACCCCGCCCAGCGCGTGGAACAACTGCACCTGGGCGGCGGCACTCCGACGTTCCTCAGCCACGACGAACTGCGCCAGTTGATGGCCAAACTGCGCAAGCATTTGAACTTGCTGGACGACGACTCAGGCGACTACGGCATCGAAATCGACCCTCGTGAGGCCGACTGGTCAACCATGGGCCTGCTGCGGGAACTGGGTTTCAACCGGGTCAGCATCGGCCTGCAAGACCTCGACCCAGCGGTCCAGCGCGCCGTCAATCGCCTGCAAAGCCTGGAAGAAACCCGCGCTGTGATCGAAGCCGCCAGGACCTTGCAGTACCGTTCAATCAACATCGACCTGATCTATGGCCTGCCAAAACAGACCCCGGAAAACTTCGCCCGCACGATTCAAGAGGTCATCGAATTACAGCCGGACCGCCTGTCGGTGTTCAATTACGCCCACCTACCGGAACGCTTCATGCCGCAGCGGCGCATCAACAGCCAGGACCTGCCAAGCCCGGCGCAGAAACTGGCAATGTTGCAAGGCACCATCGAACAACTGACTGCCGCCGGCTACCGCTACATCGGCATGGACCATTTCGCCCTGCCCGACGACGAACTGGCGATCGCCCAGGAAGAAGCCACGCTGCAACGCAACTTCCAGGGCTACACCACCCATGGTCATTGCGACCTGATCGGCCTCGGCGTGTCAGCGATCAGCCAGATCGGCGACCTGTACTGCCAGAACAGCAGCGACCTGAATCATTACCAGAACACCCTCGCCGACGGGCAACTGGCGACCAGTCGCGGGTTGATCTGCAATGCCGATGACCGGCTGCGGCGCGCGGTGATCCAGCAGTTGATCTGCCATTTCCATCTGGAGTTCGCCCAGATAGAGCAAACCTTCAATATCGATTTTCGTGGCTACTTTGCGCCGTTATGGCCGCAATTGCAGGCCATGGCCCAAGACGGGCTGATCGAGCTCGACGACATGCACATCAAGGTCCTGCCGGCCGGGCGTCTGCTGGTGCGATCGGTATGCATGGTCTTCGACGCCTATCTGGAGCAGCACAATCGACAACGCTTCTCCCGAGTCATTTAAGCGCGACAATTTGACGATGAAACCACACTGGTCGGAGTGCCATCTCTGGGGTACCCTTACGCCTTATGCGTGATTTCCCACAAGGATTTAAGAAATGTCCGAGCCAGTCAAACTGCGCGCCCACAACCAGGCCCACTGCAAGGATTGCAGCCTGGCCCCTCTCTGCCTGCCACTTTCATTGAATCTGGAGGACATGGACGCGCTGGACGAAATCGTTAAACGGGGTCGACCGTTAAAAAAAGGTGAATTCCTGTTTCGCCAGGGCGACGCCTTCGATTCCGTCTATGCCGTACGCTCGGGCGCCTTGAAAACCTTTAACCTGAGCGACGGCGGCGAAGAGCAGCTCACCGGTTTCCACCTGCCCAGCGAGCTGGTGGGCTTGTCCGGCATGGACACCGAGAGCCATCCGGTCTCGGCCCAGGCGCTGGAAACCACCTCGGTTTGCGAAATACCCTTTGATCGCCTGGACGAACTGGCCTTGCAACTGCCGCAACTGCGTCGTCAATTGATGCGAGTGATGAGCCGGGAGATCCGTGACGATCAGCAAATGATGCTGCTGCTCTCGAAAAAAACCGCCGACGAGCGCATTGCCACGTTCCTGGTCAACCTCTCGGCCCGCTTCCGCGCCCGTGGGTTTTCGGCCAACCAGTTCCGTCTGAGCATGTCGCGCAACGAAATCGGTAATTACCTGGGGCTGGCGGTGGAAACCGTCTCCAGGGTATTCACCCGCTTCCAGCAGAACGAGTTGATTGCCGCCGAAGGCAAGGAAATTCACATTCTCGACCCGATCCAGCTTTGCGCTCTGGCCGGCGGCTCTCTCGAAGGCTGATGTATACACGCGGCTGAGGGGCGGCTGAGGAATCGTCCCAGCCGCGCTATACTGCCGTGTTTGCAGCCCTGCCAGGACACCTCGACGATGGTCTTCGACTCCTTCGACATCAAATCCCTGATCCGCCCCGTGATCGATTTCCCCAAACCAGGCGTGATCTTTCGCGACATTACCCCACTGTTCCAATCCCCGACCGCCCTGCGGCTGGTCATGGACAGTTTCGCCCACCGCTACGTCGAGGCCGAATTCACGCACATCGGTGCGATGGATGCCCGGGGCTTCCTGATCGGCTCGATCTTGGCCTATCAGTTGAACAAACCGCTGGTTTTGTTCCGCAAGCAAGGCAAGCTGCCAGCGGATGTGCTGGCCGAGGGTTACCAGACCGAATACGGCGAAGCCTTCCTTGAAGTGCATGCCGACAGCCTGTGCGAGGGTGATTCGGTGGTGATGTTCGATGACCTGATCGCCACTGGCGGCACACTGATTGCCGCCGCCAACCTGATCCGCCGCATGGGCGCCAAGGTCCACGAGGCCGCGGCGATCATCGACTTGCCGGAACTGCTCGGTTCCCAGCGCCTGGAAGACATGGGGATTGCTACCTTCTGCCTGACGCAGTTCTCGCTCAGCGAAAGGTAATTGGCGCAAACGTCGAACCTGTGGGAGCGCGCAAGCTCGCTCCCACAGGGATTTTTGTGTGGCGGTTACAAGGCGATCGGCTTGCGCCCTGCAAACGAATGCGCCAGCGTCCCGCCATCCACCAACTCCAGCTCGCCACCCAGCGGCACACCATGGGCGATGCGCGAGGCGATCAGGCCTTTGTTGCTCAGCAGTTGGGCGATGTAGTGGGCGGTGGCTTCACCCTCGACCGTCGGGTTGGTGGCGAGGATGACTTCCTTGAACGTGCCGGCCTCTTCGATCCGCGCAATCAGCTGTGGAATGCCAATGGCTTCCGGCCCCAAGCCGTCGAGGGGTGACAAATGCCCCTTGAGCACGAAATAGCGACCGCGAAACCCCGTCTGCTCCACCGCATAGACATCCATCGGTCCTTCCACGACGCACAGCAGGCTGTCGTCACGACGCGGATCGGCGCATTGCGGGCAAAGATCGTCTTCGGTAAGGGTACGGCATAGACGGCAATGCCCCACCCCTTCCATGGCCTGGCTCAAGGCCTGGGCCAAGCGCGAACCGCCACTGCGATCACGCTCGAGCAATTGCAACGCCATGCGCTGGGCAGTTTTCTGACCCACACCTGGCAACGTTCGCAGGGCATCGATCAGTTGGCGAATCAAAGGGCTGAAGCTCATGGAGGAAATGTCCGACATAACAACGAGACGCGGTTTATACCCGCGCCTCCGATTAGCGTCAAATACTCAATCCTGCGCCACCCGGACCACCAACTTGCCGAAGTTGCGCCCTTCCAACAGACCGATAAAGGCCTGCGGTGCATTCTCAAGGCCATCGACCACGTCTTCGCGGAACTTGACCTTGCCATCACGCACCCAGGGCGCCATGGCGCTGATGAACTCCGGCTGACGATCACCATAGTCGTCGAACACGATAAAACCCTGGATCCGCACCCGCTTGGTCAACAAGGTGCGCTGCAATTGCGGCAAGCGATCCGGACCGCTCGACGATTGCTCGCCATCGTTGTAGGAAGCGATCAGACCACAGAGTGGGACACGCGCCTTGGCATTGAGCAGCGGGAGCACCGCGTCGAAGACCTTGCCGCCGACATTTTCGTAATAAATATCGATGCCCTGGTCGCAAGCCTGGGCCAACTCCTCTGCAAAGTGTTCACTCTTGTGATCGACGCAAGCGTCAAAACCCAACTCATCGACCACGTATTTGCATTTCTCGTGGCCGCCAGCCACGCCAACCACT
The DNA here is from genome assembly GCF_017968885.1 of Pseudomonas sp. Tri1. NCBI lineage: Bacteria > Pseudomonadati > Pseudomonadota > Gammaproteobacteria > Pseudomonadales > Pseudomonadaceae > Pseudomonas > Pseudomonas sp. Tri1. The sequence goes on along the minus strand of NZ_CP072913.1, from coordinate 2,121,669 downwards.
CGCAACCCTTTGATCTTTGCCACCTGGCCGACCACCGAGCCCACGGCCCCTGATGCCGCCGCAACCACCAGGGTCTCCCCGGCCTGGGGCTGACCGATGTCCATCAGCCCCATGTAAGCGGTCATGCCCGGCATGCCCAGCACTCCCAGGGCCATCGACGGGCTGGGCAGCCCGGACGGGATTGGAATCACATTGCGCCCATCGCTGATGCTGTGGCTCTGCCAACCTGTGGCACCCACCACCAGGTCGCCTGCGTGGAATTTCGGATGCATCGAACGCTCCACGCGGCTGACAGCGCCGCCGGTCATCACCTCATCGATTTTTACCGGCGCGGCATAGGAAGGCGCATCGCTCATTCGTCCGCGCATGTAGGGGTCCAGGGACAGGAACAGCGTCTTGAGCAGGATCTGCCCGTCCGTCAGGTCCGGCAGGTTGACTTGCTCGATACGAAAATTGTCCGCGGTGGGAGCGCCTTTGGGGCGGGATGCGAGGACGATGCGCTGGTTGAAGGTCGATGTTTGTGACATGGAAGCTTCTCCTTGATCGTTGAGTGGGACCTATAGGAAGCAGACTCTTTTGAAGGGGGTGTGTTCGATGTCTTTGCCGTTGGACCGTGGCGCCTGCTTTCCCGAGCACAAACAAAAATGCCAGGCGCGATGCCTGGCATTGTGTGTAGCCCATCCCGACCGGGATGACGAATCAGAACGGCAGTTTCATGCCCGGCGGCAGTTGCATGCCGGCCGTCATGCCGGACATCTTGTCCTGGCTGTTGGCTTCGATCTTGCGCACGGCGTCGTTGACGGCGGCGGCGAACAGGGCTTCGAGCATTTCCTTGTCATCTTCGCTCAAGCCTTCGACCACGCTCGGATCGATGCTGACACGCTTGACGTCATGGCGACCGGTCATGACCACCGTGACCATGTCGCCGCCGGACTTGCCAGTGACTTCGGCGTTGGCCAGTTCTTCCTGCATCTTGGCCATTTTTTCCTGCATCTGCTGCGCCTGCTTCATCAGGCCGGCCATGCCACCTTTCATCATGGGAATCACCTCGAAAGTACTTGGATAAACATCGCGCCCGGCCCGTTCGGCCCGACGCTTTCAGTTATGGGCCCTGGGTAACCGGGGCCTCGACAGGTTCGATAGTATCGTGACGGACCACCGCGCCGAACTGTTGCATCATTTGCTGGATGAACGGGTCACCGTGGATCGACTCTTCGGCTTCGCGCTGACGGTCGGCACGGCGACGGGACGCAGCCTGGGCCGGGGTCTCCTGCTCAGGCTTGATCAGCTCGATGCTCAGCGTCAGGGTGCGCTGGTGGTACTGGTTAAGCGCATCGTTGAGGCGACGCTGCTGGGTCGCGTTGAACAGCGCGCTGTGGGCCGGGTCCAGGTGCAGCAGCCAGTGGTCACCCTCCACGGCGATCAGCGTGCAGTTGGCGGCAATACTGCCGGTCATGCCGGTAATTGGCAGTTTCGGAAACAATTCCAGCCATTGCAGGGCCAGCCCGGTGGCTGGCATTGCCGCCGGTTCCGGCTCGGGCTCCGGGGCCGGCTCGGCGGCATGCTCGCTGGCCAGATCGTCCAGATAACTGTAGGCCGAATCGATGTCCGGCTCGATGTAGTCCTCGTCCAGCGGGGGCTCATCGTCCAGGTCAATGCCCGGCGTGGCGACATCAACGTCGGCCACGGTCGGCTCAGGCATTGGGGCCGCCACCCATTCGGGCGCATCGGGCACCACGCTGTCGGGCGTGGGCAAGGGCATGGGTGGCAGCTCGGGCTGCTCGGCGGTGGTTTCCAGCACGGGCTCCACGGCGGGCTGCTGGACGATCTCAGGTTCGACCGGATCATTCCAGGGCAAGTCGATGACCGCTTCGGCCACCGGCTCGGGCAACGCCTCGGCGACCGCTTCAGGCTCGGGTTCAATCGGCGCACTGACAGGCGCCGGAGCCGGTTCAGCCAAAGGCATCACCGGAGCAGAAGCCACTGCCGGCGCAACGATGGGCGCGGCAGCCACTGGCTTGGCGGAATCAGCTGTGGCCTGGCTGATCCCCACTGGCTTTAGCGGTTGCCTCGGGGCGTCCGCCGTATCGGCCGGCCGGAACGCCAGCATTCGCAGCAGCACCATCTCGAAGCCGCCGCGCGGATCCGGCGCCAGGGGCAGGTCGCGACGGCCGATCAGGCCCATCTGGTAATAGAACTGCACGTCCTCGGCCGGCAGTGCCTGGGCCAGGGCCAGTACGCGGTCACGGTCGCCGTGGCCGTTGTCGACACCCTCCGGCAAGGCCTGGGCGATGGCGACCCGGTGCAGCACATTGAGGATCTCCGAAAGCACGCCGTTCCAATCCGGCCCCTGCTCGGCGAGGTGACGCACCGCTTCGAGCAGCGCCTTGGCGTCACCTTCGATCAGCGCATGCAACACGTCATAGACCTGGCCGTGATCGAGCGTACCGAGCATGGCCCGCACATCGGCGGCCATGACCTTGCCTTCACCGAAAGCAATGGCCTGGTCGGTCAGGCTCATGGCATCGCGCATCGAACCATCGGCGGCGCGGCCCAGCAGCCACAGTGCATCGTCTTCGAACGGGACGTTTTCCACACCCAGCACGTGGGTCAGATGCTCGACGACCCGTTCCGGGGTCATGTTCTTCAGGGAGAACTGCAGGCAACGCGACAAAATCGTTGCCGGAAGTTTCTGCGGGTCAGTGGTCGCCAGGATGAACTTGACGTAGGGCGGTGGCTCCTCGAGGGTCTTGAGCAGCGCATTGAAGGAATGGCTGGAGAGCATGTGCACTTCGTCGATCAGGTAGACCTTGAAGCGCCCACGGCTCGGCGCGTACTGCACGTTATCGAGCAGCTCGCGGGTGTCTTCGACCTTGGTGCGGCTGGCGGCGTCGATCTCGATCAGGTCGACGAAACGGCCTTCGTCGATTTCCCGGCAGACCGAACACTCGCCGCAAGGTGTGGAGGTAATGCCGGTTTCGCAGTTCAGGCACTTGGCGATGATCCGCGCGATGGTGGTCTTGCCCACACCGCGGGTACCGGTGAACAGATAGGCATGGTGCAGCCGCTGGCTGTCCAAGGCATTGATCAGGGCCTTGAGCACATGGGTCTGGCCGACCATTTCGCGGAACGAGCGCGGACGCCACTTACGTGCAAGAACCTGATAACTCATCGAAAACCGTCGCAACGAAGGAACATAAGCGGCTAATGCTAGCGGAGCAGGGGCGAAATTGCATCCGGTGTGCTCGTCTAATCTGACTAAGATGGTCTCAGGGGCTCGGTTGTCGACAGGGTTTTGTACAGTCAGGAGAGTTTATGCGCTCAGCCATGGGGGCTTTGCTGTTGTTCGGTACCGCGTGTTTTGCCGACGAAGTACCTTTGCGCTTTGCCGTTACCGACGGCTGGGCCATGCCCATGGTGCAGATCGAACGAGGCCGCCCGACGCAGGGCATACTCCCCGACATAATGACCAGCCTGGCGACCCAGGTCGGGATGCCAGCGCAATTTCACGTCCTGTCCCGTGCCCGCCTGGACGGCGCCATGCAACATGGTGAAATCGATATGCGCTGTTATGTCAGCCCCGATTGGGTGGATAAGGGCGGCAAGTACCTGTGGAGTGTCCCGCTGTTTTTCCAACGCGACCTGCTCGTCGGCATGGCAGACAGTACCGCCGCGGTGACGCCAGCGACACTGGCGCAACAACCCATCGGCACCGTGCTCGGCTATACCTATCCGACCTTGCAGCCCCTGTTCAACGAGGGGCACCTGCGGCGCGACGATGCGCGCAGCCAGGAACAAGTGCTGGCCAAGCTGCTGGCCGGCCGTTATCGCTATGCGGTCAGCAACCAGTGGGCGCTGGACTGGTTCAACCAACGGCATTCCGCCGACCGGCAACTGCACGAAGTGGCTGTTCTCCAGGAACAGCAATTGGGCTGCTACGTACGCGATGACCCGAGAATTCCAGCCCAACACATTCTGCTCACCTTGCAGAAAATGAAAGCATCAGGAGAAATTGACGCCATCATCCAGCTTTACACTGGCCGCAGGGACGCGTCGGAGGCCGACGCCGGCTCTCCCTGAACGCCGGCTCGCTGCTGCCATTGCAACGGCGGGACAAACCCCATCACCCAGCCAGGGACCTGTTCGGGAGGCATGGGACGGGCAATGAAATAGCCTTGAGCCACCTCGCAGCCCAGACGCAGCAGCAGGAGCCCATGCTCAAGGCTGTCCAGCCCCTCGGCGACCACCTGGCGGCCAAACGCCCGGGCCAGGCCGATCACCGCCTCCGTCAGCGCCAGGTCGTCCCGGTCATCGAGAATATCGCGGACAAAGGTCTTGTCGATCTTGATGGTTTGCGTGCGCAGGTGCTTGAGGTCGTTGAGCGAGCAATAGCCGGTGCCAAAACCACCCAGTGAAAATCCTACGCCCAATGCCTGGCATGACTGCAGGCACGTACTGACGTGTTGAAGGTTCTCCACGGCGACGGATTCAACGATCTGCAAATCCAGCATGCTCGGTGACACCGCCGGATGTCGCTCCAACACCTGTTGCAGCCGCTCGACGAAATCCTCTCGCTGGAAATGCCGCGCCGATATGTTGATGCTCACCGGCCAGCCCTGCCCCATCTGCTGCCATTGCTGCAGCTGGGTCAGTACCTGCTCCATGACCCACTCACCGATCTCGACGATCAGGTCAGTCTCCTCCACCAGCGGCAGGAACTCGCGAGGCGGCACCAGGCCACGTTGCGGATGCTTCCAGCGCAGCAATGCCTCCAGACCAACCACCGTACCGTTGCGCATATTGACCTTGGGCTGGAAGTGCAGGCGCAACTCGTTACCCGCCAGCGCCTGCCGGACCCGCTCGACCGTCTGGTAAGTGACCCGGACCTCCTGGTCCCGGGACACATCGAACAGATGGAAACGATTACGGCCACTTTGCTTGGCCACGTACATTGCCTGATCGGCGTGGCGCAACAAGGTTTCAGCGTTTTCGTTGTCCCATGGAAACAGCGTGACACCAATACTGGCGAAGACCTTGATGCCCTTGCCATCGATGACATATGGCATTGAAACGCCGACCAATACGCGGTTGAGCGCGGCATTCAATTCATCCATGCCACGCACATGACGCAGCACCAGCACAAACTCGTCCCCCGCCAGTCGCGCCACGACGTCTTCACCCCGCACAATACTGCGCAATCGCCTGGCGACTTCCACCAGAAGCCGATCGCCGCTGGCATGACCGTGACCGTCATTGACGGCCTTGAAACCATCGAGGTCGAGCATGCACACCGCCAGGGGCAGGTTTTCCGCACGGGAAAACGCCAGTGCCTGGTCCAGCAGATCAGAGAGGTAGGTACGGTTGGGCAAGCCGGTCAGCACATCGTGACCGACCCGCCACTGCAACGAGTGCAGCAGCCGACGCTTTTCGCTGACGTCGAAGCGAATCGCCAGGTAGCGTTCGATTTGCCCGGTCTCATCGTCGATCACCGGTACCAGGGTGGTATCGACCCAGTGCAGCGTACCGTCTTTGGCACGGTTACAAATTTCCCCTTTCCACACCTGCCCCAAGCCGATGGTGCGCCACATGCCGCTGAAGAACTCGTCGGGGTGCTGGCCGGAATTGAGCAGGCGATGATCGGCGCCCAGCAACTCCTCACGCTGGTAGCCAAAAAGGGTACAAAATTGATCGTTGACGTAGGTGATGCGCCCGCTCAGATCGGTTTCGGAAAAGATCGCGGCGGCGTCAACGGCTCTGCGGTACTTCTTATCCATCGAAGCAGTCATCCATGAGTCAGGCTCATTTGTCGCGCGCGGTTGCACCGCCTCTGCAAAGGCGAAAATCAACTAGGCTCAAACACCTTGAGATAAGCTGGAGCGCGGGCCCTGGCAGCGCTACCTGAGGGGGTAGGCCCCTGCCCCTTGTGTCGCGGCAAGAAACGCAAGGCCCACTCTTTTCGCACATCCCGGCTTCTGAAGCAGGTCACCAAATACCCGTGCCAAAGGCCGATTCTACGAAACACATCACATTTTGCAAAGCAAGGTGATGGATCATGCAGTTGCCTAATGCAAAAATCTATCGTTAAGTTCTTGATTCTAAATGGGAATTGAGCGATGCAAATTTCAAGTTTGGGTGCGGCCATCAGACGCTATCGCAAAGTAGCGGGGCTTACTCAGGCTGAACTTGGCGAAAAAACCGGTTTTGACCCCAAAACCATCAGCCGCTTCGAAACCGGCACCTACACCCCCAGCATCGAAGCCTTGTTCCTGCTTGCCGACGTGCTGGATGTGCAGCTGAAAGCCTTTTTTGTCGACATGGGCGATGAAGACGAACAGCGGGCGTATTTGTTCGGTGTCATACACAGAGCCACCCCGAAGGATCTGGGAAAGCTGATCGCAGCGGTTGACCAGGCCTTGTCCAAGCCTTGAGGCAGGCATGAAAAGAGCAATCCGGCCTGCCGATGCACGCCAGACCAGCCCCCTCTTGGGCGTTCGCTTGTCCGACTGGCAATCTGAACATGGCGCCACTGCCATTCGTTTGCGTGGGCGACACGAATAAAATAATGTCACGTTGACATCGTCTGCCGCGGCCCCCGACTATCAGAGCCCTATCTTGCATCCCCGTGATGCCTTCGACTCGCTGACATCAATAGAACTCCAAGGGTATACCGTGCATAAATTCTCGATCCTTCTTGTTTCGATACTCGCCACCGGCTGCACCGCCAAATATGCACAACAAGATGTATTTCCCAGCCAGGCAAAACTTGATCGACAAATGCCAGTCACTATTGCCACACCTGTCGATGGCCGTTACGAAACGACCGTCTACCCTGCGTCCGGCGACATGACAGCCGCCGCTGCTAAAACGGCCTTCTCTCATTACGCCAATCATGTGACGGTCGTGGACGCGTGCCGGGAATTGGGTTGCCTGAGGCAGAACAGCCCTTCGGGCTATTACGTCATCCCGGAAATCCTCCACTGGGAAGATCGCGCCACAGAATGGTCGGGCCTGCCTGACAAGATTGAAGTAAAGCTCGCCATTTATGGCCCGACGGGAACGCAACCACTGGGCTCTACGATCCTGTCCGGCAAAAGCAAATGGGCGACCTTCGGCGGGGATCACCCGCAGGATCTGCTGCATGAACCGATAGCCGAGTATGTGAAAGCACAGTACTGATCCAAGCGACCTGCGATAGGCGCTCGGTCCGTCGATGCAGGACGGACCGGATTTCCGGCACTCGACGCCCCTGCCCCAGTCAGAATCCGGACAGCAGAACGCAACGATCGATAGCGATCAGCGAAATAAAAAATGCTTGGAAATTGACAAACCTTGCGAACGAAGGCTTGGGCGTTATGGAGGCAACCCCACCAGCCACACCCCGGCACACAATGTTCCCGCTGTGGCTGCTTCCTTCCGGATCTGACCAGGTTCACGGGTAATCGTTGCGGGGGGACCGATGGGGTCACCATAACGACGCTCACCTGACGGCGAGCCGCGCCATTGTACCTATCTGACGAGAAGTTACAACCGTTCGCGCCGGATAAAAAAACTGAAGATGTTCAAGCACTTGCTGTGGGGGCAAAGCGTGCTTGCGATGGCTTCGGCACATTCGACCTGGGTGCAAGCTGACCCACCGCTTTCGCGAGCAAGCTCGCATCCACAAGGGATCTGGAGCGAACACTGTATCCGCGGACACTAGAGAACCCATGTGGGAACCGAGCTTGCTCGCGATGACGGAGGCTCATTCAACATCAATGCAAGCTGATCCACCGCCATCGCGAGCAGGCTCGCTCCCACAGGGAACCTGCAACGAGTCATAATAGATTGAATCTTTCAAACAACTACCAATGAGCAACTACGGCCTTGAATCATGGTTGACATTAAATAGCCGGTCATGACGAAGTATTACAAACTACCACTGGACAGAACGGCCCATACTCACCATTGGAAGCTTGCGCCCGAACTTGAACATTGAAATAGACAGGCCGGGAGCCGCCACTGACGCCTATCTCATGTCGGTACCAGCCGCGCCCGTCCGGTTTCACTTGGGTTGCAGGAACGAACTGCGCCTGCCCAGTAGCCACCGCAGTCACTTTAAACGTGTGACCCGCAATCTGATCGGGCCGAACATTATCCGAGATTTGCCAGGCCAATATAATGGTGTATTGGCTTTGACCGGCCTGGGAAAGCCGCCGAGGCGCATTGGGAATGGTTGTCGCTTTATCCACTTCATCATGTTTCATAGTATTTTCCATAATAAATATAGCCATCATCCATGGCGGCCTTAGAGTAAAGGAAAGCCTGAATACAAAACTACTATCAAAATAAATGGCATCACTTTAACGCTGCCCGATCTCTATCGAGGCAAGCAAAACTTAAAGCGGGAGCAAAGTTACATCAGCACCTCATCCGCCCGACCACCCTCTTCCTGAATCACCAAATGGATGAAATGCAGCTTGGTGATGACGGCGGCGGGTACGACGAACGGATAGAAGTCCGGCTGGCCCATGCTTCGGGACAGTTCGTTGAGCATGCCGGCCAGTTCGATCCAGGCGTTGACGAATGACAGGAACGCCGTCCCCCCGGTGTGCTCGGGGTCGTACAAGGTCTCGGGCGGAAAAGGCTGGTAGTCGATATCCATTTCCCGAGCACTCATGCCAAAACCCAGCGCCGTATCCACCGCGTCCATCATGTGCAGGTAGTGGGCCCAGGTTTCCGCCCAGTCTTCCCAGGGGTGCATGGTGGCGTAGGCGCTGACGTAATGGGTCTGCCAGTCCAGCGGCGCCCCTTGCTGGTAATGCCGCTCCAGGGCGTCGGAATAACTGGCACGCTCATCGCCGAACAGTTCACGAAACGCCTCGAGCCAGTGGCTGTTGGCGATCAGCCGATCCCAGTAGTAGTGCCCCACCTCATGCCGGAAATGTCCGAGTAAGGTGCGATACGGTTCGCGCATCTGCTGGCGCACGTATTCGCGATGGGCATCGTCGGCTTCTTTGATGTCGAGGGTGACCAGTCCACTGGCGTGACCGGTGGTCGGCGGCGTGCCATCGGGATCGACCCCAATGAAATCGAAAGCCAAGCCGATGTTTTCATCGACGGTTTTCGGAATCACCGGCAAGCCGAGGGTGATCAGTTGCGCCACCAGCCGGCGCTTGGCGGTTTCGACCTTGCGCCAGCGCTCGGGGTTTTCCGGGATCGACAAATCGGGAATGGTGCGGTTCAGGCTGCAGGCGACGCACAAGGCATCGTGGTCATTGGCCGCAAGCAGCCAGTTGCACGCCGCCGGGGTGTCGAGGTTGGCGCAGCGGCGGAACAACCCGGCCTGCGGGTCCGCATCCAGTGTCCAGGTGTCGGGTTGCTCGCCGGGTTGCAAGGACGACAGGCGGCTCTGTTCAGGCTGATAGCCCAACGCAGCCAGGCAGGCCAGGCATTGGCTGTTGCGAAAAAACAGCGACTGACCGCAGCGACACGACCAGATCTTGCTATTGCGTGAGCGATCGCCCATGAACGGCGCGGCGATGCGTGAGCTCAGTTGTTCAAAGAAGCGGTACATGGCGATCTCCCTGGAGCCTGAAGCACTAGATCCCCCTGGTGCATGATCGTTCCCACGCTTTGCGTCATAGCGCCGGATAGGCGCGGGAGCGCTCCCGATTAAACCGTGATGCCATGCTCGCTCAAAAAAGCCACAAACGCCTCTTCATCCAGCACCTTGAGCCCCAGCTCGTTGGCCTTGGTCAGCTTCGAGCCCGCCCCCGGCCCGGCCACCACGCAATAGGTTTTCGCCGACACGGAACCGGCGACCTTGGCCCCCAGGCTTTCCAGCTTGTCCTTGGCGACATCGCGGCTCATCAACTCCAGCGAACCGGTCAACACCCAGGTATGACCCGCCTCAGGCAGACCTTCGACGACTTTCTTCTCACTTTGCCAATGCATGCCAAAGTCCTGCAGCTGCTTCTCGGCAGCTTCGGCCTGCTGCCGGTTGGCGGCGACAGCAAAGAACTCGCGCACGGCGTTGGCCTGTTTTTCCGGCAGCGCCTGGCGCATGTCGAGCCAGTCGGCACTCATGACCGCTTCGAGTGAACCGAATTTGTCCGCCAGTTTCTGCGCCCCGCCCGGCCCGACCGACGGAATATTCAGCTTGTCCAGAAAACCGCCCAGGGTGGTGCTGGCGGAGAACTCGGCACCCAACTCGCCCTGGTCCTGGATATCCAGACCATGGCGCAACAAATCCTTGATCACCTGACGGTTATGCGGGTCTTCGAAGAAGCTGTGAATCTCATGGGCAACTTCCAGGCCGACGTCCGGCAAATACGTCAGCACCTGAGGCAAAGCCGCCTGTACACGCTCCAGCGAACCAAGAGAACGAGCCAGGACCTTGGCGGTCTCCTCGCCCACGTCCGGGATGCCGAGGGCGTAGATGAAGCGCGCCAGGCTCGGCTTCTTGCTGTCGACGATGGCCGCCAGCAGGTTCTTGCTCGACAGTTCGGCGAAGCCTTCCAGGTCGACCACTTGCTCGAAGGTCAGGGCATACAGGTCAGCAGGCGAGCCCACCAGGCCCTCGTCCACCAACTGCTCGACGCTCTTCTCGCCCAGGCCCTCGATGTCCATGGCCCGGCGCGACACGAAATGAATGATCGCCTGCTTGAGCTGCGCGCCGCAGGCCAGGCGACCGACGCAGCGGTACACCGCACCTTCGCTGATGGTCTCGCGGCCTTTGCTGCGCTTGATCAGTTGCGTACGCTCCACATGGGAGCCGCAGACCGGACATTCTTGCGGGATCTCCACCGGCCGGGCATTGTCCGGACGGCGCTCGGTGACCACTTGCACCACTTGCGGGATCACGTCCCCGGCGCGGCGGATAATCACGGTGTCGCCGATCATCAGGCCCAGGCGCGCCACTTCGTCCATGTTGTGCAGGGTGGCGTTGGCCACGGTCACGCCAGCAACCTTGACCGGCTTGAGCCGTGCGACGGGTGTCACGGCGCCAGTGCGACCGACCTGGAACTCTACGTCCAACAGTTCGGTGAGCTCTTCGCTGGCCGGGAATTTATGAGCGATGGCCCAGCGCGGTTCCCGGGCGCGAAAACCCAGCTCGCGCTGAGAGGCGATGCTATTGACCTTGAACACCACCCCATCGATTTCATAAGCCAACGCGCTGCGCCGCTCGCCAATGTCGCGGTAGTAGTCCAGGCATTCATCGATACCGTGGGCCAATTTCAGTTCACGGCTGATGGGCAAGCCCCAAGCCTTGAGCTGCTTGAGATTGCCGATGTGGGTATCGGCGATGTCCGCGGTCACCTGGCCGATGCCGTAGCAGCAGAACTCCAAGGGACGGTTGGCGGTTATCTTCGAATCCAATTGGCGCAAACTGCCGGCCGCCGCGTTGCGCGGGTTGGCGAAGGTCTTGCCGCCTGCCTCCAACTGCGTGGCATTGAGGCGCTCGAAGCCAGCCTTGGACATGTACACCTCGCCGCGCACTTCCAACAGCGGCGGCCAGCCACTGCCCTGCAATTTGAGGGGGATGTTGCGCACGGTGCGTACGTTGACGCTGATGTCTTCGCCGGTCGTGCCGTCACCGCGAGTGGCACCCCGTACCAACATGCCGTCCTGGTACAGCAGGCTGACCGCCAGGCCATCGAGCTTCGGCTCGCAGCTGTATTCCACCGCCGCGCCACCGCCGAGCAAGTCGCCCGTGGGCAGGTCGAGGCCTTCGGTCACCCGCCGGTCGAATTCGCGCATGGTGGTTTCGTCAAAGGCGTTACCCAGGCTGAGCATCGGGATCTCGTGCCGCACCTGGCTGAACGCCGACAGCGCCACACTGCCGACCCGCTGGGTCGGGGAGTCGCTGGTCACCAGTTCCGGATGCTGCTCTTCCAGGGCCTTGAGCTCATGAAACAGGCGATCGTACTCGGCGTCCGGGATGCTCGGTTCATCGAGGACGTGGTAGCGGTAGTTGTGCTGGTCCAGCTCGGTGCGCAGCTGTTGGATGCGGGTTTTGACGGCAGTCATGGATGTTCTCTCATAAAGCAAAAGAGCAGCCGAGGCTGCTCAATCTTCTCAAAACATTGGCAATGTCGAGCCTATACCGGCCGAATGCAGAACCTGTGGCGAGGGGATAAATCCCCTCGTCACAAAAAGCCCCTGCGCCACAAAAGCGCTGCCGACTTCAGCGCTTCTGGGTCAACGCCCGGCGTTCGAATTCGACGATGCGCTGGCGGTAGTGTTCGATGGTCTGGGCGGTCAGCACGCTGCGCTGGTCATCCTTCAATTCGCCATTGAGCTCCTGGGACAGCTTGCGCGCCGCGGCCACCATCACGTCGAAGGCCTGCTTGGGATGACGCGGGCCTGGCAGGCCGAGGAAAAAGCTTACCGCTGGCGTGCTGAAATGGTCGATGTCGTCCAGGTCGAATACGCCCGGCTTGACCGCGTTGGCCATGGAAAACAATACCTCGCCATTGCCGGCCATGCTTTCGTGGCGGTGGAAAATGTCCATCTCGCCAAAACGCAGGCCGCTTTCCAGGATGTTCTGCAACAACGCTGGGCCCTTGAAGCCGGCCGGGTCGCGGCAAATCACGCTGATCACTAGCACTTCTTCGGCTTGGGCCTGGTCTTTGTCGGCACCGGAGGTCTTGTTCTCGTCCGGGAAGTCGTCGTCACGACTGCTGAAGCTCGGGCCACCATCCAGGTCCAGATTGAGGTTCAGGTCCCCCTGGGACGGCTCGCTGTTGCGCTTGCCGCGCTTGGAACCCGACTCCCGTGGCTCGCGCGCAGGCGCGCTCATCGACGGCAAGTCATGCTCGTCCAACTGCGGCTCTTTATGGGTGTCCAACACCCGGGGCGGCCCCAGCAGCTCGGCATTGCCATCGTCGTCCGGCAGGTTCGACAGGCTGCGATCAAGGCGAAACTTGAGTTTGCCCTTGCCGCCGCGCATGCGCCGCCAGCCGTCGAAAAGAATACCGGCAATGACAATGATGCCGATGACGATCAGCCACTCGCGCAGACCGATTTCCATGTAATCCCGTGCCTCTATAAAAATGCTGAAAAATAAGGGGTTTAGCTATTTGCAAACCGCTTTAAAACGTGGCGCCAACTCTATGTTCTGAATGGCGTTTTGCCCACGCACACGAAAAATTGACATTAAACTAGCACGACCAAAGATAACTTTACACCGTCTGTCGCATAGGCTCGTGCCAATCTGTGAATTGAACAACAAGCCCAAGGGTAAAAAATACCTACAGCACTCCCAGTAGATGCCCTACAACCCGTGTGTCAGGCATCTACCATCGCCATGGCTTCCTCCACATCCACCGCCACCAGCCGTGAGCAACCCGGCTCATGCATGGTCACGCCCATCAGTTGATCGGCCATTTCCATGGCGATCTTGTTGTGGGTGATGTAGATGAATTGCACCGTTTCGGACATCTCCTTCACCAGCCGTGCGTAACGACCTACGTTAGCGTCATCCAACGGCGCATCGACTTCGTCGAGCATGCAGAATGGCGCCGGGTTCAATTTGAAGATGGCAAATACCAGGGCCAGCGCGGTCAGCGCCTTTTCGCCACCGGAGAGCAAATGGATGGTGCTGTTCTTCTTGCCAGGAGGACGCGCCATGATTGTCACCCCTGTATCGAGTAAATCTTCGCCCGTCAGTTCCAAGTAGGCGCTGCCGCCACCGAAAACTTTTGGGAAAAGTGCCTGCAAACCGCCGTTGATCTGATCAAAGGTATCCTTGAAACGGTTACGGGTTTCCTTGTCGATCTTGCGAATGACGTTTTCCAGGGTCTCCAGCGCTTCCACCAGATCGTCGTTCTGGGCATCCAGGTAGCGCTTGCGCTCGGACTGCTGCTGGTACTCATCGATGGCCGCCAGGTTGATTGCCCCCAGGCGCTGAATGCGCTGGGCAATCCGCTCCAGTTCCTCCTCGGCTTCCTTCTCGTTTGCCCCGGCCACCAGGGTGGCGAGCACGCCGTCGAGGTCGTAGCCATCTTCGAGCAATTGGTCCTGCAAGGCTTTGCGGCGCACGGTCAGTGCTTGCCACTCCATGCGTTGCTGTTCCATCTGGCCGCGGATCAGCTGGGATTGCTGCTCGGCCTGGCTACGGCGCTTCTCAGCGTCGCGCAGTTCACGGTCGGCGTCCTCCAGGGCAATTTGCGCAGTCTTGAGTTCTTCATCGACACTCATGCGCTTGTCGAGCAACTCTTCGAGCTTGAGGCGCAGCTCTTCCAGTGGCGCTTCACCCTCCTCCAGATTGAGGCTCAACTGCTCGCGTTTTTCAGTCAGGCGTTCGGACTGCATTTCCAGCCGTTCCAGCGCCTGGCGCGTCGAATCGTGTTGAGCCTTGAGCGAGCCAAGGCGCACCGCCAACTGGTGGGCATGGTCCTTGTGCTGTCGCGCTTCCTGGCGCACCCGGTCCAGGCGTTCGCGCAGGCTGTCGCGTTGGGCCAGCAGCAGCTCGCGCTGTTCGGTGTCCAGCGCCATGGCATCGAGGGCTTCCTGCAATTGCAGGCGCGCCTCGCCGATCTGTTCGTGTTCCAGCGCCCGCTGCTCACCCAGCTCGGCGATCTCTTCTTCGAGGCGGGTGCGGCGCAGGGCCAGTTGTTCGACCTTGGCCTTGCCGGCCGACAACTGCGCCTTGAGCTCGCCTTGCTGGCGCGCTTCGTCCTGCAACAGCCGACGCAAGTGTTCACGGCCATTCTCCTGTTGGCGCTGTTGCGCCCGCAGGTTCTGCAATTCGGTTTCCAGGGCTTCGACACTGGCCTCGCGCTCTTCGCGCTCGGCACTCAGGCGCTGGATTTCCTGGCCGCGGGCGAGCATGCCGCTCTCGGCTTCGCTGGCCCGGCGCACCCGCAGGAAATGCCGGCCAACCCAATACCCGTCGCGGCTGATCAGGCTTTCACCGGCGGCCAATTGCCCGCGCAGGGCCAAGGCCTGTTCGAGGCTTTCCACCGGTTTGACCTGCCCCAACCACGGCGACAGGTCGACTTGGGCCTCGACCTTGTCCAGCAAACTGCCGGGAATTCGTACCCCGTCGCCAGCCGGGCTGAGCAAACGCAGATCGCCCTGGGTGAAACCTGACAGGTCGAAACCGGCAAAGTCATCCACCAGCACCGCTTGCAGGTCGGCGCCCAGCACAGTTTCCACCGCCAACTCCCAACCGGCATCGACCTTCAAACCTTCGGCCAGTCGTGGACGTTCGGCCAGGTGCTGGTCGCGCAACCATTCGGCGGTGCCGGTGCCCGGATCCAGCGCGGCTTGCTGCAAGGCCTCCAGCGACGCCAGGCGCCCATTGAGCCGTTGCAATTCGCCCTGGGCCTGCTGTTGGTTCTGCAAGGCCAGTTGCAAGGCCTGGCGCAGTTGTTCAAGCCGCTCGACCTGGGCGTCTTCGCTGGCTTGCAAGTCTTCGAGGGTAGCTTCGCTGGTCGCCAGTTGTTCGCTCAGATCGAGGATCGCCGCGTCTTCCGGATCCGCCGCGAGCAAGGCACGCTCTTCGGCCAGGCGGCGCTGACGGTCGGCCAGGCGCTCCATGCTGGTTTCCAGCTGCTGGATGCGCGACTGCTGGACCTCGGCCTGACGCCTCGGCTCGGCCGAGGTCAGGTTGAAACTGTCCCACTGCTCTTGCCAACCATGCATGGTCAGCTCGGCCTCTTCCAGGGCGGCGGCAGCCTCTTCGGCGGCGGCGCTGGTGATTTCCTGTTCGGGCGTGAGCCGGTCCAGTTCCTCGCCAAGAGTCAGCAGCAAGGTACGGTCGTGGCCCAGGTGCGATTCGGTTTCCAGGCGCGCCCGCTCGGCTTCCTTCAAATCATCCTGCAACTGCCGCAGTCGTTGCTGGCCGTGCTGGATGCTCTGCTCGACCCGAGCGATGTCGCCGCCCACCGAATAGAAGCGCCCTTGCACCAGATTGAAGCGTTCGGACAGGTCGTGGTGACCGTCACGCAGGCGCTCGATGGCGGCATCGGCGTTGCGTTGCTCGGCCACCAGGGCCTCGAAGCTGACCTCCTGGTTGCCGATGATGGCTTCGCGCTGGCCGACCTGCTCATTCAACGCCTGCCAACGCAGGGCCGAGAGCTGGGCCTTGAGCTGCCGCTCTTCGCCTTTGTATTCCTGATACTTCTTGGCAGCCTCGGCCTGACGATGCAGACGTTCCAGCTGGCGCTCGAGTTCTTCGCGCAGGTCGGTCAGGCGCGCGAGGTTTTCGTGGGTACGACGAATACGGTTTTCAGTCTCGCGGCGGCGCTCCTTGTATTTGGAGATGCCGGCGGCCTCTTCGATGAAGTTGCGCAGGTCCTCGGGCTTGGCCTCGATCAGCTTGGAGATCATGCCCTGTTCGATGATCGAGTAGCTGCGCGGGCCCAGGCCGGTGCCGAGGAAAATATCAGTGATATCGCGACGCCGACACTTGGTACCGTTGAGGAAATAACTGTTCTGGCTGTCGCGGGTCACTTTGCGACGAATGGAGATTTCCGCATAGGCCGCGTACTCGCCCACCAGGGTGCCATCGGAGTTGTCGAACACCAGTTCGATGCTGGCTTGGCTCACCGGCTTGCGGCTGGTGGAGCCGTTGAAGATGACGTCGGTCATCGACTCGCCGCGCAGGTTCTTGGCCGAGCTCTCGCCCATCACCCAACGCACGGCATCGATGATGTTCGACTTGCCGCAACCATTGGGCCCGACCACCGCCGCCATGTTACTGGGGAAGTTCACCGTGGTCGGGTCGACGAAGGATTTGAACCCCGCCAGCTTGATGCACTTGAGCCGCACGTTCAGGCCTTCGTCAGGGCAGAGACCACAAGATCGCAACTGCGCTGGGCATAGGCCGTCAGCACGATGCGGATCTGCGGCAAATCACGGGCCAGCACGGCAACGAGCAGGCGCTGGAACAGGTCGAGGAACTCGCTCATCTCGGCCTTACGCTGTTCCAGGGCGAGGAAATAGGCACGGCTCATGGCCGGTTGCAGGTTCTCGACGGTTTCCTGCAGATACGGGTTGTTGGCAAAAGGATACGCAGCGCGCATCACGCTGAAGCTTTCATCGACGAAGGTGCGGATGTCCTGGCGCGCAAAGGCGTCCTTGAGTCGCTGCTGGATGGCCACGAACGGTGCCATGTCGGCCTGATCCTGCCAACCATGGGCCACGGCATTACCCAGCAGGATGTACAGCTCGCTCATCAGCGCACAGAGACTGCGCACATTATGTTCGCTGAGCTCGGTGACGTGTGCACCACGGCGCGGCAGGATGGCGATCAGGTGGCGCCGCTCCAGAATCAACAGGGCCTCGCGCACCGAGCCGCGGCTGACATTGAGCGCCAGCGTGACCTTTTGCTCCTGGATGCGCTCTCCCGGTTTCATTTCGCCGCGAATGATGCGCTCGGCGAGGTAATGGGCGATTTGCTCGGCGAGGCTGTCCGGGGCCTTGAACGTCATGGTTGTCCTTCAAACTCTTCGATCTGCACAAGCGGCGCAGTGTAGCGCACTCGATACGTCATGGCGCAGGGCCTGCACCGGGTTTTGGCACGATATAAGCAATTTTTTCAGCGGTGCGGACCTTGTGCGAGCGGGCTTGCTCGCGAAGAGGCCGGTCCACGCGCGAGAAATTTCCGACAGAAGCGTCGTCTTCGCGAGCAAGCCCACTCCCACGGGGATTTGCGCTTAACTGATAGAGGTAGGAGATCGCCCGAGGACCAATACCCAAACCCCATTGTTCATCGACAAAACGAATTTTCCTGACCCTTAAGTCAGAAAATCGTTGACCGAAAAGTCAGAACTGATAAATTCAGCCCAAGTCGATACAACAATAATGAGTCTGCGAGGCCTTCCGTGATCCAGTTTTTACTCAACCAGGAACTCCGTAGCGAGCACGCCCTGGACCCGAACCTGACCGTGCTCAATTATCTGCGCGAGCATGTCGGCAAACCCGGTACCAAAGAAGGCTGCGCCAGTGGTGACTGTGGTGCGTGCACCGTGGTGGTGGGCGAGTTGCACACGGACGAAACCGGCCACGAGCGCATGCGCTATCGCAGCCTTAATTCGTGCCTGACCTTCGTTTCGGCCCTGCACGGCAAACAACTGATCTGCGTCGAAGACCTCAAGCACCAAGGTCAACTGCATAGCGTCCAGCAGGCGATGGTCGATTGCCACGGTTCGCAATGCGGCTTCTGCACACCCGGCTTTGTCATGTCGTTGTTCGCCCTGCAAAAGAACAGCGAGCAAGCCGACGCCCACAAAGCCCACGAAGCCTTGGCCGGCAACCTGTGCCGCTGCACCGGCTATCGGCCGATCCTGGCCGCCGCCCAGCAGGCCTGTTGCGGCAAGCAGCCGGACCAGTTCGACGCCCGCGAGGCCGAGACCATCGCCCGTCTCAAAGCCATCACCCCGACCCAGACTGGCGAGCTCAACAGCGGCGACAAACGCTGCCTGGTGCCGCTGACCGTGGCCGATCTGGCCGATCTCTATGACGCGTATCCTCAAGCACGGCTGTTGGCCGGCGGTACCGACCTGGCCCTGGAGGTCACACAGTTCCACCGCACCCTGCCGGTGATGATCTACGTGGGCAACGTCGCCGAACTCAAGCGCATCGAGCGCTTCGACGATCGCCTGGAGATCGGCGCCGCCATGGCGCTGTCCGATTGCTACGAGGCCTTGAAAGCCGAGTACCCGGACTTCGGCGAACTGCTGCAGCGTTTCGCCTCGCTGCAGATCCGCAACCAGGGCACCCTGGGCGGCAACATCGGCAACGCCTCGCCAATTGGCGACTCCCCGCCCCTGCTGATCGCCCTCGGTGCGCAGATCGTGTTGTGCAAGGGCCAGACCCGTCGCACCCTGGCGCTGGAAGACTATTTCATCGACTACCGGGTCACCGCCCGCC
Source organism: Pseudomonas sp. Tri1 (assembly GCF_017968885.1). Lineage (NCBI taxonomy): Bacteria > Pseudomonadati > Pseudomonadota > Gammaproteobacteria > Pseudomonadales > Pseudomonadaceae > Pseudomonas > Pseudomonas sp. Tri1. The sequence continues at coordinate 2,102,808 of NZ_CP072913.1, read as the reverse complement.
AGGAAAGCGAATTCATCGAGAAGATCATCGTCCCGCGAGCCAGCGCCGAACAGGCGTTCCGCGCCTACAAGGTGTCCAAGCGCCTGGACGACGATATTTCCGCCGTGTGTGCGGCGTTCAACCTGCGCATCGACAACGGCGTGGTCCGCGACGCCCGCGTGGCCTTCGGCGGCATGGCCGCTACGCCCAAGCGCGCCACGCATTGTGAAGCCGCCTTGATCGGCGCGCAGTGGAACGACAGCACGGTCGAGCGCGCCTGCGCGGCCCTGGCCGAGGACTTCACGCCGCTGTCGGACTTCCGCGCCAGCAAGGAATATCGCCTGCTCAGCGCCCGCAACCTGTTGCGCAAATACTTCATCGAACTGCAAACGCCGCACATCGAGACTCGGGTGACCGCTTATGTCTAACCATCACGCCGTAGAGAAGACTCAAGCCGAACTGGCCGAGCTGTTCGCCCGCGACCTGACCACTGGCGTGGGCCGCAGCGTCAAGCATGACAGCGCCGCCAAGCATGTGTCCGGTGAAGCCCAGTACATTGATGATCGCCTGGAATTCCCTAACCAACTGCACGTTTACGCCCGGCTGTCGGACCGCGCCCACGCCCGGATCCTGCGCATCGACACCGCGCCCTGCTACGCCTTCGAAGGTGTGCGCATCGTCATCACCCATGAGGACGTGCCGGGGCTCAAGGACATCGGCCCGCTGCTTCCCGGCGACCCGCTGCTGGCCATCGATGACGTGCAGTTCGTCGGCCAACCGGTGCTGGCCGTCGCCGCCAAGGACCTGGAAACCGCGCGCAAGGCCGCGATGGCGGCGATTGTCGAATATGAAGACCTGGAACCGGTGCTCGACGTGGTCGAAGCCTTGCGCAAGCGGCATTTCGTGCTCGACAGCCACACCCACCAACGGGGTGATTCGGCCACGGCCCTGGCCAGTGCCGAGCACCGTATCCAAGGCTCGTTGCACATCGGCGGCCAGGAACATTTTTACCTGGAAACCCAGATATCCTCAGTGATGCCCACCGAAGACGGCGGCATGCTCGTCTACTGCTCGACCCAGAACCCCACCGAAGTGCAGAAACTGGTGGCCGAAGTGCTGGGCGTGTCGATGAACAAGGTCGTGGTGGATATGCGCCGCATGGGCGGCGGCTTCGGCGGCAAGGAAACCCAAGCCGCCAGCCCGGCGTGCCTGTGCGCAGTCATCGCCCACCTCACCGGCCAGCCGACCAAGATGCGCCTGCCCCGCGTCGAAGACATGCTGATGACCGGTAAGCGCCACCCGTTCTACATCGAATACGACGTCGGCTTCGACAGCACCGGGCGCCTGCATGGCATCGCCCTGGAACTGGCTGGCAACTGCGGTTGCTCGCCGGACCTCTCGGCCTCGATTGTCGACCGGGCCATGTTCCATGCCGACAACGCCTATTACCTGGGCGATGCGACCATCAACGGCCATCGCTGCAAGACCAACACCGCCTCGAACACCGCCTACCGGGGTTTCGGCGGGCCGCAAGGCATGGTCGCCATCGAAGAGGTGATGGACGCCATCGCCCGGCACCTGGGGCTCGATCCGCTGGCGGTGCGCAAGGCAAACTACTACGGCAAGACCGAGCGCAACGTCACCCACTACTACCAGACCGTCGAGCACAACATGCTCGAGGAAATGACCGCCGAACTTGAGCAAAGCAGCCAGTACGCCGAGCGTCGCGAGGCTATCCGCCGCTACAACGCCAACAGCCCGATCCTGAAAAAAGGCCTGGCGCTGACCCCGGTGAAGTTCGGTATTTCATTCACTGCCAGTTTCCTCAACCAGGCAGGTGCCTTGATCCACATCTACACCGACGGCAGCATCCACCTGAACCATGGCGGCACCGAAATGGGCCAGGGCTTGAACACCAAGGTCGCGCAAGTGGTGGCCGAGGTGTTCCAGGTCGAAATGGACCGGGTGCAGATCACCGCGACCAACACCGACAAGGTGCCGAACACCTCGCCCACTGCAGCCTCAAGTGGCGCCGACCTGAACGGCAAGGCCGCGCAGAATGCCGCGCAAACCATCAAGCAGCGTCTGGTGGAATTCGCCGCGCGGCACTACAAGGTCAGCGAAGAAGACGTGGAGTTTCACAACGGCCATGTGCGGGTGCGCGATCACATCTTGACGTTCGAGGCGCTGGTCCAGCAGGCGTATTTCGCCCAGGTTTCGTTGTCGAGCACCGGTTTCTACAAGACTCCGAAAATCTACTACGACCGCAGCCAGGCCCGGGGCCGGCCGTTCTACTACTACGCCTTCGGCGCGGCGTGTGCCGAGGTGATCGTCGACACCCTCACCGGTGAATACAAGATGCTGCGCACCGACATCCTTCACGATGTCGGCGCCTCGTTGAACCCGGCCATCGACATCGGACAGGTCGAGGGTGGCTTCATCCAGGGCATGGGTTGGCTGACCATGGAAGAGCTGGTGTGGAATGACAAGGGCAAGCTGATGACCAGCGGCCCGGCCAGCTACAAGATCCCCGCCGTGGCCGACATGCCGCTGGACCTGCGGGTCAAACTGGTGGAAAACCGCAAGAACCCCGAAGACACGGTGTTCCATTCCAAGGCCGTGGGCGAGCCGCCGTTCATGCTCGGCATCGCTGCGTGGTGCGCCATCAAGGACGCCGTGGCGAGCCTGGGGGATTACCAGCACCAGCCGAAAATCGATGCGCCGGCGACACCGGAGAGGGTGTTGTGGGGGTGTGAGCAGATGCGGCAGTTGAAGACTGTGACGCCTGCGCAAGCCGAGGCCGAGTTGGCTCCACTTTAGACCGCGGCGCGGCCAATCGCGAGCAAGCTCGCTCCCACAGGGGATTTGTGAACACCGACCCAATGTGGGAGCGAGCTTGCTCGCGATGAGGCCGGAACAGACAACAGAGATGTCGAGGTGAATATGTACAACTGGATCAGCGCCCTCGCCGACCTGCAAGATCGCGGTGAACCCTGCGTGCTGGTGACGATCATCGAAGAGCTTGGCTCCACACCGCGCAACGCCGGTTCGAAGATGGTCATCAGCGCCAGCCAGACATTCGACACCATTGGTGGCGGGCACCTGGAATACAAGGCCATGGAGCTCGCCCGGCAAATGCTCGCCAGCGGCCAGCAAAGCACGCATCTGGAGCGCTTCAGCCTCGGCGCCAGCCTGGGCCAGTGCTGCGGCGGCGTGACCGTCTTGCTGTTCGAACCCATGGGCCAGGTCCAGGCGCAGATCGCCGTGTTCGGCGCCGGCCATGTCGGTCGCGCCTTGGTGCCGCTGCTGGCGAGCCTGCCCTGCAAGGTGCGCTGGATCGACGCGCGGGAAGCCGAGTTTCCCGAACAACTGCCCCACGGTGTGCGCAAGATCGTCAGCGAAGACCCGCTGGATGAGGTCGACGAATTGCCCGCCGGCAGCTACTGCATTGTCATGACCCACAACCACCAGCTCGATCTGGAACTGAGCGCCGCGATCCTCAAGCGCAACGACTTCGCTTACTTCGGCCTGATCGGCTCGAAGACCAAACGGGTCAAGTTCGAACATCGCCTGCGCGACCGCGGCTTCGACAGCAGCACATTGCAACGCATGCGTTGCCCCATGGGTATCGGCGAAGTCAAAGGCAAGTTGCCGGTGGAAATCGCCATCTCCATCGCCGGCGAAATCATCGCCACCTATAACGCTGATTTCGGCCAGCACACCGCCCGCACCGAACCGATTGCCAAGCTGCTGCCAGCCTCGCGCCGCAGCCAGGCGAACCGTTGAACAATCGTTGAGAATTCCCATGCCCCTGACACGCAAAGCCTACCGCGCGGCCCTGCTCCACAGCCTTGCCGACCCCGCCGAAGTTGGCATCGAAGCATCCTATGAGTATTTCGAAGACGGTTTGCTGGTGGTGGAGAACGGCCAGATCAGCGCCATTGGTCACGCCTGCGATTTACTGCCGAGCCTGGCGGCGGACATCGAAATCAATCATTACCCGGATGCGCTGATCACCCCCGGCTTCATCGACACCCACATTCACCTGCCGCAGACCGGCATGGTCGGCGCCTACGGCGAGCAGTTGCTGGACTGGCTCAACACCTACACCTTCCCCTGCGAACGCCAGTTCGCCGACAAGCCCCACGCCGATGCGGTGGCCGACATTTTCGTCAAGGAACTGCTGCGCAACGGCACCACTACGGCGCTGGTGTTCGGCAGCGTGCACCCGCAATCGGTGAATTCGTTTTTCGAAGTGGCCCAGAAGCTCGACCTGCGCATGATCGCCGGCAAAGTGATGATGGACCGCAACGCCCCGGACTACCTGGTCGACACCGCCGAATCCAGTTACACCGAAAGCAAGGCGCTGATCGAGCGCTGGCACGGCAAGGGCCGCCTGCATTACGCCGTGACCCCGCGTTTCGCGCCTACCAGCACGCCGGAACAATTGACCCTGGCCGGTCAACTGCTGGGGGAATATCCAGACCTGTACATGCAGACCCACATCAGTGAAAACCTGCAGGAGGTGCAGTGGGTCAAGGAACTGTTCCCGGAGCGTAAAGGTTATCTGGACGTCTACGACCATTACCAGTTGCTTGGCGAGCGTTCGGTGTTTGCCCACGGCGTGCACCTGTGCGACGACGAATGTGCGCGCCTGGCCGAGACCGGTTCGGCCATCGCGTTCTGCCCGACGTCGAATTTTTTCCTGGGCAGCGGCCTGTTCAACCTGCCGATGGCCGAAAAGCATAAGGTGAACGTGGGATTGGGCACCGATGTGGGTGGCGGCACCAGTTTTTCGCTGCTGCAAACCTTGAACGAGGCCTACAAGGTGATGCAGCTACAGGGGGCGCGGCTGAGCCCATTCAAATCGCTGTACCTGGCGACCCTCGGCGGCGCCCGGGCCTTGCGGCTGGAGGACAAGATCGGGACGTTGCAGCCGGGTACCGACGCGGACTTTCTGGTGCTGGACTACAACGCCACACCACTGCTGGGCTATCGCCTCAAGCAGGCCCGAAATATTGCCGAGAAGTTGTTTGTGTTGATGACGCTGGGGGATGACCGGACGGTGGCGCAGACTTATGCGGCTGGCCGGTTGGTGCATCAGCGCTAAAATTTCAGCATCTGTTGGATCGCTATCGCGAGCAAGCTCGCTCCCACAGTGGATTTGTGTCGTTCACATAACCCCTGTGGGAGCGAGCTTGCTCGCGATTAGCGGTATGACTGACTTAACCCATCAAAGCTTGGCCGTCGACCGCCCAGGCTTCTTGCTCTGCAACAAATGCGAAAACACCGCATGCAAATCATCCGAAGCGCTTTCTTCGTCGAGGTTGAGCTTGCTGTCGATGTGGTCCATGTGATGCATCATCAGGTCCACCGCCAGCGTGGCGTCGCGAGCCTCGATGGCGTCGATCAACTGGGTGTGTTCGTCATAGGAACAGTGGGAACGATTGCCGCTTTCGTATTGAGCGATGATCAGCGAAGTCTGCGACACCAGGCTGCGCTGGAAGCTGATCAGCGGGGCGTTTTTCGCCGCTTCGGCCAGTTTGAGGTGGAACTCGCCCGACAAGCGGATGCCGGCGCCGCGGTCGCCGCGGGAGAAGCTGTCGCGCTCGTCGCTGACCATCTGCCGCAGTTCAGCCAGCTGTTCGGCAGTGGCATGCTGCACCGCCAGTTCGGTGATCGCCCGCTCTACCAGGCGGCGGGCCATGAACACCTGGCGCGCCTCTTCGACACTTGGGCTGGCCACCACGGCACCGCGATTGGGCCGCAGCAACACCACCCCTTCATGGGCCAGGCGTGACAGCGCCCGGCGGATGATGGTGCGGCTGACCCCGAAAATCTCCCCCAGCGCCTCTTCGCTCAACTTCGTACCGGGCGCCAGGCGTTGTTCGAGGATGGCCTCGAAGATATGCGCATAGACAATATCGTCCTGGGTTCCGCTGCGGCCGGCTTTACCTGCGCGCGGTTGTTTCTTGAGGGGCTGCAACTGTTCGTTCATGGGCACTCGAGTCGGGAGAACTGCGGCGAATTGACCGTGACTGTAATACGGCACAGCGGGGCGCTGGCAAGTATCGCGTAAAAAACACCTCGATTGTACACAACCTCTGATGGCAACACGACTGTACGGCTGTTTGCGGGCACGGCTGTATTGCAATCGGTGACTTCGTTGAGTTTAGGCTTAAACCCGCAACCTGTGGCTCCACCAAGCCAGTCAAATCTACAACAAGGACCACCGCCCACCATGACCGAAGTCACGACCACGCCACTTCGCCCACTGGCTGACACTTCTCCCTCGGCCATCGTCGCCGGGTTCATCGCGATGATGACCGGCTACACCAGTTCCCTGGTGCTGATGTTCCAGGCCGGACAGGCAGCGGGGCTGACCAGTGGCCAGATTTCCTCGTGGATCTGGGCGATTTCCATAGGCATGGCGGTGTGTTCCATCGGCCTGTCATTGCGTTATCGCACGCCGATCACCATCGCCTGGTCGACACCCGGGGCGGCGTTGCTGATCACCAGCCTGGGCGGTGTGAGTTATGGCGAGGCCATCGGCGCCTACATCACCTGTGCGCTGCTGGTGACGATCTGCGGCCTGACCGGCAGCTTCGAGCGCCTGGTCAAGCGCATTCCCGCCTCGCTGGCGGCAGCGCTGCTGGCGGGCATCCTGTTCAAGATCGGCAGTGAGATCTTCATCGCCGCCCAACATCGTACCGGCCTGGTGCTGGGGATGTTTTTCACCTACCTGATCGTCAAGCGCCTGTCGCCCCGCTACGCGGTACTGGCGGCACTGTTGATGGGCACCGCGCTGTCCGGCCTGCTGGGGCTGTTGGATTTCAGCAGTTTTGCCCTGGAAGTCGCGACACCGGTCTGGACCACGCCGCACTTTTCCCTGGCGGCCACTATCAGCATCGGCATCCCTCTGTTCGTGGTGGCAATGACCTCACAGAACATGCCCGGCATCGCCGTGCTGCGGGCCGACGGTTACACCGTGCCAGCCTCGCCGTTGATCACCAGCACCGGCATCGCTTCGTTGCTGCTGGCGCCTTTCGGTTCCCATGGCATCAACCTGGCGGCCATCAGCGCCGCCATCTGCACCGGGCCGCATGCCCACGAAGATCGCAGCAAGCGCTATACGGCGGCGGTCTGGTGCGGGATTTTCTACGGGGTCGCCGGGGTGTTCGGCGCGACACTGGCGGCGTTATTCGCCGCGCTGCCCAAGGAACTGGTGCTGTCCATCGCGGCGCTGGCACTGTTCGGCTCGATCATCAATGGCTTGAGCATCGCCATGAGCGAAGCCCGGGAACGGGAGGCGGCGCTGGTCACCTTCATGGTCACGGCATCGGGGCTGACGCTGTTTTCCATCGGTTCGGCGTTCTGGGGGATTGTGGCGGGAGTGTTGACCTTGCTGATCCTGAACTGGCGTAGCGCCTGACAGCCTTCAAGAGCATCGCGAGCAAGCTCGCTCCCACAGGGGATTTGTGTCGTTCACATCACCATTGTGGGAGCGAGCTTGCTCGCGATAGCGGCCTGAAGGACAACACATACCCAACAGACAGGCACAAAAAAACCGGCACCCAAACGGGCTGCCGGTTTTTGAACATCAAGCGACCGGATTGATCGGCTTTTCCGGGTACCAGACGTCCATCAGCGGGCTGACTTCCACGCTGGTCAGCTCAGGACGCGCCTTGAGCCAGGCTTCAACGGCTGCACGCTGCTCTTGGGTGACCGAGCCACGCTTCTGCAGGCAAACCAGACCATAGTCGTCGCCGCCTACATAGCCCAGGCCGTTGGCTTCCATGGCTTCTTTGAGGAAAGCGTCGAGGAAAGCGTCAATAGCCTCATCAGCCAGATCTTCTTTGAAATCCAGGTTCAGTTCGAAACCCAGCTCTTGAAATTCATCCACGCACAGTTTTTTGCGCAGACGCTGGGAACGGTTAGTCGCCATTGGAACAATCCTCATAAGTAATAACGGCCGGCACTTTACCAGTTTGGTGCATCGATTGCCCGACTGATCGGTGAGTCGACCTACCGTCGGTAAAAAAATACCACCCCGAAGGGCTCAAGCACGGCACAAGCCGTTGTACCTTGGGGCATAATGCCGACACTTTCATGACCGTTGAGGACGTTCATTTCCATGTCCTCGTCTTTTCCCCCTCGCCCGTAGGGTTTTATTTCACATGATCAAATCTTTGCGTCCACTGCTTCTGGCCAGCCTTCTTCTTCCTTTGGCGCTGCCTGTCACCACCAGCGCCGCCACCATCAACACCGCCCTGTCGCCCAACGTGCAAAAGGCCCTCAAGGCCAGCAAGCTGCAAGACGATGCCCTGTCCCTGGTGATGGTCCCGCTCAACGGCCCCGGCACCCCGACCCTGCACAACGCCGACGTCTCGGTGAACCCGGCCTCCACCATGAAACTGGTGACCACCTATGCGGCCCTGGAGATGCTCGGCCCCAATCACCAGTGGAAAACCGAGTTCTACACCGACGGTACCCTCAGCGGCGGGATCCTCAACGGCAACCTGTACCTCAAGGGCGGCGGCGATCCCAAGTTGAACATGGAAAAACTCTGGCTGCTGATGCGTGACCTGCGGGCCAACGGCGTGCAACAAGTCACCGGCGACCTGGTGCTGGACCGCAGTTTCTTCATCCAGCCACAACTGCCTGAGTTCAACGACGACGGCAACGACGAAAACAAACCGTTCCTGGTCAAGCCCGACTCGCTGCTGGTCAACCTCAAGGCCCTGCGCTTCGTCGCCCGCAATGACGGCGGTCGGGTCCTGGTGTCGGTGGAGCCGCCGATCGCCAGCATTCGTATCGAGAACCAGGTCAAGGCGGTCAACTCCAAGCAATGCGCCGGCGGCGTGCGCTACAACCCGGTGACCCAGGCAGACGGCAGCGTGACGGTGACCGTGGGCGGTCAGCTCGGTGACGGTTGCAGTTCCCAGACCTACCTGTCGCTGCTCGATCACGCTACCTACACCGCCGGAGCCGTGCGGGCAATCTGGAAAGAGCTCGGTGGCAGCATCCAGGGCAAGGACCGCCTGGCCCCGACCCCGAGCAGCGCCAAGGTATTGGCCCGGGCGTTTTCGCCAGACCTGGCGGAGATCATCCGCGACATCAACAAATACAGTAACAACACCATGGCCCAGCAACTGTTCCTGAGCCTTGGCGCGCAGTTCCGTAACGAAGCCGACGGTGATGACGCCAAGGCGGCGCAGCGGGTGGTGCGCCAGTGGCTGGCCAAGAAAGGCATCACTGCGCCGCACCTGGTGATGGAGAACGGCTCCGGCCTGTCCCGCGCCGAGCGAGTCAGCGCCCGGGAAATGGCGGCGATGCTGCAAGCCGCCTGGAACAGCCCGTATGCGGCGGAGTACATCAGCTCGATGCCAATCGCCGGCACCGACGGCACCATGCGCAAACGCCTCAAGACCACCGCCATGGCCGGTGAAGCCCACATCAAGACCGGCACCCTGAATACCGTCCGCGCCATCGCCGGCTTCAGCCGTGACATCAATGGCAACACCTGGGCGGTGGTGGCGATCCTCAATGATCCAAAACCATGGGGTGCGTCATCGGTGCTGGACCAGGTGCTGCTGGACTTGTACCGCCAGCCAAAACTGCCGCAGACGGCTTCGGTGCTCTAATTCTTTGATTCGCCGCAACTTCAGCGGCACAGAGAACCGTGTGGGAGCGGGCTTGCTCGCTCCCACACTTGACCGCGTATACCCAGCCAGCTATCCCAACTGCACATCGACCCGATCCCGCCCAGTCTGCTTGGCCGCATACACCCCTGAATCGGCCCGCAACAGTAGCGCATCCGCGCCCTCCCCGACCCGCCAGCTGGCAATACCAAAACTGGCAGTGACGATGCCCACGTCATCGATCGGCGCACCACGCAAACCTTCCCACAGCCCAATCGCCAGTGCATGAGCACTGGTACCGTCCGTGTCAGGACACAGCACCACGAACTCTTCCCCGCCCAGCCGACAGAACACGTCGGTACGTCGCAGCCGCTGGGCGATCCGCTGGCAGACCGCCTGCAACACACGGTCACCCACGGCATGGCCGTGCTGATCGTTGATCCGCTTGAAGTGATCGATATCGAGCATGATGACCGCCAGTTCGCCGGAACCCCGTTCGACCCGGGCCATTTCCGAGGTCAGGCGTTCCTGGAAATAGCGCCGGTTGCGAATGCCGGTCAAGGCATCGGTCACGGACAATGCCCGCAACTCTTCTTCCACCCGCTTGAGATCGGAAATATCCGAGATATAGCCGTGCCACAACACACCGCCCCCGGGCAACTCCTCAGGCGTGGCCTCACCACGCACCCAGCGCACACCACGCACCGGGAGTTGCACGCGGTACTCTTCACGCCAAGGGCTCAACGTCGCGGCCGAAGCACGAATTGAAGCGCGGACCCGCGTGCCGTCCAATGGATGAATGCGCGAGAAAATCGCTTCAGCGTTCTGGACCAGTACATCTGGCTCCAACTCGTAGATGTCACGAATGCCATCACTGGCATAAATCACGCTGAAACGACCGTTGAAATCCATCTTGAATTGGTAGATGCCGCCAGGAACATGGGCGCTGAGCTTTTTCAGTAACAGGTCCCGGGCAGCCAGGGCCTCATGGACACGTTTGCGTTCGGTGATATCGATGCAGATCGCCAGGTGGCCGACCCACAGCCCTTGGTCATCCAACATCGGCGTGGCCAGCATATTCACCGTCAGATGGCTGCCATCGCGACGAACCAGTGTCCATTCCCGTGCCTGCTGGCCACCCTGTTCGCCGCCTTCGACCAGCATGGCGTGGCACGTAGGGATCGGTTTGCCATAGCGCGCGCCAAGCTGTGTGGCCCGGGCCTGGAGTTCGCGGGGGACGTGCAGGCCTTCGAGGGTCATGCTCTGCAGGACCTCGCAACTGGCATAGCCAAGCATCTGTTCGGCGCCAGCGTTGAACGTGGTGATGACGCCGCGCAGGTCCGTGGCGATGATCGCGACCTGGGTCGCGGCATCCAGCACGCCACGTAACTGCCCATGGGTTCCGCGCAATTCCTGCTCACGGGCGCGCAGTTCCTGGGTACGCTGATCCACCAGTTTCAAGGCCCGTTGCCGCTGGCTGACCAACACGTAAAGCAGGACGCTGAGTAACAGGCTGAGCAAGCCGCCCAACACCACCAGGCTTACCACCGTGGAATGGTTGCTCGCCAGGAAGGTACCGCTGGGCCGCAATTCCACCCGGAAGTCATGATCGGCCAGGCGTAGCAAGCGGATCGCCGACAAATTACTGTCGACCGGTGGGTCGAGGGACTCGAACAGCACTTCCTCGCCATCATCAGAGGACAGATCCAGGACGCGCATCGAAAGGTTGTCATGATCAGGCTCCGGCAGGCCATCGCCTACCAACTGACGCATGCTGATGGCCGCCACCACGTAACCGAACGGCTCCTTGGCAGACGCCCGACTGACCGGCGCCACCAGCAAAACTCCACGGTTGAAGGCCGGGTCGACGCCCAGCAGGTCCAATGGCTGCGAGACCACCAGTTCGCCACGTTGACGGGCCCGCTCGAGCGCAGCACGGCGTAGTGGGTCAGCAAGCAGATCCAGTCCCAACGGTACCCCGTTGGGGACCTGGCTCTGGAGGTAGAGCACGGGCGCGTACTCGTCCCGTTCAGCGGCCTGTCGCAGGCCACCGGTGGCATCCGGCTCACGGATGGCAAAGTTATCTGCCCCTTCGGCCCGCGCCCGTTGCTCGAACGACGGCCGTTCGTCCCGACGCACCCGTGGCGCCCAGGCCAAGGCACGGGTGCGCCGCAACAGCGCTTCGGCGTAGCCGCGGAATTCACTGAGGGAAACCCCGTCAGAATTGGCGAAGAAAAGCCTCAGGCTATCGAGGCGTTGCTCCTGCCCCTGGAAGCGCTCCTCAATGCGGCTGAAACGCTCCTCGGCCTGCAGCTCGAAGCGTTGGCGCAATTGCTGATTGAACAGATTCATCATCGCCCAGGTCAGCAACCCGGTCAGGAACGTACCGGCCAGCAAGACCAGCGAAGCCACCAGCCAGGCCGACACATCTTCGCTGATAAAGCCCAAGATTCTGGGACGCACCTGATGCAATGCCATAAATACAACTCAGAAAGGAGCCAGGCATAGGCACAGCCCTGGGCACAGCCTAAGTTATAGCTATTAGCCATTACTTTGACCAGCCCTAAAAAGAGGCCAGAAGCCTTGAATTACAAGGCTTCGTGGATCCAATCAGCTACGGGTCAACGGGCCATGATCTTCCAGGCACGGTGGATCTTACTATTGCGCGCAAAATCCGGATCAATGGTCTTGGCCGTGATCTCTTCCACCGCATAACGCTCGCTGAGATTGTCCTCGAGCTGGAACTTGCGGAAGTTATTCGAGAAATACAACACGCCGCCCGGCGCCAGGCGAGCCATGGCCAGGTCCAGCAACTGGACGTGATCGCGCTGCACATCGAACACCCCTTCCATGCGCTTGGAGTTGGAGAAGGTCGGTGGGTCGATGAAGATCAGGTCGTACTCGTCCCGACTGGCTTCGAGCCAGGCCATCACATCGCCCTGCTCCAAGCGGTTCTTGTCGGAAAAACCATTGAGCGACAGGTTGCGGCGCGCCCAATCCAGGTAGGTTTTCGACAGGTCGACGCTGGTGGTGCTGCGCGCGCCGCCCTTGGCCGCGTGGACACTGGCGGTCGCGGTGTAGCAGAACAGGTTGAGGAAGCGTTTGCCGGCCGCCTCTTTCTGGATCCGCAGGCGCATTGGCCGGTGGTCGAGGAACAGGCCGGTGTCCAGGTAGTCGGTGAGGTTGACCAGCAGCTTCACGCCGCCTTCGTTGACTTCGGTGAACTTGCCTTGGGCGCTCTGGCGCTCGTACTGCTTGGTGCCGCTCTGGCGCTCGCGACGCTTGATCACCACGCGGCTCTTATCGACGTTCAGTGCCTGCGGGATCGCCGCCAAGGCGTCAAACAGTCGTGCCGAGGCCTTTTCCGGATCGATGGATTTTGGCGCGACGTATTCCTGGACGTGCACCCAATCGTGATACAGGTCGATGGCCATGGAGTATTCCGGCATGTCGGCATCATAGACCCGGTAGCAGTCCACGCCTTCACGCTTGGCCCATTTGCTCAGCAACTTGAGGTTTTTTTGCAGGCGATTGGCGAACATCTGCCCGCCCTCGCTCAAACGGGCCTGCTCGACCACAGGGGCCGGAGCCGGAGTTGGCTTGATCGGGTTGCCGTTCTTGTTGTACTGGCGCTCTTGCGGGACTTCAGGAGCCTGATCATATGCCGCTTGCTCACGCTCGGCCTGACGCTGTTCCGGAGTGCGACGTTCGCCGGTGACGAACTGATCCGGCAACACCTTGATCAGCAGCAACTTGCACGGCAAGGCGCCGTTCCAGAACGAATACTGCTTGTGGCTGCGAATCCCCATGCGCTTGCCCAGGTCCGGCGCGCCGGTGAACACCGCGGCCTCCCAGTTCAGGCAGGCCTGGCGTAGACGTTCGCCCAGATTCTGGTAGAGGTAAAGCAGGCTGGCTTCGTCGCCCAGACGCTCGCCGTACGGTGGGTTGCAGATCACCAGGCCTTTCTGGTTCTGGTCCGGGCGCGGCTCGAAGGTGGCGACTTCGCCTTGATAGATCTTGATCCACTCGCTCAGGCCCGCCCGCTCGACGTTATTGCGGCCCGGCTGGATCAGCCGTGGGTCGGCCTCGTAGCCGCGAATCCACAACGGTGGCTTGGCCAGGCCGGCGGCGGCACGCTCGCTGGCCTCCTCGTGGAGCTTCTTCCACAGCGCCGGCACATGGCCGAGCCAGGCGGTGAAGCCCCACTGCTGGCGACGCAGGTTCGGCGCCATGTCGGCAGCGATCATCCCGGCTTCCACCAGGAACGTACCCACGCCGCACATCGGGTCGGCCAGCGCCCCGCCTTCGGCGGCGATGCGCGGCCAGCCGGCACGGATCAGGATCGCGGCGGCGAGGTTTTCCTTCAGCGGTGCAGCGCCTTGCTGCAGGCGATAGCCGCGCTGGTGCAGGCTGTGGCCGGAGAGGTCCAGGGAAAGGATCGCTTCACCGCGGTCCAGGCGCAGGTGAATGCGCAGGTCCGGGTTGAGCTTGTCGATGGACGGTCGCTCGCCCGACGGCGTGCGCAGTTTATCGACGATGGCGTCCTTGACCTTCAAGGCGCCGAAGTGGGTGTTGTCGATGCCCGAACCGTGGCCGCTGAACTCCACCGCCAAGGTGCCATCAGCGAGCATGTGGTCTTGCCAGTCGACGTCCAGCACGCCGTGGTACAGGTCTTCGGCGTCCTTCATCGGGAAGCGCTTGAGGACCAGCAACACCCGGTTGGCCAGGCGCGACCACAGGCACAGGCGATACGCCGTTTCCATGTCGGCCATGCCGCGCACGGCGGAGGTGTGTTCGCGCGCCTCTTCAAGGCCAAGCCCGACGGCTTCCTCGATGAGCAGGCCTTCGAGGCCCTTGGGGCAGGTGAGGAAGAGTTCGAAACGATCGGACATGGGATTTCCAGAGCCTTTGGCTAAGTGGACCGGGCAACGCATTGCCGGGCCGGGTTCAATCAGGTGCTTTTCTCAAGAGCACCCGCGTGGCACGAAAGTGTGCCATTCCGCCCTCGCGGCTCAGGTTAGAAGAGCTTGGATGCGAAGGCAGATAAAAAATTCTGTGCAACAAATTGTGAAAACTTGTCCCTTTCGTCGAATAGTACCCGAGTGCAACGGGAGGACATTCTCATCCGGGCCAAGCCAGCGCCTTTCGGCGCAGGGCCGATCATACAGGGGTCTTGCTCATTAGCGGGCATCGAACAGCATGTTACTTATCGCCCTAACGTCTTTATTGTTACGTGCTTATGACAAAACGATCATTCCATCCATGTGACGCTTTGGTTAGAACTCAACACAGGTTGACGTCGCAACGGCGTCAACACCTCGGCTCGTCACGCCGGCAACGAGCCACCAACGGCAGAATGATTCTGCCCCGGCCTCGATAGAGGTCGACGCGAAGCAACAGTCAACAAGTGAGGGAAACACCCTATGAGAAGACTTAAGCGTGATCCGTTGGAAAGAGCATTTTTACGCGGTTACCAATATGGCGTTGGTGGTAAATCCCGTGAGCTTTGCCCCTTTACTCTACCGTCGGTACGTCAAGCCTGGATCAATGGCTGGCGAGAAGGACGCGGCGACAACTGGGACGGTATGACCGGCACTGCGGGTATCCATAGACTCAACGAACTTCACGCCGTCGGCTGACACAGGGCTCAACACTCAAGAACTCGACAATTTGATACTCACATCGATTTAACCACGCGCGTCCCATCCGGACGGCGGGCTTCGGCCCAGGGGGCTCCTTCGAGGAGCCCTTTTTAATGCCTGGGTTTTCTGAACAGGGTTTCTAACTCTGACTGTGAACACCATTGTGGGTCTGCGTAGCCTTCAAAAGATCAATCAACGCAACGCCGCAATCGCATCCACTGATTCACGAATCAACGCCGGCCCCTTATAGATGAAGCCCGAATAAATCTGCACCAGGCTCGCCCCGGCGGTGATTTTCTCGGCGGCATGCCGGCCTTCGGTGATGCCTCCCGCCGCGATGATCGGCAAGCGCCCCGCCAGTTCGGCGGCCAGCACCTTCACGGTGTGGGTGCTCTTGTCACGCACTGGCGCACCCGACAACCCGCCCGCCTCGTCACCGTGTTCCAGCCCCTCGACCCCTTCGCGACCCAGGGTCGTGTTGGTGGCGATCACCGCGTCCATGCCGGTCTCGATCAGGGCCTGGGCGACTTGGATGGTCTCTTCGTCGGTCATGTCCGGGGCGATCTTGATGGCCAGCGGCACATGCCGGCCATGCGTCACGGCCAACTCGGCGCGGCGGCGGGCCAGGTCGGCGAGCAGTTGCTTGAGGGAATCACCGAATTGCAGGCTGCGCAGGCCCGGGGTGTTCGGCGAACTGACGTTGACGGTCACGTAGCTGGCATGGGCGTAGACCTTGTCCAGGCAGATCAAGTAGTCGTCGACGGCCCGCTCCACCGGCGTGTCGAAGTTCTTGCCGATATTGATGCCCAGCACGCCCTTGTACTTGGCCGCCGCCACCCGGGCCAGCAAATGGTCGACGCCCAGGTTGTTGAAGCCCATGCGGTTGATGATCGCCTCGGCTTGTGGCAGGCGGAAAAGCCGTGGCTTGGGATTGCCCGGCTGCGGGCGTGGGGTGACGGTGCCGATTTCCACGAAACCGAAACCCAGCTGGGCGAACCCGTCGATAGCCGCGCCATTCTTGTCCAGCCCCGCCGCCAACCCGACCGGGTTGGGGAATTCCAGGCCCATGACCGTCACCGGCAATTTCGCCGGGGCCTTGCACAGCAACCCATTGAGGCCCAAACGCCCGCCCGCGCCGATCAGGTCCAGGGACAGATCGTGGGAGGTTTCCGGGGAAAGTTTGAACAGCAGCTCACGGGCCAGGGTGTACATGGGTGGGTTTGACTCGATCGGAGAAATGAGGCGCGGATTATAGCCGGGGTGGAGGGATGGGAGCGAGCAACCGATGGTGGCCGGCTCCTAGGGTCAGATCAAGGCGTGATTGTTGGCTGAGGCAGGTTAAAGGTGTTGTCGGTGCGTTTGAGGTTGGCAAAGATGAGGGTGAAGTAAAGAAGCGTCATCATCACAACGAGACAGCCGTTGAGAAGATGTCCTTGGGTATCGTCGCCAAATTTGGAGTCACTTAACCAGGCCGTTGCCGCCCCTCCTATTAGGGCGAGGGCGTGACCATACGAGACGCGTGTCCCTGCAACATTCACAAAAGCATTGGCCACTTGAGTTCTGGTGGGCCATTGAGCGGTAGCACGCGCCTCCATGACCATTTTTTGTAAAGACTCCGGATCAAAGGAGGGCGAATCAGGTCCTCGCTGGGGTGACAGCCAACTTTTACACAAAGTCAAGATAGCCACATCGACCACCATTCCGAGACCATTTAGCCCAGCTTTAATGGCGTCCGCCCCGAAATCGTAACCAAGCCCCTCGACTGCCCTGGCAGCACCACTCAATGGCATGTGCTTACTCAGCTCCGCCAGCACACCTTGAACCACACCATAAGCCGCTGCTGTAACCCCGGTCGCCACTGCGTTCGCAGGGCCTGTTTTGTCGTTCAAAGGGAAGAAGGAATCACCCACAGCTCTGGCCGCAATATAGACAACTCCGCCGACCATTGCAGGGAAAAGCTTCGACGCCGCTCCCGTGACAGCTGCCATTATCGTGCTTCCCACCACCGCGCTTGCCAGGCAGGCGGCCGCTAGTCTTGACTTCCAGCTCGCCTCCCCTGCGCACTCCCTGCGGATGGCGCCCATCAATATCAGGGCGGGCCCCGTCATCGCCAGCGCGACGGTCGCCCACGCCTGAGGGGCCTCAGGGCCTCCGCGCCTAGCATGCTCGACGAGAGAGGCAACGTATTCACGCAAAAGGGTGGCCAGCACAATGACTGTCCCCGTGCGCCCGACGATATGCAGCGCGTTGAGCCCAGGCCCCTTGGCAGCTTCGAGTAATCCCAACCCAGCCTCAAGCACAGCCTTCAGTCGACCCTCTCGGCTTTCGGTGCCTGCGGCTCCTACGTTCAAGGTGTCAAAAATCCCGCTTGTTTCATCTTTTTCGGGTCTCTCACCGTTGTAGACGTATCGCTCAATTTGATCCACCGCCCTCATGTCTGACTCCCCCAAATCAGTCTTTACGTTCAGTACATCTGGGTTTGTCACGCGATCCAAAAGCTTGAAACCGGCTGTAATTTCCCGATCTGGTCCTAGCGCGCTCACGCTAAAATCCCGAATCTCCACCGTCGAAGCATCGAGTGCAGCTAACGGCTTGGTCGAGGCTGAAGATGGAATGTCGTCACGCCGTCCAAAAGTACCGACATTGCCCATATCTGCAATTTTCATGATTTTTTCTCCTTTGTAGTTATCTGAACCGCCAGACTTTCGAGCATCTCTCACCACTCACTCTTCTCCCAAGCGTCATCCCCCATCGGCTGCATCACATCGCGCATCACGCCCAAGACAAAGACTTCCATGGCGAACGCCAGGCCATTGGCCCCGAAGACTTCCTTATAGAGCTGCGACTTTTCCAGGCCCTCGTCCTTCAATCGATACAGAACCTGTTGCGTGATCGCCTTCAACGCCTTGGCGGTGGGGTACGCAGCGGTTGCTCCATCCGCTCCCCGCAGGGTGCGGAGAAACTCATGAATCGCCTTCTCCCCTTGCCCTTCCATGGCCAGCAGCAATTGATACAAGTGCTCGAACTCAGGGTCCGGGCGTTTGTTGCCAGACGCTTCCTGGCGAGCGGCCAGCAAGCGTGATTCCAGCGTCTCGACCGACGCACTGGCGCCGTGCTCGACGGGACTGGAAGCGCTCATTGATTCAATCTTCATGACGGACTTCTCCGGGGGCGGTCTGCGTGGTAACGGCAAAGCTCGAACACAGCTCGGTCAGTGCCTGCAGCGAGGCTTGGTCCAAGGTACGAACCGACTCCGGCAGATCAGCGATGCTCGCCAATAACCTTGGCGCCAGCCGTTCCCGGGTCGCTCCAACATCGAACTCCAGCAGTTGATCCGCCAGCCGCAGCACATAGCGGTCTTGCGGGTGATACTCGACAATCAGCTCGCCAGCCCAACGCTCGCGCAAGCTGACGCGCAGTTCATCGCCACGCGGGCGACAATGCAGCGGCAGCAATACGTGCAGCACCGCCTCTGAATCGCCCGCTTGCCCGGCCAGCCAGCGTTCAAGCATTTCGTCCAACCATTGCGGGCGGCTCAAGGCCTGTGCGAGCACGTCATCCGCGGCTCGGGCGAGTTCGTTGCGCAATTGCAGCGCCAGGGTTTGCGTCTTCAGCAGGCCGTCAGCCAGGTGGCCGGTCGCCCGCAGGATGCCCTCGGCATAACCTTGTTGAAATGCCTGCGCCTGGACCGCGTCGGCCTCGCGCTGGGCCTGCTCGACACACTCGCGCGCCCGACGCTGGGCCTCGCGCTGCAAGGCGTGACGGCGGCGCGCGGCGGCGATGTCCTCGCGGGCCAGGCGTACGTCCGCGGACGCCGGCAGGTCACTCAGGGCGCGGATGGAATCGAGCATGCTGCACCGCCAAAAAGAAAAGCGTGGGATCAGGTTTCAAGAGGGGCCATTGCCGGTGCAAACGAACCACCGGCTCGGAGAATTGCAAGGCCAGGCGTTCGAGCAACATCGGCGGGACTTGCCCGTGCCAGCTCCATAAGGCATTGAGGCCGGCGGCTTCGACCTGCTCCATGGCAACGGGCGAGCACTCGATTGGCGGGCCGCTTCGCGCGCCTAGGCTGTAGCCGGCGAAGCGCCGAACTGACACAGGCAAGCAGCGCAGCGCCGCACCGCGCGCCAGGTCGGGCATCAAGCGATAGGCGCCCAACAGCGAGGCGATATAGGGCAATCGGCACCAATGGCGAACCCATTGTTTCGCCACACCGGTCAGCGGCGTCGATGGCCACGGCCCTTGCAGTGCCAGCCCCTCAAGCACGATGCGGTTGAGCAGGCTGCGTGCTGCCTCCCCCTCGAATCCCGCCGGTATCACCAAACGTTGAGGATGCAGATAACCCAGGGGCTCGGCGAGGATCCGCTGCAGCCCCTCAATGTCCGACATCACGTCGCCCTGCGTTTGACTGGTGGTAAACCCAGGCTGCACCGCCGGCCAGCAGTAACCCGCCGATCACGGCGAACAACCAAGGCCAGGATGACTTCCCCTGCGGTGCGGCCACCGACGGCGCGACATGCTGTATCGGCGAGCGCTTGGACAGCACCACCGAGATGTTCTCGTACTCCACCGCCGCAAAACTGTTCTTGAGAAAACGCTTGATGTCAGTGATCAGCAATTGCGCTTCGATATCACGCTCATGCAACACCACCGCCGAAAGATGAATGGGTGCCGACTTGCGCCCGCCCTCGCCGGCATCCAGGTCGTAACTGACATGGACCCGTGCGGAAACCACACCTTCGAGCACCGCCAGCGACTGCTCGATGCGTTGCTCCAACGCCGAATACAACCGGGCCTTTTCGGCGCGGGGCGAAGCCACCAGGGAGTCGGACGGAAACATCTCGGCGACTTGCAGGCGTGGCCGGGACGGTAAGGAATAGAGGTTGAGCAGATCGACCGCGGCGGAAAAATCCAACTGATCGATTCTCACCGCATAGCCGGCTTTGCCGCCGTCGACTTTCACCGCCGCGATGTTGTTGCGTTGCAGCACCGCAAGCACTTCGTTGGCCTGCTGCTGATCCAGCCCTTCCAGCAGACTCGGCTGGCGACACCCCGTCAGCGCCAGGCACATCAGCAGCAACAACAGGCCGGACCTCATGACGCACGCAACAGGGTTTCTGCCGTGCCCACCGCTTTGCGCACCAGTACGTTGAGCAAGTTGATGTCGACGTTGTATTGCCCGGTCAGCTCCTGCAACTGGGCCAATACTTCAGGGTCGGTGATATCCGGGCGCTGGATCAGTTGGTTGATCGCCGAGACATCTTGCGCGCTGTCGACGGCAGAACCGGCAAACGCTTCGATCAGGCGCGATTCCAGGGAAACGGTCGGGCCTTCCTGCGGGCCACGCAATTCAACGAAGGCAGAGCGCGCGATAAGCGACGGGGAAATACTTGGGATAGACATACGAGGCACTCATGAAAATGGCCATTGTCACGAGCAATGGCCAGCCGAAAGAGCAAGCGTCAGCGAGCCGCCTGGATGATCGCCATGTCGATATCCTTGAAGCCCTTGACCGTGTTGGTCTGGGCGTTTCGGAATACCGTGTAGGACGAAAATGCGGTCTGGTAGGCGGCGAGCTTTCCAGGGTCCGACGCATCGATTTTGAGCTCATCGAGGGCTTTATCCAGGGCCTCTTTGAGGCTCTGAGCGCCGCGCTCGAACGCAGCGGCCTGCTCTCCGAGAAAGTCATCGGGAAAATCGGGAAACATGATCGGGATACCAGCCATACGTCACCTGCTCTGTTTGTTTGAAAAAAGCCAGGACGAAGGACTCGTCTTGACGTAGCCCTGGGGGCCGGTTTGAAACGACTTGCCCTTGAGCGCGTCGTCCTTGAGCTCGACAGCGAAGTGCACGTAGCGATCACCCCACTGCCGGTAGAAACTGTCGACATACTGGCGAGCGGCGGCCAGCTCGGAATCCTGCAGGTCGCCCTCGACGGCAAACGTCACGCTGCCTTGGTGTTCGAACCGGCTGAAGGCCAGTGAAAGACGTTGCAAACCGCCCTGGGCGAGATCGGCGAGCAGCCTGTCATCCTGCATCTGCACCACGACGTCACGGGCATAAGGCGCCGCCGCGAGCAGCGTATCGAGCAGTTGTGCCTGCTTGTCGGGCGTGAGTGGATTGCGTTGGGCGCTGAGCAACAGTCGCGGCACCGACGGGTCCTTGAGGTCCAGAAAATGCCAGGCCAGCTGCGGGTCATGGTCCACCAGCACCTGCTCCAGCCGGCGACGCTCCTGATCGATCATCAGCACCTGGCCGTTCAGCGTGTTGTGGCGGGTCAACACCTGGCGACTCCAACCGGCATCCCGCTCGGAAGACACCAAGACGTAGACCGAATGATCACGACCGCGCAGCACCTGGACCTGGGCACTGGCACCAGTGATCATTGCGCGGATATCGGTTTCCGGCGCCGGCCCGGGCATCGACCAAAGGCCAATCACAGTGATCAACGCCACCAGCGCCAGACCACCAGCGATCCAACGAGTCCAAGGGCCACGCCAGGGCATGAAAACGGCTGCATCGGAAGGCACGCCGTGTGACAGGTCGAAAACCTCAGGCGCCCAGGATTGATCCTCGGGACGCAAGGCGATGTGCAGACCACCGACCTGCACCCTGGCTTGAAAGGCACAGTGGCGCACTTCCACTGGATCGCCGAGCAGTCGCAACGGCAAGCCGTCCAGCGCGGCCTGATCGGCCAGCACCTCAAAATTGCATCCGCCTTGCTCCAGGGGCACGAAGATGGCATCCGCCGGAACACTGGCCGACAACGCACCGTCACCGAGCACATCCAGCGCACCGACCACGAACAAGGTGGTGCCTTGGCCAAGCGCAAATTCGCAGCCCTGCAACGGACCGTTGAGGATCCGCAAGACGCAGGGCTGTAGGGAGGGGGCCGTCGGGACTGTCACCGTCCAAACTCCAGGGCAGTCGAATGAGCACACAGGGTAGGAAGGCTGGCGGCAGGATTCCTGATCGAATTCTGCCGATTGCCAGGGGCAAACGATCAGAATCCCGCGCCGGCCTGTTCAACGCGCCGCTTGTCGAGCCTGGGTGAGCACTCGATAGCGTTGCCAGACTTTGCGCGCGTAGCGCAGCCGCGCGGCTTGTCGGTGGGGTGAGTTGCCGGCGTTGTAGGCGCCGACCGCCGTCCAGTTGTAGCCATGACGGGCGATAAACTCGGCCAGCACCGACGCACCGACCTCCACCGACAGGCACGGCTCATCCAGCAGGCGTTGCTCGGTAATGCCTCGGGCACGCAATCGGGGTAGATGAATGCTGTTGATCTGCATCAGCCCGATATCGCGGGTGCCGTTGCGGTTGTGGTTGATCGCGTCTGGCCGCTGCCCGGATTCGACATCGGCAATCGCTTGCAGCAGTTCGGGTTCGATGGCATGCAACTGCCCCGCCCTGCTCCAGCACCAGGCGTGCGCCTGGGCCATGCCAAGCCCCAGGCCAAGACACACCGGCCAGCACAACCATTTGCTCCTGCGCCGCTTCATGCCAGGCGCCGCTCGCGGATCCACGTCAGTTGTTCGTGAATGCGCACCCGCATGATCTGCGCCCGTACACAACCCGGATCATGCTCCAGGCATTGGTCGATCATGTCAGCCGCCTGCTCGTTACGCCGCCAGAACCAGTGATGCCAGGCTTGGAAATACAGCACATCAGCCTGATCGGCCGAAAACAGACACTGCCGGAATAACACCTGGGCCGCCTCCTCACAACCGCGCAAACTGGTGAGCAACGCCAGGCGCGTCAATGCCGGGATGCTGCCGGGGTCCAGCGCCAAGGCCTTGGAAACCGCCGAATGAGCTTCTTCGATGGCGCGCTCGGGATCACCCAGGCCCATCATCGCCTGTCCCAGCCACACATCCGCCAAACCGCACCAGGGCGGCGCGTAGCCGGGATCGAGTTTCAAACATTGCCTGAACAGTACCTGGGCATCGCGCAGGCTTTGTACCGTGTGCTGCTGCACATTGCACAAGCCATTGAGATACGCCACCGCCACCGCGTAAGACCCACAGCGCTCACCGACCGGACGCAACCCGGGTACGCGTTGAGCAACCAGGCAAGTCAATGCGCCCAGCGCCTCCCCCGGATCCCAGGCATCCAGCGTCTGCCCATGCAGCAACGCCTGGTCGCGTCCACGAATCAACTCGATCGACCAGTGTTGCAGCCCGCCCGCGCCTATAAAACGACCGTTCAAGCAATAATCCGCCGACAGCCGCCCGGCCAACGACGGCACATCGCCCGACGCCCTGCAGGCCGCGATCAGCCCCGAGGGAATGATGTGCAATGCCTCACCGAACGCCGTGGTCAGTTGGCGGATCATCAGATCCTGCAGATCCAGCGCCGCGATCTCGTCCAGATTGCGAAAAGGCAACACCGCCAACGAAGGTGCCACCGCCCTCGCCTGGCTCGTCACGTCGAGCTCAACCACGGGACCGGTGAACCGATAACCCTGGCCGTAAACCGTCGCAATGTAGCCCTTGTTCTCCTTGAACAACTTGCGCAAGGCATAGATACAACGGGTCAACGACTCCTCCGCCGCATCCATCCGCGGCCAGACATGGTCCAGCAGATAATCCTTACTCACGACCGCGCCCGCCGATTTCAGCAGCAGGCGCAGTACGTGTAGTTCTTTGGGGGGAACATGAACTCCTTGTCCATCTCGCATCAGCGTTCCATCGCTTTGCAATAGCCAGTGGTCAAAAACGAACGACTTCACCAGCGGTTGATCAGTTGCACTGTCCATACTCTGGGATTTCTCTATAGAAAGTTACTGAAGCGCGATTGAGCCTGTGGGGGGACAGGCTCGGGATGGCGGGCTGCGTGACTATAGGAAGTTGAATCAGAGCATGCCGTAAGGAAATTAACTTATACATTGACGAAAATACGACCCACAATGTAGGACAAATCCCACTGAGCGCTTTTTGAAAGAAACAGAAGACCCTAAAAAACAATATGCAGGAGTTCCAACCCACATAACAATTGCATCAAAGGAATTAGATCTTGCACGTAGCACAAAGAAGCTTGTCGACCGGCAACCTATACAACGAGAACATCAAAACCCAGAACAAATCCCCCAACACACTCAGGGAAAAACTTGAATCCACTTCAAACTCACCCCACACACTCCATCGAACCTTGGACAACCTAGGAATCGACATGAGCACTCAAGCCACAAACAAAACATACGAAAGAACGGTTTTCGCACACAAAGATCAAAACAACAATTACAAATTAGAAAGCGGCATTTATATATCCGACCCGAATACAGGAGATAAATATGGTGATTTTAAATTCTATCAAGGGCGCGGAGCAATAAAGTACCAACGATCAGACGTCGCCAAACTGGAGTTCGATAGAGCCAGCCTAAATACTCTGAAAGATACTTACCACAAAACCTCATCCCCTACGTCCTTCTTGAGCGGACTACTCGCACTCCATCCGGAAAAAGATCTTGATCAATACCAAAAAAACCCCAGCTTGTTTTCGTACCTCCCTCCGCTAAACCAACATTCAAATGCCTTCCTGATTTTCCCCAACCTCCCTTACATCGAAACTCCATCATTACTGGACACACCCACTACTATGAAGGATAGTCGGGAGGGCATTGCCATATGCGCCTACGCCGTCCACCCCAATCAAGACCTATCACTCATTCAACACATAGAAAATAAGAGCCAGCCAAATAACACAAACACTTCGTACTCGAACGACATTCGTACTGCAAACGAAATTGAGTCAGGCACAACGGTAAAATATCTGACAAGTATTCTCGACCTTGACGCAGGAGACATCCCTTTACTTGAGGGCTTACGCGAACACATGCTAGAACACCTTACTCAAGTGTACAACATCAATATAATCGAGGATAAAGTTCAACTATTTTTCCATTTTCCAGTAGCGGAGGTCACTGCAACTCTACACCTCCACGCACGCGTTAACAAAGCTGACCATCCGCTAAATGAAGCCAGATCATTCCCCTTATCTGAGGTCATCGAAACGCTAAAAAATGGAAGTTCAATAATTGATATGATTCTAACGAGAAACAACGGCATCTACTATACAGAAGCAGAAACGGGAGTATCACAGATACAAAACATCCCTAACAAGGGCATAGTGAAAAACCCTTTCATCTTAGATCTCTCTCAACCATTCGAAAAACATAACACCTGACAGCCCTCCACCCGCAAGAAAATCAAATGATTTATTGGCTTGTAACTATAACCATCTATAGTTACAAGCCCGTCCCAAACCAAGACTTACACCAGCTCTCCCTAAAGCTCCTAATCTAGTCTCGGGCAAACCACAACATCAACTTAGTCCAACGGTAAAAAACAACTTTGATAGTAGAGCTTTGCAAGTTACTAGCATTATCTGAACGCGTGCGCCTGATATTGTACCAATGCGACCAACATCAATGCGCCGAGTAAAGCATGGATGACAAACGCAACCCAACATACATTGGGCGTCACATTCTTGACAATGGAAGGTATATTGGAGCCCCGTATCGAATCAGGTTTGGGGGATACGACACCGAACGTGACTTATGTGTCGCAGGTTGATCAGTAGCGCATTCGCTATCCAGACTCAGCCCCATCCCATCTCCGACAGAAATAAGCACCACAAAACCACACACAACCCGGCCTAAGCCTAATAATTTATGCAGACAATTCGCTGTTTTCTGCCTACCGACCTCCTCAATGTCGAATGGAGAGTCACTCACGGCTGCCTGCCCTTTGAGCAAATCATTAATCATATCCAATGCCGCACCATGCCCGAGCAGATGTGCTACTTCTTGTGCAGGACCATTGAGAACTTGTCTAAGGCTCGATACGCTCTGTTTTCTTAAGGAGGACCAGCGACATAAAAGCCGCCCTCCTAACCCAAACAAACGCTTGCTCAACATTTTTGATCTTCGGGCGTTAGATCCTGGATCAGATCACACAATGCCTCGCCGAGTTCTTGTACGAGCGAGTCCCCCGGATAATAAAGAAGCGCCCTTGCCACGTCCGTCGTGATAGTGCCTACTCAGCTGTCACCGACTCTTCTTCGGAGCGTAGGGTTGAATCGATGTGCGAAATCTTAAGCGCTCCATCCATTATTCGATCGAATACTGAACAAGATACTGACCTGAAGTTATCAGCAGCGACCGCCAAAACGTCCACCATCGAGCTTGCATTGACAACATCTCACTGCTTGACTACACCTTAATTAATGTTGTCAACAACGCCGTAGGCGCAGACCTTTCAAGATCACTAATACCAACAGAGTCACCTGGCACATTCACGATCTTCATTGCAATTCCATTAGGTAAATCTTAGTCGTGGCTCGCCCTTATCTTCAATTACAGCTTGCATTCCCTCGCTACCTGCAATTGAATTAACAATATCGACCACAGTCCTCCATTCCGCCACCTGACTCGACGACAGTTCTATGTTAAAGGCCTCATCCATAATTACGATAACCTCTACTATATCCACAGAATCAGCATTCAAATCCTCCACCAACCGCGAGTGACTATTTATCTTGTATTGCATGACCGAAAAATAGCCAGACAGTAACTGTATGACCCTGGATTCAACGCAAATATTGACAACCGGCGCATTCATTTACAGGCCCTGCATTTAAATATTAGAAATTCAACATCGCCCTCAACATATCCGCAAACTGATTCAAATGCGCCGACAACGTCTTATTGAAATTGTCATGATACGAATTGGCATTCGAATACTTCTGAGTCAACGACTGCAGCATGTTTTTCAAGCGTTCCTCCTGAGCGTTGAAACCGGTTTGCCATTGGTTGTACTTGGCGGTATTCCAGGTCACCGTGCCGCTGGACGGCAGTTCTTTTTTCATTAACGTCAGCGGTCCGGTATCGATAACCACGCACCAGGTACCGTCACCATTTGGTTTGAGGCAACTGTCAGGCAGGCCCAGCGCTTGACGCCATTTGTCTGCTTCTTCCTCGCTGGCTCCACCTTCCCCCGGTTTTGGAAAAAGAATGGAATCCGGGTTCGGATGGCTGAAATCGTTGATCAATTGTGTCAACGCAGCGTGCAGTTCACCCGCTTTCAGCTTCACGTCTTTACCATCGTTCGCCCCATCGACCCACTTACTCATCATTGCAGTGATTCGGGCGTTGAAGGCGGCGAAGAAGTTCGTATAGGCCGAGATGATGTGTTCGTAGCCGGCGAGGTAGCCGTTCTTGATCAGGTCGATCAGTTCAAGGAGTTTTTCGAAGAAGTCATTCGATGAATTTATCGATGCATCCAAAGCCTCTGCGATATCGAGAGGCTTGTGCTCTTGCAGATGTCGTTCGAGGGTGCAGATGATTTGGTTGTGTTCGTCATCGACCTGCTGGAGCTGGCTTTCGTCCAACAGCCCGGTCTTCAAGCTGTGGGCCATCACGGCGCAGCACTGGCGCAGTTGCATGGCCAACATTTGTGCGCGGTCACGCTTGCCGTGGATCTGTTCGACAACCTCCGCGATGAACTGCTGCGCTGTCGCCTCGGCGGCCATGCCCTCCTTCTGCTCGGCGGTGATTGCCGGGCACTTGAGCATATTGCCGAGGCTGCGATTCATTGCGTTCATCGACCTGTCCAGCAGATGCGTCAGGGAGCTGACCGTTTGTTCCTCAACGGGTACCTCGGGAGGCGGCGCTGTATCAGTGATGGCCTCCACGTTCGGCGGCAACACAATGGGCGAACGAGCAAATTGGGTGATTTCCATGAGTCTCTTCTCCTCAAGCCGTCAGGGCGCGAATGACATCGCTGCGCGATTGAAAAAGTTGCATCACCATGTCCATCAGTTTTTGCAAGAACGCCGCATCGGCCGCGTCTTTCTGGCTGACTTCGTCGCTCAGGCTCTTCTGGCTGTTCTGCGCACTTTGCAGCAGCACTTCCTTTTCCCGCGCGGCGTGCTCGGCCAGGCGCACGATGCTCGCCACCACCTGACTCAAGCTCATCGACATGGCGCTGAGCGCGCGACTGATTTCCAGCTTCCTTTCGATGCCCTTGCTGCCCATCTGGCTCAGCCAGTCGGAGGTCTCGCTGACCTTTTGCGCGTTGAGGATTTGCTTGTCGAACCAGGCTTGATCCTGGGCTGACAGGGACGATGCCTTGGGTTTGAAATCGACCAGTGTCGGACGGCCAAACTCGTCGAAGGTCCTGACCTTAGAGGTGACGTCCGAATTCCAGTCGGTGCGGTCGCGCTCAAGCTTGAGGTCGCGCTCGATGTTCCTGGCGTTCAGGGCGTTGGGCTTGTGCAGGTTCAATCTGTTCTGGGGGTCTGTCTCACTCAGCCACTTGGCGTTACGACCGACCTCCTGCGCCTTGAGAATTTCCTTGTCGAACCAGGCCAGATCCTCGGGCGGCCGAGGTGAACCGCTGAGTTTGAAATCGACCGTCGTCGGGCGACCGAAGTCATCCACGGTCTTGATCTTGTAGGTGGTCTGCGGATTCCACTCGTTGCGACTGCGCTCAAGCTTGAGGTCGCGTTCGATATTGCGAGCGTCCATGGCGTTACGCTTGTGCAGGTTGATGTCCGCGTGCTTCAACTTCTGGCCCTGAAAGGTCTTGAGCAGGGCGAATCCGGAAACTGCTCCAGACACGATTGCCCCGGCGATGGCGCTGTACATCGCTGCCTTGCCGGACTCGACAATTGCCGCGCCCTGAGCCTCGGCCGCATCGGAGGCCATGACGCTGAAATGCCCGCGCAGTTGCGCGTTGGCCACTCGAGCGATGTTCAGCGCAATGATCGCCGCCACCAGTACGTTGGCGTGTTTTTCCCAGGCGCCGGGGTCGAATATCAGATCGTTGCGTACTTCATCGCTGAGCATCATCGTGGCTGAAAGGAAGTCCTGCCAGTCCGATTCGGTGGGTTGGTAGGCGTTGATCTCACTCTCGAGCTCCGCAGCTGAGGGCGCTGGGAAGCCGTCGTTCTGGAGCACTTGCCTGGTGATGCGATTGTCGGAAATCCGAGAGCCCACAAGTGGCTTGGCTTTGAGATCCTTTGAAAACTGCTCTTGAGCGACTAACTCGCTCAACCCTGCGTCGTTAGTCAAATCGTGGTCAATGGCAACGGGGGCGATTCTGATTGGAGCGTGAATAGCATTCATCGTAGATACCTGTTCTCAGTGATTTCAAACATGCCGAACCATTTGCAGGCTGACGGAATGGCTGCGTTGCATGTCGGCAAACAACTGCTCGATCTGGCGGGTTCGTTCATGCATGGCTTGGCCGTAGTTCTCGACCACCTGGGTCAGGTACTTGCTGATTTCCTCGCTGATCGCCATGCGCACCCGCACGCTAGCCAGGAGCACGGCAGCCTGGGCGGTATGCCGGCCGCTTTCGATTTGCAGCACGCCCTGCGCCGCCACGTTGCCGAACTCGGTGACAGCCTGGGCGATCTCCAGGTTGGCGGCATAACGGGCCAGTGACACCGCATCGGCGCCGTTGGTGATGAACCCGCGCAACTGCGTGAGTATCTGGGTCAGCGAGTTGCCCACCGACGTTGCCATCTGCTTCATGGCTTGCATCGCGGCAGGCGCGGCCTGGGCGGCCATCGAGGCCAGTTTCGAAGCGAGGCTGCTGATCATCGGCCCGATCACCTGCACCCCGACCACGGCCACCAGCGCGATGGCGGCCAGCGTCGCAACGACGCCCTGGATCATGCCGGCGATCTGCCCGATTTCCTTGGCCTTGTCTTCATCAACACCCAGGTCGATCAGTATCTGGGTGTAGAGCTCGGTGAACCGCTTGATGGCTTCCTGCATGACGACGGTCAGCGGCTTCATGGCCTCGGCCATGAACGACTTGCCGGTTTTTTCCTCCACCACCACATCGGCAATCATGATCCCCATGCCAACCACCCCTACCACGATCAGCGGCAGGTTGGCGGTCAGGACCCCGGCAACGATGACTGCAACGGACAATATCGCGCCGACGATCTTGCCGATGCAGCCCATGGTTTTCTGCAAAGCCTCGGCCTTGCGGACTTCCTCCAGGTATTTATCCGACTCCCGCTTCATGTGTTCCTGAAGCTTGACCTGCAACGCCTGGAACAGCTCCTGGCTGAGTTCCTCCTTGTTCTGCGCCGCCTCGCCGAGCAATTCGATGATCCTCAAGCGATTGAGCAATGCCAGTGCACTGCTGCTGAGGGCTTTTTCGTCGGTTTCCTTGCGGGCCGGGCCGCTGTCGCCGGACACCACCACTTTCGCGACCACCCCGCTCAGGGCTTTGGCAAAGGCATTGGCGATCTCGATCAACTTCAAGTGAGCGTCGGTCGCCCCATTGAAGGCTTGGGTATGGCTCGCCAGTTCGCCTTTGAGCTGGTCGCGACGGGCCAGCTCCTGGGCGTATTCCGGCGATTCAGGATCCAACTGCGCCAGGCGCGCTTCGCTTTCTTCCAGCAGGCCCTGGACCTGCTGGACGCGTTCACGCAGCTGTTCGAGGTGTTCCTGACTGCTGCCGACCTGGCCCTCGGCAGCCTCCAAGGCCTGGACGGCGGCGGTATATTCAGAAGAGAGGTTGGCATAGCCCTGCTGCTTGGCGCCGGCCATGCTTTGCAGCATCGCCAGGCGGTTTTTCAGTTTCTTGACGTCGACCTCACCGATCAGTTCACAGATCATCGCCATCAATAACGTGAACATATCGCCGTCGGTTTCCTGTTTGTTGCCATCGACGCGTGGCGCTGGCGCATGCAGCACGGGCCGGCCGGTAGCGGCGGCGGACGGGCCATTCTGACCTTCGTATTTCACCGACATCAGGTCCGCCAGGGCTTGCTTGCCGGCCTCTTGAAAATCGGCGGTCCTGGCAGCCTTGCTGGCCGCCGCACCGTATTTTTCAAAGGCCTCGCTGCGACTCATTACCCCCTGGAATGCGGGGCTTGGGGTGTTTCTGATTTCACTCATGTTCAATCCTCCGAACATTGCTGTTCCATGTGGGCCAAGGTGTCGAGATACACCTTGGCCTGCTCGCGCAGATCGTCTTGCGTGGCTTGCTCAAGCACGTATTCGAAACACAACCGGGCCTTGCCGATCTTGCCCAGGGCCAGATGGCACTGGCCGGTGTAAAACATCGGTCGGTAGTCGTTCTTGCCTTGGGCAAAAGCGATGGCATACAGGTCGATGGCCTTCTGGTGGTTTTGCTTGAGCTGGTGCACCGCAGCCAGCCCCATCCAGTAATGGCTGTTGTAGAAGTCGTAGATGCACAGGAAGTGAAAGAACTTCTCGGCATCGTCCAGCCGCCCTTGTTCGTAGAACTGGAAAGCGAAGGCATAGAGACTGTCCATGTGCTCGTCACTGATGCCTTGCACATCTTTCAACGCCGCACCGCCGAGCATCGCGTCGACGACGTCCTGGGCCACCTGCTCGTCTTGTTTGTTGTCGCGACTCATCAGCCACACTCCTGAAAAAACGCCAGCGTCGCTGACCGATGCCATTGAGCCAAAACGTCGGAGGGCACGCTGCCAAATTGCGCTCATGCTGTTGTTGAAACGCGCAAGAACCTCCTGCCTGGCGAGAATGCTTTTGTGGCGAGGGGGTTTCTGTGGGAGCAAGGCTTGCCCGCGATGAGGACCGCGCGGTCTCAGGGGAAACGAGGCGCCTGCATCGCGGGCAAGCCTTGCTCCCACAGCCCCTCCTTGCCACCAGGGTTGGGCTGGACCTCAAGCCTGTTCAACCTGCTCCAGCCAGATCAGCAACCGCAGCACTTGCTCGACTTCCTGCACCTGGAGGAAGCTGTAGCGCTGGTGGGTCTTGAAGATGCGTCGGGCCAGTGCGACGTCGTTGATCACCGGCACCCCGACCTCTTTGGCATACGCCCGCACGGCCAGGGCACGCTGGTTGGTTTCCATCAGGGAGATAAACGGCAGCAGCGTGATTTCCGGGCGGAAGTACACGCCGATGGCAATGTGAGTGGGGTTGGCGATGATCATGCGTGAGCTGCGCACATCGGATTTGACCTGCTCCGACAACAGCTCCATATGCAGGTCACGGCGGCGGCCCTTGATCTGCGGGTTGCCGTCCTGCTCCTTGTGTTCGCGCTTGACCGAGTCCTTGTCCATCATCTGGTCTTTCATGAACAACCAGTATTCGCTGAGGGCATCGAGCACGACGATCAGCAGGACGCACGCCAGGAATGCCAGCACCAGCACCAGCAACAGATGCCCCCAGATCGCGAACAAGTCCGGCGCCTGGACGAACAGTTGGGCAAACAGCAATTGCCGCTGGGTGACCCAGACGAGCCACAGCGCCATGGCAAAACTGCCCAGGTACAACAACGCCTTGAACGTGTCCTTGACGGTGCGCAGGCTGAACAATTTCTTGAAACCATTGATCGGGTTCAACGCGCCAAGATTCAGCTTCAGCGCTTCGCTGGCCAGGGCAAAACCGCTTTGCAGCAGGGCCGGCAAGGCACTGGTCAGCACGCACACCAACAACAACGGCAGCAACGCCTTGAGGCCGACCTGCACCAGCATCGCCGAATACGCTTGCAGGTCCGTGTCAAAATCGCTGGCGATGATGCGCCGGTAGACCTCCATGATCTCGCCCAGCGAGCTGTTGAAGACCATGTACGCGATGCCGCACAAGGTCAGGCAGGTGATCACCAGGTCCTTGGCCTTGAACGTCTGGCCTTTGCGGGCCGCATCCCTGAGGCGCTTGGCGGTAGGTTTTTCAGTCTTCGAGGCGCTGGACGACATGCCCGCCCTCCCCGCCGTCACCCAGATAATCCGCCAGCGCCTCGGACCTCATGCCCATGCGCAGGACTTCATCCGGCAGATGCACGCCGAAATACAACATCAACACCACCAGCGCCACCAGGCTCTTGACCGTCAGCGACACCGAGAAGGCGTTCATCTGCGGCGCATACCGCGAGAGCAAACCGAGCAACGCTTCGCTGACCAGCAAGGTGGCGACCACCGGCGCGCTGATCACCAGGGTCTTGCCCACCAGCCCGTCGAGCACACCATGCAGGGCCGACAGATGCAGCTCGCAGCCTTGGGCCGGCGCGCAGATGCGATAACTGTGACCGACGGTTTCGAGCATCAACAACATGCCGCCACCTTCGAGATAAACCGCCGCCGCAAACAGCTGGAGGAAATTCGCCAACTCCGACGTATCGACACCGTTGGCCGGATCCACCGTGCTGCTGAGCATGGCCCCGCGCTGGTTGTCGATCAGGTTGCCCATCGCGTGCAGCACCCAGAACGGCCAGCACAACAGCAACCCCAACAGCACGCCGATACCCGCCTCACGCAACACCAGGCCAAGAAAGGCAACGCTGTCGAGGGCCGGCGCGGGCACGCCGACATAGCGCCAGAACCCCAGCGCGACCAACACAATCACCGCTTGGCGCGCCACGCCTGTCAGCACACCGCTGTTGAGAAACGGCAACATGAAGAAAATCGGCGCCAGACGCGCCACGCCCAATACCGCCGCCGCAAACCAGGCGTACAGCTCGAAGAACAACGTCACCGACATCGGGCTAACCCAACGCCAGGCGAATGACTTCACGACTGAAATCCAGCAGGGTTTCGCCGTACCAGCCCGAGAGCAGAAACAGACACGCGGCGACCGCCAGCAGCTTGAAACCGAACGGCAGCGTCTGTTCCTGTAACTGGGTCACGGTCTGGATCAACCCGACCACCAGGCCGACCACCGTGGCAACGATGATCGGCCAGGCCACCATCAGCAGAATCAGGTACAGGGTCTTGTTACCGGCATAGACCAGCTCGTTCATGGACGTGGGCCTATGCCAGCAGGGTCAGGTATTGCTTGACCAGCCCGGTCGACAGCAGCGCCCAGCCGTCGAGGGCGACAAACAGCACCAGTTTGATCGGCACGGAAATGATCACCGGGCTCATCATCATCATGCCCAGCGCCAGCAGGATGCTGGAGATCACCAGGTCGACGATCACGAAGGGCAGATACAGGTAGAAACCGATCTTGAAGGCGCTCTTGATTTCGCTCAGGGCATAGGCCGGCAGCAGCGAAAACAACGACGGCGCCAGTTCTTCATCGGCGAGCCAGTCGGCGTCGGTTTCATCCTGGACCACCTGGGCCCGTTCAAAAAAAAGCGCCAGTTCCGGGTCGGTGTACTTGCGCAGATAGTCCTTGTAGCTGCCCAGGCCGTTCTCGGCGAAATTCACCACCGACTCGATATCGGTGAAGGCCACCGCCTCGGTCTTGTAGTAGTCATGGCCCTGCTTCATGACCGGCGTCATGACGAAAATCGCCAGCATCAGCGCAATCGCATTGAGCGCCATGTTCGACGGCACTTGTTGCAGGCCCAAGGCGTTGCGCACGATGACGAAGACGATGGAGAACTTGAGGTAGCAGGTGCCCGCCGCCGCCAGGAACGGCAACAGCGAAGCGAATGCCAGCAGCGCGATCAGCGAGACGTCATTCATCGCCGTCGTTCCGATAGACCTTGAGCAATTCAACACCCAACTGGCCGTCCAACTGCACCAACTCTCCCTGGGCAATCGGCTTGCCGTTGGCACGCACCTCGATGTGTCGCACCGCGTCGTCGGCCAACGGGATCAATTGCCCCGCGATGACTTGCGACAGCGTCGCCAGGTCGGTTTCATGGGTCGCGAGCAGGAACTCCAGGTGCACCGGCAGCGTACCCAGGTCGATATCCACGTCGGGCTCAGGCGTGTTCTCCAGATTGGCGTCGGCCACGGTCGGTTGCATGTGTAAACCCTCTTCGGTAAAGGTGAAAACGCCCAGACAGCGGTCCGCCAAAAAGCAGCGTTGAGTCCGCTGGGTGATACGCAAGACATCGCCTTCACTCAGGCGTATCCGACTGGCAAGACTCAGGTGACTGACGCCGAGCACCAGCGCCAGGCGCAAGGGCAAATCGTTCAACCATGAGCCGGGTTCCAACGGACCTCGCATAGCGGTGCGGGACGGCAATTGGGTCAACCACACGCGCCCCCGAGGGGCGTCGAGCCATGGCAAGTCATGCGTCGGCAATCGATCCTGGGCCACGCATTCGATGTCCGTCAGCGTGCGGTAATGCAATTCGTCCACCTCCAGTAGCAGGGGCCGCGACACCGTCCGAAACAACTCGACGATGCTCGGTAACGGGCACTCGAGCACCAGCAACGATTGCAAGGTCGGGAGCGTGTGATGCAACCAGTCGCGGGCCAGGATCAGCCCCTGCCAATGCGTGCCGTCACCTTCTGCGCAAAAGCCCAGGTAGCCGGGGCGCACCGGCACCTTGGCCGAACCCGCGTCCCGACCGGCGCGCCGCCAGCGTTGAATCGCCTGTGCGTGGGCATGGGCGACAGAATCGATCCGACGGAGCCGCAATGCGCTCACGCTTCAAACCCGGACTGTTCGTCCTGATCTTCATCCGGCTGCTGCTGTGAACCCTGGCGCTGCTGCTCGCCACCGCTGTCAGCCAGCCGCCAGGCAGGTTCCCGGGCCAGTTCGAAAGGCGCCTTGAGTTGCTCGAACACCAGGGCATTGCTGGGGCTGAGCGTCAGTTGCCGAGTGGGTTCCTCGGGCAGCCGACTGATCGTCACTTGCCCGCTGGCCGCCCCTCTGTTGAAAGGCACTTGCAGCAAGCCCCGGTCGGCACCCGACAAGGGCTCGACCATGACCTCGGGCGTTGGCGGCGCTGCCGATGTTGCCGCTGGCAGGATCGATGCAGGGGCAACCGAAGGAGCATGGCGCGTGCCGTAAAAGCTCTGCGGCGCTTGGGGTAACGGCTCATCTAAGCGCGGCATCGAGCGCGTATCGGGAGCGGTGAAAGGCTCGAGCGTCATCGGCTCGATCGACGCTGGGGATGTCGGCGCCGCCAGGTGATCGCGGGCGGAAGCAACAGGCTCCAGGCGTTGGGGCAATGCGTGTTGTATCGCTTTGTTGAACAGCTGATCGGCGTGTGGAAAAGGCATCGCGTTGCGGGCTGTCGGTGGTGCTCTATCAGGTTCCAGGTCCGTCGTTGTCGGGACAATCGATCGTGCTTCATCGTGATCGACCTCCACCGCCGCCTGGGCCATGTTCATCGAATGCCCCGTCACTGCCCGAGCGATTTCCATCGTCGGTTGTCGCTGCCGAATCAGCGCAACCACAAGATCCAGCACACCTTGCGGCAGCTCATCCTCTTGCACCGGGACGAGTGGGTCTTGCAGCTCATCGATTGGGCCTTCATCGACGGGGTCCAGGGTTTGCACCGGTCGAGCAGGCACCACAGATATTTCTTTCATCGCCGAACCCCGATCATCTCTTCCAGTTCTCGTTCTTCCCGGCGCACCGCTTCAAGCCGCTGCGCACGCAACAGTTGCTGGACCGAGCGCACGTACTTGTCGTGCTTGCGTTGGAGCAAGCGCAGGTGTTCATGCTGCGCCTGCAACTGCTGCTCGACCTGCCGGCATTGCTGCTCCACGCGGTCGCGCTCGACACGCAGCAGATCGATCCGCCGCCGGATCACCGCCTGGGTGCGCAACAGCGCCAACAGTTGCCCGTGCTCCAGCACACAGTCATTGGCCCGATGACTGGCCAACAGGCGTTGCAGCGCAGCCTCCTGTTCCTCGAAGCCACCGCGCTCGGCAAGCAGCGGCTGCAACTGGCGCTGGACCCGCAGCACGGCCTGTTCGCCGCGTTGCCGGCGGAACTGACTGAAAGCCAACAGGCGTCGCTGGTCAGGCAATGATTTCATGCAGACTCCGCAAGGTTTCGTCCGGCGCGCAACACTCGCCTGTCGGCTGGCGCAACCACTGGCTCAGGGCTTCGCGACGCTGCATGGCATGGTCATTGGCCGCGTCCGCGCCCGGGCTGTACTCGCCCATGTCGAGAAAGACCTGCAGTTGCTCAAGACGCGCCAGGGTTTCCCGGGTCGACGCCGCCAGTTGCTGGACCTGCGGCGTAGTGACTTGCGTCGCCACCCGGCTGACGCTGCGCAATACATCGATGGCCGGATAGTGCCCCTTGGCCGCCAGGGCCCGGCTGAGGTAGACGTGGCCGTCGAGAATCGAGCGGATCTCCTCGGCAATCGGGTCCGGTTCATCGTCACTTTCCAACAGCACCGTGTACCAGGCGGTGATGCTGCCGCTCGCCGTCACGCCAGGCCGTTCCAGCAAGCGCGGCAAGGCATCGAACACCGAAGCCGGATAGCCGCGCCGCGCCGGCGCTTCACCAGCCGCCAAGGCCAGGTCGCGGCGGGCGCGGGCGTAGCGGGTCAACGAGTCCAGCAGCAACACCACGCGCTTTCCCTGGTCGCGAAAGTATTCGGCGATGGCCGTGGCTTGCAGCGCCGAGTTGCAGCGGTCCACCGAGGAAAAATCCGAAGTGGCGTACACCACCACGCACCGGGCGCACTTGGGCGACTGGCGCAAATGCTCGATGAACTCGGTCACTTCACGGCCGCGTTCGCCAATCAGGCCGATCACGAACACATCCGCATCCGAGTGTTCGATCAGCATATTGATCAAGGTGGTTTTACCGGAGCCGGCGGCGGCAAAAATGCCGATGCGCTGGCCGACACCGCAGGTCAGCAAGCCGTCGATCACGCGAATACCGGTGCTCAAGGGTTCCGCCACCGGGCGCCGTTGCTGGTACGTCGGCGGGTCGGCATCCACCGGGCGGTTCTGTTGCGCCACCGCCGTCGACGGTGCCAGGCGCTCGACGATCATGCCCTGGGGATCCACCACGCTGCCGAGCAAGGCATCACTGCAAGTCAGCTGCAGGATCGCGCCCGTGGGCACGATCATCGATTCCCGGGACAAACCTTTGGCATCGCCCAGCAAACTGAGAAAAACCACGCCGGGTTTGAAGCCGATGACCTGCGCCCGCGCAGTGACCTCGGGCAAGCGCCAATGCCGGCGCACTTCACAGACTTCGCCGACCACCACCTCGCCCAGCGCCGCTTCGATCAAGGGCCCGTTCAAACGCAACGGGTGGGCGGCCTGCCTTTCCAGCCGCAGATTCATCGACGCAGGATTTCCAACAATGCTTCGACGGCCTGTACAAAGGAGTCCAACGCCTGCGCCAAATGTTCGGCATCACTCAATGCCAGGGCATTGGCCATCAAACGCAACTCCAATCGCCCCTCGACTTCGCACAGGTGCAATTGCCCGGTGCGGGAAAAAGCGTTGCCTTCAAGCAGAAACTGCATCAGGTCGAAGGCGCAATAATTGAATGTCTGCGGGGTCGCTTCGGCAACCACCGCCCAGATCCATACATCGCCTTCAACGACCGCCACGTTGACATCAGGCAGATTCCTCATCCGCATTTCTATCGTGCCGTGGCCGTCGAAGTGAGCTATCTGGCTGTCCGCGCAGCCACTATGACGTAGCGCTTGACGCAGTAGGCCGGCGATATCCATCGGTACCATTTACAGGGTTTCCTCACAGGGTTTTGATGACATTGACCGAGACGGTCTCGGAGATTTCGCCGAACGACATCACGTCCAGCTCCCGGAAGCGTCCCTCGATCAGTTTCTTGATGTAGCGCCGCACATCCACCGAACACAGCAGCACCATGTCCTTGTGGGCGATGTGCACGCTGTCCAGGCCGACGCTGAGGCGGTCCATCAGCTCTTCGGACTCGGCCGGTTCCAGGTTGAGGAAACTGCCGCCCGAGGTTTGCCGGATGCCTCGGCGCACCACGTCTTCGAACTCCGCCGACAGCAACAGCACCCGCAGGTCGTTGCCCTGGGCAAACTTGTTGCTGATGTAGCGGGCCATCGCGCCGCGTACGTGTTCGACCAGCGCCAGCACATCCTTTTCCCGGGAGGCCCAATGGGCGAGGGATTCGAGGATGAGTTTCATGTTGCGCACGGAAATGCGCTCGCCAATCAGGCGTTGCAGCACTTCGGCGATCTTCTGCACCGTGACGTGGCGATAGACTTCCTTGAGCAGGTCGGGGTAGCGCGCTTCCATTTCGTCGAGCAACTGCTTGGTTTCCTGCACGCCGAAAAACTCCTGGATGTTGCGCGCCAGCAGCGTGACCAGGCAGCGATAACATTCCTCATCCGCCGGTCTCAGGTGATAGCCCAACTGCTGCACCCGTTCACGGTCAGCCGCAGTGACCCAGACACCGCCCAAGCGATTGCTGTCGTTGCCGCGCACCAGGGCAAAACCCAAGGGCTCCAGTTCCGGGGAATAGTCCAGCAGGCGCCAGTGCTCGAAATGAATATCGAACTGCTCGGCGCGCACCTCATTGATCAGCACCGCCACTTGATGGGCCGGCAGTGCCTCGCTGGCCCGTAGCTGCGGTTCGGGAATGCGCAGTCCGTAATCGACGAAGAACTGGCTGCGAAAGCGCGCGGCCCAACGGTCCTTCTCCAACGCTTGCAGGCGCGCGGTGGGCACCAGCAACATCAGGGCGACGGTTTCGGTGGCAATGTTGTCGATATCCTCCAGCAACCCGGAATCGCTCGGCAACGCGTCCTGCTCGGCGGGTGCGGCACGGCTTTCCCCCGAGCCGGCCGGACGCGAGGATCGGCGATGGCGCACAAACACCACCAGCCCCAGCACACTGGCGATCGACAAAAAGGTCAGCAGCGGAAAACCCGGCAACAGGCCCACGCCCACCGCCAGCAACGCGGTGACGCCGAGGACGAACGGGTTACCCAGCATCTGGGCGAGCATGTTGCGCCCCAGGTTGCTGTCATCGCCATTGACGCGAGTGACGATGAAGCCGGCGCCGATGGCGATCAGCAGCGCGGGGATCTGCGCAACCAGACCATCGCCGATGGTCAACAGGGTGTAGGTCGACAGGGCCGTGGACATGTCCATGCCCAGTTGCCCGACACCGATGGCCATGCCGCCGATGAAGTTGACGAAGATAATGATGATGCCGGCGATGGCATCGCCCTTGATGAATTTCATCGCCCCGTCGAAAGAGCCGTACAACTGGCTTTCACGCTCCAGCACGCTGCGCTTTTCCCGGGCCTGGGCCGCGTCGATGGCGCCGGCCTTGAGGTCACCGTCGATGCTCATCTGCTTGCCGGGCATGCCGTCCAGGGAGAAACGCGCCGCCACTTCAGCGACCCGCTCCGAGCCTTTGGTGATGACGATGAACTGGACAATGGTAACGATGGAAAAAATCACGAAGCCCACCACCAGGCTTTCGCCGATGACGAAGTCACCGAACGACGCAATGATCTCACCGGCATCGGCCTGACTGAGAATCAAGCGGCTGGTGCTGATCGACAGCGCCAGGCGAAACAGCGTCGTCAACAGCAGCAACGCCGGGAACGTCGAATAGCTGAGGATGCGCTCGATGTAGAACGAGCCCATGAACACCAACAGCGAGATGACGATGTTCAGGCCGATGAGAAAATCCACCAGCACCGTCGGCAGCGGGATGATCAGCATGGCAATGATCATCACCATCAATGTCAGGATCAGCAGCTCCGGGCGAGCACCGACGTTGCGCAGAAATACATTGAGCATTCAGGCCTGGCTCCGGGACAACATCATGGATGGCCGCCGGCGCGGCGCTGGTCGATGCATTCGTGGGCATAGGCAACGTCTGCCAGGCGGGTGAACTGTGCGGCCAGGCGCAACGGCGCGTCTTCGTCGGCAAACAGGGGCGATGGCAATTGCAGGCTGAGCCGGCGCACGGTCTGGAGCAGCATCGAACGCTCACGGTGGGCACTGAGCAGCACACCCTCCCCCAACACCCCGAGTAACAGCTGGTCGAGTTCATCGGGGTAGGTCAACACGCCGAACAGGAACACCAGCCAGTCGGACTCATCGGGGTTGTGCCGGCAGATGAGCGCATCGCCGAGCAGTGCGCCTATAAACAACTCATCGGCTGAGCGCAGGCGTTTGAGGTCGATCACCCGGGCCAGCAGTTGGCCGAACTCGGCGCGCGAGCAACTGGGGTCCTGGGCGCTGATATCGGTCAGTAGCGCGGCTTCGATGAAGGCCAACACCCCCTTGCGTTGTGCCGGGCCGTACAGGGCAATCCAGTCCTGGTAACAACTGAGCGGACCGTCGTCGGACTCGAGGAAATCCCGGTAAGTCTCGCGCAACAGCCCGGCACGCACCGCCATGGCCGCACCGAACAGCCTGGCCTTGAGCGCGGCGTTGATCCCGGCGTTCATACGCTTGGGAGAGCCTTGGGCAATCACCGTCTGCAAGAGCGTTTCGAGTCGCTGCCGTGTGCGCGCTTCCAATGTCCTTCGGCGCAACAACGCCCGCAGCACCAGCGCCAGGTCGCTGTCATCGGGGAACAGTTGTCGCGCCATTTGCAGCAACCAGGTGACGGGTTTATCCGCCAGCCGCGCCAGGCTCAGTACCTGCCGCGCCTTGGGCACGGTATCGTCCTCCAGCACGCGCTCGAAGGTATCGGTCAGCCCCTCGGACTTTTGCTCGAACAAGCGCCGGCCACGAAATTGCGTCAGCGCCGCTGACAACTCATCGCTGATCTGCACGAGGCGCTGCGCCACCGCCGCCGTCGCGCCGTCATCCAGCCCTGTCTCGGCCTCTATCGGCGGCTGCGGATGTTCGGCGGCCTTCTCGGTATTCAGCCGGGCCTGGGCCGCTCGGCCACCCAGGGAGATCGGCGGCAGGATCATGGTTCTGACAGTCGAAAATAGGAGCGGCGCAGACGCTCATACTGCTCCGGGCTCAGCAACTGCGCGCCGTGTTCGACGGTGGCGGGTTCAAAACCGTCGCGAATCTCTTTGGGCTGGATCAGGAACACCCGCACGGTGTTGGCCGAGCGGCTCTGGCGATAGCTGAACAAGCGTCCGATCCACGGAATCGACCCCAACACCGGTACGCGCCCGATTTGCTCGCCGTGGTCATCGCGGGTGAAGCCGCCCACCAGCAGACTCTTGCCCTGGGGCACCCGCGCCACCGTACTGATGCGGGTACGGCCGACCGTCGGCAACGCGCCCTGGTGCTCCCCCTGGCCGGGATTCTCGACTTCGTTGCCGTCCTCGATATTGAGCGACATTTCGATCTCGTCCGCCTGGGCGAACCGGGGCAGTACGCTCACCAGCGTGCCGTAGGTCACATGCTGCAAGTCGACGCTGCGCTCCCCGACCAGCGGGGCATAAAACGTGCGGTTGTTGTCGAAAATCGCCGGCACGTTCTCCTGCGTCAGGATGACCGGGCGCGAGACCACGTTCGCTCGCTGGGTCCGCTCCATCGCCATGACCTGGGTCACGAACGACGCGCCATCGAGGGTGGTCGCCGAGCCAGCGTTGAGGGATGCGCTGAAGGTGCCCCCGGATTTCACGGCGCCTTGCCAGTTGATGCCCAACTGATTGAGTTCATCCTTGTGCAGATCGATGATCCACAACGACAACTCGACGTGGCGTTTCGGCGTGTCCAGGGCATCGACCAGGTTTTCGATAAAACGCACCTGCTCCGGCAGCCCCTTGACCAACAGGCTGTTGGTGTCCGGGTAGGCCACCACCCGGATATTGCCGGCGGCCACCTCTCGGGCAATGACGCGCGGCGCCATTGGATCTTGCTCCGAGGCTGTGTTCGCCAGGCCCTCCAGGGGAAACACCGGCATCGACCCGGGCGGTCGCTGACCAGGAGCTTGCGCCACCGCCGGCTCGACCTCGTGCTTTTCGCCGCGCAACAGTTGCTC
This sequence comes from Pseudomonas sp. Tri1, assembly GCF_017968885.1. Classification (NCBI taxonomy): domain Bacteria; kingdom Pseudomonadati; phylum Pseudomonadota; class Gammaproteobacteria; order Pseudomonadales; family Pseudomonadaceae; genus Pseudomonas; species Pseudomonas sp. Tri1. The sequence continues at coordinate 2,059,972 of NZ_CP072913.1, read as the reverse complement.
GATCACGGTCGCCAGTCCGGGGATGATCACTTTGTCATCGCGCAGCTCATATTTGCGGTCACTGACGAAGGTATTGCGCACATGGATCACGCCAATCTGCTGCTTGCCGAGCAACAGTTCGGAGCGCTGGTTGTCCATCAACCCGGCCGCTTGCAGCACCAGATCAACGTAGATGGGCGGCCCGGAGACGTGAAACGTGCGCAATCCATCATTGCGTAGTGGATAGCGGGCATCATGCAGCCCGGACTGTTTGAGAAACCCCAGCAGCTTGGCCACGGTCAAGGTCTGCAAGGACGCCATGGAGCTTTTGATTTCCGAGGCGTCATACAGATAAATCGCCTGGCCATCGCTGTACCAGATCAGCCCCATCTGCGCGCTGACTCGTTCAAAAGTCCGTTGTGGCGTGCGCAGATCGAACGTACCGCCAATCCGCTTGGTCGCGGCGACCTTGCTGACAACGACCGGCTTGCCCAACGACCCGGACAGTTCACTGAAGAAGGTCCGCGCGCTCTGTTCACGGGCTTCGAAGGTATAGACATCGGCTCGCACGACAATGGGTGCGAGCGGCAACACCGTGCTCAAGCAGACGGACAACAGGGGCAGGGATACCCATCGGCGGCTCATCGGATCAATGACCGGAAAGGTAGGTGATGTCGGCGAGATTGCTCGGCGCGAAGCCCACCAATTCGCGGACTTCCTTGGAGAAATGCGAAGAAGAGGCAAAGCCGAACTCCAGTGCCACATCGGTCAGCGAGCCGTCCTGAAGGCTCATGTTCAACAACGCCTGGGCGGTGCGCCAGCCACGCAGGGCTGGCTTGGCCGCACTGCCCAGGGCCTGTCGGCAAAGCCTTCGAAAATGCGAAACCGATACGCCGTAGCGCTGCGCCAGGGTGTTGAGTTTTTCGCTGCGAGTGCCTTGTTCCAACAAAAACCGCACGAGCCCGTAGCTCTCGTGATGACGCAACAGGTTGGCGACCGCGTGATAATCCGAGGTACCGCCCATCGCTTGCTCGATGTACCAGCGCTCGAGCCGTTCCCCGGATCGGACGATCTCATCCGCCACCGGCAACACCGCCCACGGCGCAACCTCAGCCCTTTGTTCGGCGAAGGCATCGCTCATGTCGAAAAAAGCCTGCAGCTTCACCAGCGACGCGGCGCACACAGGCAATACATGCAGCTCGCCGCCCGTGAACGCCAGCGAATCGCGCAGCACCACCAGCCCTTGCCAACCGACCGGCAGGCAGCGATCGAGCCCAAGTCCCGCGGCGCTCAGTTGAACCGGGCTTTGGGCGACACGCAGGTGCAGCACGCGTTCGCGCAGATCAGGCCATGCCGTGGCGCGAAATGATTTGTTTTGCACAGCCGTCTCCTTTGTTACGTGGCGGTTCAAGGAGCGACAGGATGAAAGACACGGCGCCTTGAATCCTGATGGAAAGGTGATGAGGCGTCGGGCTGGCATATGCCTTGCACCATTAGAGTTCATCGGCGCCCATACCAACGGCGGAATGCGTGCCACACTAGTTTTTAGGGACAACGGCGTCGTCATCCGGCCCTGCTCTGGCAGCCGTCCGGGTACGGCGCTTTTTTATGTAGAAGGTGATGCGCGATGAATGAAGTTCCAGCCAACCCCCTGGCCTGGGTCAACGGCAGCGATGCCCCGGAAAAGAGCGCGGTCAACCTTGGTTTCATGGCCTTGAGTGATTGCGCGCCGGTGGTGGTGGCCGCCACCCAGGGTTTCGCCCAACCCTACGGCCTGACCCTGAACCTCAAGCGCCAGACGTCCTGGGCCAACCTGCGGGACAAGCTGGTCAGCGGTGAAATCGACGCCGCCCACAGCCTGTACGGCCTGATCTATGCGGTGCACCTGGGCATCGGCGGCGTGGCACCGACCGACATGGCTGTACTGATGGGCCTGAACCAGAACGGCCAGAGCATCAACCTGTCCCATGGCCTCCAGGCCCAGGGCGTGACCAGTCCTGAGGCACTGGAGCACCACGTGCACCAAACTCGCCCGAAACTGACCTTCGCCCAGACTTTCCCCACCGGCACCCACGCCATGTGGCTCTATTACTGGCTCGCCGCCCAGGGCATCCACCCCCTGACGGATGTCGACAGCGTGGTGGTGCCGCCGCCGCAAATGATCGCCCACCTGCAAGCCGGGCGTATCGACGGGTTCTGCGTCGGCGAACCCTGGTGCGCCAGCGCGGTGAAACAGAACCTGGGCTTCACCCTGGCGACCACCCAGACCATCTGGCCCGATCACCCGGAAAAAGTCCTCGGCTGCACCCGCGCGTTCGTCGAGCAGTACCCCAATACCGCCCGGGCACTGGTGATGGCGATCCTCGAAGCCAGCCGCTTCATCGAACAAAGCCCCGAGAACCGTCGCAGCACCGCGCAACTGTTGAGTGCGCCCGAATACCTCGACGCGCCACTGGATTGCATCGAACCCCGGCTGCTGGGGATCTACGCCGATGGCCTGGGCAACAGCTGGCAGGACCCTCACGCGATGCGCTTTCATGGCAACGGCGAGGTGAACCTGCCGTATCTGTCCGATGGCATGTGGTTCATGACGCAGTTCCGTCGTTGGGGCCTGCTGCGCGAAGACCCGGACTACCTGGCCGTGGCGCAGCAGGTCCAGCAACTCAAGCTGTACCGTGAAGCCTGCGCGGCGCTGGACATCGCGGCTCCACACCTGAACATGCGCAGCAGCCAACTGATCGACGGCATCACCTGGGACGGCTCGGATCCGGCCGGGTACGCCCGCAGCTTCAAACTGCACGCCTTGAGCGATGCGGCTCCCCTTCTCGCCAGCCGCTGACAGGAGCCTCGACCATGCTGCGTATCCTGCTGATCAACGACACGGCGAAAAAAGTCGGCCGCCTCAAGGCCGCCCTGATTGAGGCCGGATTCGAAGTCATCGACGAATCCGGCTTGACCATTGACCTGCCGGCACGCGTCGAAACGGTGCGTCCGGACGTAATTCTGATCGATACCGAGTCACCCGGGCGCGATGTGATGGAACAAGTGGTGCTGGTCAGCCGCGACCAACCACGACCGATCGTCATGTTTACCGACGAGCACGACCCGGATGTGATGCGCCAGGCAATCAAGTCGGGCGTGAGCGCCTACATCGTCGAAGGCATCCACGCCGCGCGCCTGCAACCGATCCTCGATGTGGCCATGGCCCGCTTCGAAAGCGACCAGGCCCTGCGCGCCCAGCTCCTGGCCCGGGACCAGCAACTGGCCGAACGCAAGCGCATCGAACTGGCCAAGGGCATGCTGATGAAAATGAAGGAATGCAACGAGGAGCAGGCCTACACCTTGATGCGCCGCCAGGCCATGAGCCGCCAGCAGAAGCTGATCCAGGTGGCGGAACAGATCATTGCCATGAATGAGTTGCTGGGCTGAAGGCCTTGTAGCACCTGGCCTGGTCCCTTCGCGAGCAGGCTCGCTCCCACAGGTCCAGGGGTGAACACAGCATTCGCGAACACCCCAAATCCACTGTGGGAGCGAGCTTGCTCGCGATAGCGGTTGTGCATCCAACATCAATATCGACTGACCCGCCGCCATCGCGAGCAAGCTCGCTCCCACAAGGTTTGCGGGGGTGAACACGATATTTGCGAACACCTCCGATCAACTGTGGGAGCGAGCCTGCTCGCGATAAGGCTCCCCCCAATCTCTCGGGTTGGCACAGATCTCGCTTAAGCAAACCCACAGGTAACCAACGGCGGTTGCCCCACCTACGACAAAGACGTCGCACACCCTCCTTGCCTCTCTGGCGATCCGGGTTGCGGCGTTTTTTTGTTTTGGCCCCTCGGGGCCGGTGGTGCGACCACAGACGGCGCACTGCTCAAAGCACTGACTCATTTCTCGAGACTTTTACAGCTGAGGTGCGCGATGAATTCAAGCTTCTGGAAATCCGGCCATACCCCGACACTGTTCGCGGCCTTCCTCTATTTCGACCTGAGTTTCATGGTCTGGTACCTGCTCGGCCCACTGGCGGTGCAGATCTCCGCCGACCTGCACCTGACCACCCAACAACGCGGCCTGATGGTGGCAACGCCGATCCTGGCTGGCGCCGTATTGCGCTTGTTCATGGGCCTGCTGGCCGATCGGATTTCACCAAAGACCGCCGGCATGGTGGGCCAGGTGATTGTGATCAGCGCGCTGTTCTGCGCCTGGAAACTGGGCATCCACAGCTATGAACAAGCCCTGCTGCTGGGCCTGTTCCTGGGCGTGGCCGGTGCTTCGTTCGCCGTGGCCCTGCCGCTGGCGTCCCAGTGGTATCCGCCACAGCATCAGGGCAAGGCCATGGGCATTGCCGGTGCTGGTAACTCGGGCACCGTGCTCGCCGCGTTGATCGCCCCGGTCATGGCGGTGGCCTTCGGCTGGACCAACGTGTTCGGCTTCGCGCTGATCCCGCTGGTGCTGACCCTGGTGCTCTTCGCCTGGCTGGCCAAGAATGCCCCCGAGCGGCCGAAAGCCAAATCCATGGCCGACTACCTCAAGGCCCTGGGCGACCGTGACAGCTGGTGGTTCATGTTCTTCTACAGCGTGACCTTTGGCGGTTTCATCGGCCTGGCCAGTGCCCTGCCCGGCTACTTCAACGACCAATATGGCCTGAGCCCGGTAACCGCCGGCTACTACACCGCCGCCTGCGTCTTCGGTGGCAGCCTGATGCGGCCACTAGGCGGCGCCCTGGCCGATCGTTTCGGCGGCATCCGCACCTTGCTCGGCATGTACACCGTAGCGGCAGTCTGCATCGCGGCGGTGGGTTTCAACCTGCCAAGTTCCTATGCGGCCCTGGCCCTGTTCGTCTGCACCATGCTCGGTCTCGGTGCAGGCAACGGCGCGGTGTTCCAACTGGTGCCACAACGCTTCCGCCGCGAAATCGGCGTGATGACCGGGCTGATCGGCATGGCCGGCGGCATCGGTGGCTTCGCCCTCGCGGCGGGCATGGGCGCGATCAAGCAGAGCACCGGCAGCTATCAACTGGCGCTGTGGTTGTTCGCCAGCCTCGGTGTCCTGGCCTGGTTCGGCCTGCACGGTGTAAAACGTCGCTGGAGGACCACTTGGGGTTCGGCCGCTGTCACCGCTGCTCGGGTATAACCTGCAACCATGAGCCTGCAACTGAGTTTCGCCGAAGCCAGCGCCATCGGCCCACGGGAAGAGAACCAGGACGCCTTGCGCCTGGTCACCCCGGCCCCGGCCCTGGCCGCCAGCAAGGGATACCTGTTCGCCATCGCCGACGGCGTGAGCCAATGCGCCGATGGCGGGCTGGCCGCCCGTTCGACCTTGCAGGCCCTGGCCCTGGACTACTACGCCACGCCACAGACCTGGGGCGTGGCCCAAGCGCTGGACCGCTTGTTACTGGCGCAGAATCGCTGGTTGCAGGCCAACGGCGGCGGGCAGCCGCTGCTCACCACCGTCAGCGCCCTGGTCCTGCGCGGTCGGCGCTTCACCCTCGCGCATGTCGGTGATTGCCGGGTCTACCGCTGGCACGCCGACCAGTTGCAACGGGTCAGCGAAGACCACGTCTGGGAACAACAGGGCATGCAACATGTGCTCAAGCGTGCCCTGGGACTGGATCAACACCTGATCCTGGACTTTCTCGACGGCGAACTGCGCACCGACGAAACCTTCGTCCTGCTCAGCGACGGGGTCTGGGCGGTCCTGGGGGACACGGCCATCGCCGGCATCCTTCGCGACCAGCCGGACCTCGACCTCGCGGCGCAGACACTGGTCAACGCCGCGCACCTGGCCGGTAGCCAGGACAACGCCAGCGCCCTGTTGGTGCGAGTCGATGCGTTGGGTGAAGCGAGCATCGGCGATGCACTGATCCAATTGCAGCAATGGCCCCTGCCGCCGGCGCTGAAACCGGGCCAGGTGTTCGAAGGCTGGCAGATCGAAGGCCTGCTCGGCCAGAGCCAACAGTCATTGCTCTACCGGGTACACGACGGTCAGGGCCAGCCGTGGCTGCTGAAAACCTTGCCCGGGCAGCTACGGGACGACACCCGGGCTGGCCAGGCATTGCTGTCGGAAGAATGGTTTCTCAAACGGGTCGCGGGGCGACAGTTTCCCGAGGTCCATGGCGTTCCCCAGCGTCAGCATTTGTACTACGTGATGCGCGAATACTCGGGCATGACCCTGGCCGAGCTGTTCAACCAGGACGGGCCACTACCTCTCGCCCAATGGTTGGAGTTGGCGCAACGGCTGGTGCGGGCGGTGGGCCTGCTGCATCGAAGGCAGATCTACCACCGCGACATCAAGCCGGAAAACCTGCACCTGGGCGATGACGGGGAGTTGCGTTTGCTGGATTTCGGCCTGGCGTACTGCCCGGGCCTGTCCGAAGACCAGGCCAACGTGCTGCCCGGCACACCCAGCTATATAGCGCCGGAAGCCTTCGGTGGCACCGCGCCGACCGCGCAACAGGATTTGTATGCCGTCGGCGTGACCTTGTATTTTCTGCTGACAGGGCATTATCCCTACGGCGAAATCGAAGCATTCCAGCGCCCGCGCTTTGGCGTGCCGGTCAATGCCAGTCGCTATCGGCCAGACCTGGCCGAATGGCTCGGGCAAAGCCTGGAACGTGCCGTCGAGGCCGATCCGCAGCAGCGCTTTGAAACCGCCGAGGAATGGTTGTTGCTGCTGGAACAGGGCGAACGCCGCAGCTTGGGCGTAAGGCCCCGGCCGCTGCTGGAAAGAGAACCGCTGAAGGTCTGGCGGACGTTGGCGCTGGCGTCTTTGGTGGTGAACATCGTGCTGCTGTTTTTGGTGTTTCATGGCTGAGATCCAGTCGCGCCCATCGCGAGCAAGCTCGCTCCCACAGGTTTTGTGGCCACCACAGATCCAATGTGGGAGCGAGCTTGCTCGCGATGAGGGCCTATCTGCCACTACCAAGCTATCGGCTACCACGCTCCATTACCGGGCAACACGCTTTGATTCGGTGCAATAAATCCCTCTTCCCTGCGTGCCATCAGCCGCTCCCCCAATAAATCCGCGCCCCAGAGCCACTTGGCACAACCACTGCATAACCTCTCTCACCATACATAAAGCAACGCCTCCAACGATGAAGGCGGTGCTTCCCGAGAGAACGGGACCAGGACAAAGGCGTCCTCGCTAGGCAACTAGCGGGACGCCTTTTTTTGTTTTCGAAAAAATTGCCGAGCCAGCCCGATCACCGTGATGAAACGGGCCTGAACTTGCGGAGAACCCTGATGAAAAAACTCAAACTGGTAATGATCGGCAACGGCATGGCCGGGGTTCGAACCCTCGAAGAACTGCTCAAACTGAGTAACGAGCTGTACGACATCACGGTGTTCGGTGCCGAGCCCCACACCAACTACAACCGCATCCTGCTCTCACCGGTACTGGCCGGTGAGCAGACGTTCGAAGAGATCGTGCTCAACGACCTGAGCTGGTACCTGGACAACAACATCAAGCTACTGCTCAACCGCAAGGTGGTGGAGATCGACCGGGTCAAGCGCCGGGTCATCGCCGAAGACGGCAGCGAAGCCGAATATGACCGCCTGCTGATCGCCACCGGTTCCACGCCCTTTATCCTGCCGATCCCCGGCAACACCCTGGAAGGCGTGATCGGCTACCGCGACATCGCCGACACCCAGGCCATGATCAACACCGCCAAGACCCACAAGCATGCGGTGGTGATCGGCGGCGGCCTGCTCGGCCTGGAAGCCGCCAATGGCCTGAAGTTGCGGGGCATGGACGTGACCGTGGTGCACCTGGGCGAATGGTTGCTGGAACGGCAACTGGACAAGACCAGCGGCCAACTGCTGCAAACCGCCCTGGAAAACCGTGGCCTGAAATTCCGCCTCAGCGAACAAACCCAAGCCTTGCACGACGCTGGCAACGGCCGGGTCGGCTCGGTCCAGTTCAAGAACGGTGACATCATCCCCGCCGACCTGGTGGTGATGGCCGCGGGTATCCGGCCCAACACCGAACTGGCGGAAAAATCCGGCATCCCGTGCAACCGCGGGATCCTGGTCAACGACACGATGCAGACCTACGATCCGCGCATCTATGCCATCGGTGAATGCGCCAACCACCGTGGCACCGCCTACGGCCTGGTGGCCCCGCTGTTCGAACAGGCCAAGGTCTGCGCCAACCACCTCGCACAACTGGGCTTCGCCACGTACAAGGGCTCGGTGACCTCGACCAAGCTCAAAGTCACCGGCATCGACCTGTTTTCCGCCGGGGACTTCATGGGCGGCGAAGGCACCGAGACCATCACCCTTTCCGACCCGATTGGCGGCGTCTATAAAAAACTGGTGATCAAGGATGACGTGCTGGTGGGCGCCTGTCTGTACGGCGATACGGCAGATGGTGGCTGGTATTTCCGCCAGATCCGTGAGAACCACGGCATCAGCGAGATCCGCGATCACTTGATGTTCGGCGAAAACGCCTTGGGTGACGTAGGACACCAGGGCCAGGACAAAGCCATGAGCATGGCCGACAGCGCCGAAGTCTGCGGCTGCAACGGCGTGTGCAAAGGCACCATCGTCAAGGCGATCCAGGAGCACGGGCTGTTCAGCGTCGACGACGTGAAAAAACACACCAAGGCCGCCAGCTCCTGCGGCTCCTGCGCCGGCTTGGTCGAGCAGATCCTGATCAACACCGTGGGCGGTGCGGCGGACGTCAAGCCGAAAAGCGAAAAAGCCATCTGCGGCTGCAGCGACCTCAACCACGGCCAGATCCGCCAGGCGATCCGCGACCAGCACCTGCTGACCATCGCTGACGCCATGAGCTACCTGAACTGGCGCGCCCCCAACGGCTGCGCCACCTGCCGCCCGGCGCTGAACTACTACCTGATTTCCACTTGGCCCGGCGAAGCCCAGGACGACCCGCAATCGCGCCTGATCAACGAACGCGCCCACGCCAACATCCAGAAAGATGGCACTTATTCGGTCGTGCCACGGATGTGGGGTGGCGTGACCAATCCGTCGGAGCTGCGGCGCATCGCCGACGTGGCCGACAAGTACAACGTGCCGATGGTCAAGGTCACTGGCGGCCAGCGTATCGACTTGCTGGGGATCAAGAAGCAGGACCTGCCCGGCGTTTGGAAAGACCTCGACATGCCCTCCGGGCACGCCTATGGCAAGTCCATCCGCACCGTGAAAACCTGCGTGGGCAGCGAGTTCTGCCGCTTCGGCACGCAGAACTCGACCCAACTGGGCATCGAGCTGGAACACGACCTGTTCAACATGTGGTCGCCGCACAAGGTGAAGCTGGCCGTCTCTGGTTGCCCACGCAACTGCTCGGAAGCGGGCATCAAGGACGTCGGCATTATCGGCGTCGATTCCGGCTGGGAGATGTACATCGGCGGCAACGGCGGGATCAAGACCGAAGTGGCCGAGTTCTTCGTCAAACTCAAGACCGCCGAAGAAGTGCGCGAATACAACGGCGCCTTCCTGCAGCTGTACCGCGAAGAAGCCTTCTACCTCGAACGCACCGTGCATTACATGCAGCGGGTCGGCATGGAGCACATCAAGAAAGCCGTGCTCGAAGACCCGGCGCGGCGCAAGGCCCTTCATGAGCGCCTGAAGTTTTCCCTGTCGCTGGAGCAGGATCCATGGAAACAGCGCCTGGAACAGCCACTGCTGAAAAAAGAGTTTGAAGTCATCCCCGTGAAAAACCTGGAGGTGTCGGCATGAACTGGCTGGATATCTGCGCGCTGGAAGAAATCAATATCCTCGGTTCGCGCATCATCAATGGCCCGAAAGGCGATATCGCGATTTTCCGCACCAGCGACGATGAAGTGTTCGCCCTCGATGACCGTTGCCCGCATAAGGGCGGTCCTTTGTCCCAAGGGTTGGTCTACGGCAAGCGTGTGGCCTGCCCGCTGCACAACTGGCAGATCGACCTGGAAAGCGGCCAGGCCCAGGCCCCGGATGTCGGCTGCGCCCATCATCATTCGGCCAGGGTCGAAAACGGCCGGGTGCAACTGGCCCTACGGGACGCAAGCTGATGAACCGCCAGACCACGGCCTCGACCTGCTGTTATTGCGGGGTCGGTTGCGGCGTGCTGATCGAACATGACGACGAGCGCATCCTCGGCGTCAGTGGCGATCCCGCCCATCCGGCCAACTTTGGCAAACTGTGCAGCAAGGGCTCGACCCTGCACCTGACCGGCGACCTCGCCGCACGCGCCCTCTACCCGGAGTTGCGCCTGGGCAAAGGCCTGGCCCGAGCGCGCACAGACTGGGACAGCGCCCTGGATCACGCCGCCAGTGTCTTCGCCGAGACTATCGCCGAGCACGGCCCAGACAGCGTAGCGTTCTACATCTCCGGCCAACTGCTGACCGAGGATTACTACGCCTTCAATAAACTCGCCCGGGCACTGGTGGGCACCAACAACATCGACAGCAATTCCCGCCTGTGCATGTCCTCCGCTGTGGTGGGCTACAAGCGCAGCCTCGGTGCCGACGCCCCGCCCTGCAGCTATGAAGACCTGGAACTGAGTGACTGCGTGATGATCGTCGGCAGTAACATGGCCTACGCCCATCCGATCCTGTTTCGCCGTCTCGAGGAAGCCAAATCCCGCCGGCCACAGATGAAAATCATCGTCATCGACCCTCGACGCACCGACACCTGCGATCTGGCGGACCTGCACCTGGCGATCCTGCCGGGCACCGATGTCGCCCTGTTCCATGGGATTTTGCACCTGTTGCTGTGGGAAGACTGGGTTGACCGCGACTTCATCAAGGCCCACACCGAAGACTTGGCAGAGCTGAAGAACCTGGTACGCGATTACACCCCGGGCATGGTCGCCCAGTTGTGTGGCATCAGCGTCGAACAACTGCATCAGTGCGCCGAATGGGTCGGCACCTCGCCGAGCTTCCTGTCGCTGTGGTGCATGGGCTTGAACCAGTCCACTGCCGGCAGCGCCAAGAACAGCGCGTTGATCAACCTGCACTTGGCCACCGGGCAAATTGGTCGTCCGGGCGCGGGTCCGTTCTCGCTGACCGGCCAACCCAATGCCATGGGCGGACGGGAAACCGGCAGCCTGTCGAACCTGCTGCCAGGCCATCGCGAAGCCGCCAACCCGGAGCATCGCGCCGAAGTCGCCCGCTACTGGGGCGTCGAGCAACTGCCCGCCACCACCGGTTTGAGCGCCATCGAGCTGTTCGAGCAGGTTCGCAGCGGCAAGATCAAGGCCTTGTGGATCGCCTGCACCAACCCAGCCCAATCGATGCCAGACCAGACGGCGGTACGTGAAGCGCTGCAAGCCTGTCCGTTCGTGGTGTTGCAGGAAGCCTTCCGGACCACCGAGACCGCTGCCTTTGCCGACCTGCTACTGCCGGCGGCCAGTTGGGGCGAGAAAGAAGGCTCGGTGACCAACTCCGAACGGCGGATTTCCCACGTCCGTCGGGCCATCGGCGCACCGGGGGAAGCTCGTCCGGACTGGGCAATCACCGTGGATTTCGCACAGCGCCTGGAGAAGCGCTTGCGCCCGGGCCAGCCCAGCCTGTTCGCCTTTGACACCCCGGCCCAACTGTTCGATGAATACAAACAGCTGACCCGTGGCCGCGACCTGGACTTGTCCGGCATCAGCCATGCATTGATCGATCAGCTCGGCCCTCAACAATGGCCCTTCCCCGAGGGTGCCAAGGTAGGAACGGCTCGCCTGTACATGGATGGGATATTCCCGACCGACAGCGGCCGTGCCCGGTTTGTGGCCGACCCCTATCGGGCCGCCAAGGAACTGCGTGACGCCCGCTACCCATTGACCCTGAACACTGGCCGCTTGCGTGACCAATGGCACGGCATGAGCCGTACCGGCACCGCCGCGCAATTGTTCGGCCATGTGAACGAAGCCGTACTCAGCCTGCATCCTGACGAATTGCTCCGACATCGTCTGCAAGCAGGCGACCTGGTCAGCCTCAAAAGCCGCCGCGGCAGCGTGATCGTGGCGGTGGACAGCGACGACAGCGTGCGCCCTGGCCAGGCGTTCCTGCCCATGCACTGGGGCGACCGGTTCCTCAAGGGTGGGGTCAATACCCTGACGCAACCGGCCTTCGATCCGTTGTCGAAACAACCGGAACTCAAGCACAGCGGCGTGCGCCTGGAGCCGGTGAACCTGCCCTGGCAACTTTTCGCCCTGATCGAGGGCGATGTTCAACAGCACCTGGAGGCTTTACGGCCGCTGTGTGAGGCGTTTGCCTACGTCAGCCTCAGCCTGACCGGCCGAGAGCGTCCCGCACTGCTGATTCGCGCTGCCAGCGCTGTTGCCCCCGCACCACAAGTGCTCCAGGCGATCGACGAGCAATTGGGGCTGATCGAGGGGCCGGTACTGGCTTATGACGATCCGCGGCGCTCCATTGGTAAACGGGTGCGCATCGAAAACGGCCGCATCACCGCGATTCGCCTGGCCGGCGAAACCCTGGCCCGGCACTGGTTGCAGAACCTGTGGCAGGAAGGTCGTGCCGATGAGCAATTGCGCCGCTGGTTGCTGGCGCCCTTGAGCGCGCCGCCGGGCAACGTCGGCGCTGCGCTTGGCGGCAGTAAAACCCTGTGCAACTGCATGAACGTCAGCCAACGCGCGATCTGCGCAGGCATTGAACGTGGCCTGGACTTGCAGGGGCTCAAACAGGAACTGGGCTGTGGTACGCAATGCGGCTCCTGCGTACCGGAAATCAAACGCCTGCTGGTCGCCACTGCGCAACCGCTGGCGGCTATCTCGTGAGGAAAACACTATGAACGCAAAAGTCTGGCTGGTGGGTGCGGGTCCCGGCGACCCTGAATTGCTGACCCTCAAAGCCGTGCGCGCCTTGGGCGAAGCCGACGTGGTGCTGATCGATGATCTGGTCAATGCCGCAGTGCTGGAGCATTGCCCCGCTGCACGCATCATTGCCGTGGGCAAGCGCGGCGGATGCCGCTCTACACCCCAGGCCTTCATCCATCGCCTGATGCTGCGGTATGCGCGCCAGGGCAAATGCGTGGTACGGCTCAAGGGCGGTGACCCGTGCATCTTCGGTCGCGGTGGTGAAGAGGCGCAGTGGCTGCGCGAACATGGTGTCGAGGTGGAGCTGGTCAATGGCATCACCGCCGGGCTTGCGGGGGCGACCCAGAGCGATATTCCGCTGACCCTGCGCGGGATAGCCCGGGGCGTGACGCTGGTGACGGCCCACACCCAGGACGGTAGCAGCCTGAACTGGCAAGCGTTGGCCCAAAGCGGCACCACCCTGGTGGTGTACATGGGTGTAGCGAAGCTGAGCGAGATCCGCGAGCAGTTGCTGGCCGGCGGCTTGGCGGCGGACACGCCGGTGGCCATGATCGAAAATGCTTCCCTGCCCCATCAGCGTGACTGCCGCAGCGACCTGGCCTCGATGGAGACCGATGCAGGCGCCTTTCAACTCAAGAGCCCGGCGATCCTGGTGATTGGTGCGGTTGCAGCGGCCGCTGAACTTGCAGGGTCGCAGCCTGCCTGGGTCCAGGCTTCGGCGCAGTAACAAATAACACCCAACCTAATGTGGGAGCGAGCTTGCTCGCGATAGCGTCGGGTCAGCAGCATCAATACTGGCTGACACACCGCTATCGCGAGCAAGCTCGCTCCCACAGGGTTTGTGTTTAACCAACTGTTTTGCGGCAAAGCCTCTCATTTTCATAAATCCCAGGCAAAGAAAAGCCCGGCCTAAGCCGGGCTTTTCTACAGCTGCGGGGTAATTACTTACCTTGAGCTTCAACCTGCGCTTCTACGCGACGGTTAACTGCACGACCAGCTTCAGTCTTGTTGTCAGCAACTGGGCGGGATTCGCCGTAGCCAACAGACTGAACGCGGGACGATTCAACACCGTACTGGTTGGTCAGAACTTGCTTAACGGCGTTTGCACGACGCTCAGACAGTTTCTGGTTGTAAGCGTCAGGACCGACGGAGTCAGTGTGACCTTCAACAGTAGTGGTGGTGGATGGGTACTGCTTCATGAAGTCAGCCAGGTTCTTGATATCGCCGTAGCTGTTAGGCTTGACGACCGACTTGTCGAAGTCGAACTTGACGTCCAGCTCAACACGTACGACTTCAGCAACTGCTGGGCAGCCATCAGCGTCAACGGTTACGTTGGCTGGGGTGTCAGGGCACTTGTCGACGTTGTCGCACACGCCATCGTTGTCGCTGTCGGAGCAGACTTCAGCCGGAGCTGGAACTGGAGCAGCAGCAGGCTTGGAGCCGCCACCGAAGTTCACACCGATACCGACGCTTGGCGCCCACTCGGTGTCGCCTTGGTCGATGTTGTACTGAGCTTCAACGCCGGCACGGGCGTAGAAGTTCTCGGTGAAGTACAGCTTGGCGCCGCCACCAACGTTGGCGAAGGTGGAACGGTTACGACCGCTGGAGCCGTTCTGACCGATGCTCTGGTCGGAGAAGCCAGCCGATACGTATGGACGCAGCATGTCACCTGGGTTGTTGAAGTGGTACAGAGCATCCAGAGCGGTGTTGGCGCCCTTGATGTTACGACCATCGTCGGAACGTGCGTTGTGCACTTCGTCGTAGGCCAGACGCAGTTCAACGTCGTCGGTCAGGAAGTAACCAACCGAACCGCCGAACAGGTTGCCGTTGTTCTTGAAGTTACGAGCGCTGTCGAATTGTTCTTTCTTGGCGAAGCCTTCGATTTCAACTGCGCCTTGGCCTTGTGCCAGAGCGCCGAACGAAGTGGCAGCAATCAAAGAACCAATGGCAAAGCCCAAGGTGTTTTTCAGTTTCATCCGTTAAATCCCCATCTGGTGATTGTGAAGCAGTCCCGCAAACCGGGGGACAACTCGGCGGCAAGTCTATCAGAACTTGCCTACACGTAAGAGATATTTGCGCCAAACTAAGTTTCGGCAATGCCTGCAAATTTCTCACGCAATTTGTCAAGAGCGCGCTTGTAACGCATTTTTGTCGCGCTCAAACCCATATGCATTATGTCTGCGATCTCCTGGAACTCCAGCTCTGCGACAAATCGTAGCACCAGAATTTCCCGATCGATCGGGTTCACATGAACCAGCCAGCGATCAAGTCCACCCTTCTCCTCGGGCTTGGGCGCCTTTTCTTCAGACGCTTCTTCCAGAGGATCCAGGCTCAAGGCGTCCATCAAGCGACGCTTTCGCCGTTCCTTGCGATACTGGGTGATGCATTCGTTGTACGTGATGCTATAGAGCCATGTCTTGAACTTCGATTTCCCCTCGAAGTTCTTCAGGCCATACAGCACCTTCAACATCACCTCCTGACAGACATCGTCAGCGTCGCGATCGTTCCCAAGATACCGTGCACAAACGTTAAATAATGTTCTCTGGTAACGCCGCATCAACTCTTCGTACGCGCGTGTTACGTGAAACAGCTCCGTATGCGCGCGCGCGACCAACTCCTCATCGGAGAGATCACGGGGGTCATAGCGCGTAGATAGCGATTGGGGTTTGTTCAAAACAAGTCGGGCCGACAGTCTAGGTCAATGTGCGCCGCAGCCTGCGATATCGGGCATTTTGCGGCGGCATACATTAGCAGGGTTTGCCGGGTTAGCGGCTACTCACATGCTGTTCCAGCAGGATCCGATTAGAAAGCGACACCAGCTCGCCCTCCTCGGTCAGCAATGTGGTCTTCACCGTGCCGATCTCTTCGATCTGGCCTTCGACCTCGCCAACACGCACTTGTTGCCCAACCTCATACAATTCACGCACATAGATTCCCGCAAGAATCTGACCGGCAATTTCCCGGCTTCCCAATCCCATTGCCAGCGCAACCGCCAGACCAACGGTAATCAATACGATCACAATCACATGGTTGAGCAGGTCAGTCTTGACCTCCAACTGGCTGATCGCGACCGAAATACTGATGATGATCACCAGGCCCTGGGCAATTCGCCCCAGGCCCTGGGCATAATCCAACCCGACGCCTTCGGCAGCGCCGCGCACCAGCCCGTTGGCCAGTTGCGCCAGCAGAACGCCAACCAGCAACACCAGTGCCGCCCCGAAAACCTTCGGCAAATACAGTGCAAGCATATCGAGCGTAGCTGAAACTCGCTCAAGACCAAGGGATTCAGCCGCAGAAACCAGGAAAATAAGCAAAACGAACCAGTAGACAATCTTGCCGACCAGGGTCGAAATCGGCACCTGGATGCCGCCACGGGACAACAGCTTGGTCAGGCCGGTGCCGCCCATCAGGCGGTCGAGGCCCAGTTTGGCGAGCAGCTTGGACAGCAGCGTATCCAGCAGTTTGGCCACGACAAAACCCAGCAACAGCACGACCAGCGCGCCGAAAAGGTTCGGAATGAAGTTAGCCACCTTGGTCCACAACGCAGTCATTGCCGTGACGAGGCTCTGGGTCCAGAGATCAAGTTCCATATTCAATCAGCCTTATCAGCGGTGCGAGTAACAGGTTTACGACGGGAAACCGGCGAGACGTGGGCCGAGCCGTTATTCAAGGCGATCATCAGCGCGGGCAACCAACGGCCCAGCAGGCTGAACAGATCGCCGGCGCCGACCTGGCGATTGGCGGTTTTGAGCACGCGTCCCAGGCATGCATCGTCGTCCCGGCTGGACGGCGAAGCCTTGAGCATATCGCGCAAAGACTGTTCGAACGGATCGTGCATACGCACCTCTCGTAATGTCTGTGGAAGACGCGATCAAATTTCGTCGGGTCACATGAAACCCCATCACACCCAGCGCAAACGACGGAATAACCACCACTGCCCCAGGGCCACGCCGACCATCAAGAGGCAGGCGACCATGAAACCATAAGGGCTCGCGGAAAACGGAATACCGCCGACGTTGATACCCAAAAGCCCCGTGAGAAAACTCATCGGCAGGAAAATCCCGGTGATGATGCCGAAGCGGTACATGGTGCGGTTCATGCGCACCGAAAGACGCCGGTCTTCGGCCTCCAGCACAAGCCCCACGCGCTCTCGGGTCAATTCCAGCTCCTCGAGGTAACGGGTCAGGCTGTTGTTCAATTCATTCCAGTAATCGCCGTCGTCATCGACAAACCACGGCAATTTAAGTCGGGTCATCTGACCGAAGATGTCCCGTTGCGGTGCCAGGAATCGCTTCAGCCCGGCGGCCCTGCGACGGATATGCAAGATGGCGTCGTGCTCGGGGGTATACCGTTCGTCGGTATCAAGTTTTTCTTCCTCGGTATCGACGATTTCGGAAAGGCAGGTGACCAGATCCTGCACTTTGTTGGTGAGGTATTGCGCCATATAAAGGATGAGTTCCGACGCGGTCTTCGGCCCCTTGCCCTCGGTCAACTGCACCAGCAGCTCATCGGTGGCGCGCAACGGCCGCAGACGCAGGGAAATCACCCGTTGGGCGGACGCAAAGATCCGCACCGAAACCATGTCTTCAGGCTCGGCGCCCGGGTTGAGGTTGATCCCCCGAAGGAACAGCAGCAGCTCGGCGTTGGGCAACGGCAATAGTCGCGGGCGGGTGTTCTCTTCGAGCAACAGGTCGCAGTTGAATTCGCTCAGGCCGCTGGATTTGCGTAGCCAGGTGTGGGTTTGCGGATGACTGCGATCCCAGTGCAGCCACAGGCTTTCGTGGGCCTGCAGCTGCAAATCGTCGAGTTCGGTCCGGGCTATGGAACGCGCGCCGCCTTTACCGTCCAGCACCAGGGCATGCACCAGCCCCCATTGCGCGTTTTCTTCCTCGAACATCCTCATCCCTTATAGCTGTGACGCTTCATTCAGGCATTTTCAGCGGGCTCGGCGAGACGATCACGCCGTTGTTGTCCGCGTATACATATTCGCCCGGACGAAACGTCACGCCAGCAAAGGTCACCGGCACATTGAGTTCGCCGACGCCGCGTCGATCAGTCTTCATCGGGTGACTGGCCAGGGCCTGGACCCCGAGGTCTGTCTGGGCAATGACGTCGACGTCGCGGATGCAACCGTAGACCACCAGCCCTTCCCAGCCATTCTTCGCGGCTTTTTCCGCCAGCATGTCGCCCAGCAATGCCCGACGCAGGGAGCCGCCACCGTCGACCACCAGCACCTTGCCATTGCCCTTGAGTTCAACCTGCTCCTTGACCCGCGAGTTGTCTTCGAAACACTTGATGGTCACGATTTCGCCGCCGAAGGAATCGCGGCCGCCAAAATTGCTGAACATCGGCTCCAACACCTGCACCAACTCCGGGTAGGCGTCGCACAGGTCGGGCGTGAGGTAATGGTTCATCGAACAACTCCTGGAAGGCTGGAACGTCAGACTGAAAGAGCAACCGTTTGTGACCGGAACCGCGTAACGCGTCATATCTTAGCCGCAAGCCGACCAGAGCGAAATGCCCTTGTCAGAGCCTTCGCTTCAAACCGCCTCGGCCAGCCGGGGCTGTTCTGCCAGCAGCGCGGTGTGCTGATCCTCCAGCCAACGCGCCACCAAAGGCCAGACCTCTGCCTGTGCGGCTTTGCTGACCAGCATCTCGACGTGGCCGAAATCGCCATTGAAGCCCTGCTCCCGGCCCAGGCAGACAAACTGCTTGTGCTCGGAACCGATCTGCTCGAAGAGCTTGCGACAGGCCCAGGTCGGGTCCTGGTGATCCCCTGCCGCACTCACTGCCAGGACCGGCACCTGCACTTCGGCAAGGCCCGCCCACCAGTTCTTCTCGGCATCGCCGAAACGACCGAACAAGCCATACCAACGCATGCTCTCCAGGGCCAGGCCGATGGGCTCGTCCTCGGGGCCGCGCTTGAGCCTTGAACCGGACAATTGGGCAAACCGCTTGAGGATGAAGCGCCCGCTCCACTCCACTGGCGGAATCTTCAGCGGCCAGTAGGTGCGGCTGACCTGGGTACCAAAAAACGCCACCGACGCCACGGCCGGCTCACCCAGGTAGTGGCCACCCAACGCTGCCGCCAGGGTGATGCCACCCAGGGAATGGCCGATCCAGTGCGGCACTTGGCCGCTCTGCTCGCGCACGAAGGCGCCGATGGCCGGCAAGTCGTAGCGAGCGTAGTCGGCCACGCGATTGTTGCGGTAGCCCTGGTTGCGCAGGGACAGCCCATGCCCACGCATCTCGGGGATCCAGACATCGAACCCCAGGCGTGTCAGGTACGCCCCCAGGCCCAGGCCCTTGGGCGAATACCAGAAACGCCGGTTGGAAAAGCTGCCGTGCAAGAGGATCACGGGCACGCCACGGGTTTCGCTGGCGTCGGCCATGCCCAGGCGGGTGACGGCCAGCTCAACGCTGTAGTCCGGGCTGTTGCCAGGTTTCAAGCGATAGACGTCTTCGCTCAGATCACCCCGCCGTTCGGCGCTGATCAGAGCGACAGGAAAAAGGTTGCTGCTGCTTTGCATAATGCTCTTGCACAAAAAAGGGCGGCATCCATGAGGAGCCCGCCCTACTTCAATCAAAAGGGATCGGGGTGTTTGATAGCCACGGACCTGTGGGAGCGAGCCTGCTCGCGATAGCAGAGTGTCAGTCGAGACTAATCTTGCTGATCCAACGCTATCGCGAGCAGGCTCGCTCCCACAAGGTCGCCCGGCTTACATTACCGGTGAGGTCCCTTCACTCAATCAGACCGCAGCCTGTCCCTCAGCCAGGAAGAACCAGGTTTCCAGCACGGAGTCCGGGTTCAACGAAACGCTTTCGATGCCCTGCTCCATCAGCCACTTGGCCAGGTCCGGGTGGTCCGAAGGGCCCTGGCCGCAAATGCCGATGTACTTGCCGGCCTTGTTGCAGGCAGCGATGGCGTTGGCCAACAGCTTCTTGACCGCCGGGTTCCGCTCGTCGAACAGGTGGGCGATGATCCCGGAGTCGCGATCCAGGCCCAGGGTCAGCTGGGTCAGGTCGTTGGAGCCGATGGAGAAACCGTCGAAGAACTCGAGGAATTCTTCCGCCAGGATCGCGTTGGACGGCAGCTCGCACATCATGATCACGCGCAGGCCATTGTCGCCACGGGCCAGGCCGTTTTCCGCCAGCAGGTCGACGACCTGGCTCGCTTCGCCCAGGGTCCGGACGAACGGCACCATGATCTCGACGTTGGTCAGGCCCATCTCGTTGCGCACGCGCTTGAGGGCACGGCATTCGAGTTCGAAGCAGTCGCGGAATGCTTCACTGATGTAGCGCGAGGCCCCACGGAAACCCAGCATCGGGTTTTCTTCTTCCGGCTCGTAGAGCTTGCCGCCGATCAGGTTGGCGTATTCGTTGGACTTGAAGTCCGACAGGCGCACGATGACCTTTTTCGGCCAGAACGCGGCCGCCAGGGTGCTGATGCCTTCCACCAGCTTCTCGACGTAGAAACCGACCGGATCGTTGTAGCCGGCAATGCGCTTGTCGACGCTGTCCTTGATTTCCTGCGGCAGGCCGTCGTAGTTCAGCAATGCCTTGGGGTGCACGCCGATCATGCGGTTGATAATGAATTCCAGGCGGGCCAGGCCCACGCCGGCGTTCGGCAACTGCGCGAAGTCAAAGGCACGGTCCGGGTTGCCGACGTTCATCATGATCTTGAACGGCAGGTCCGGCATGGCGTCCACGGAGTTCTTCTTGATGTCGAAGCCCAGCTCGCCTTCGAAAATGTAGCCGGTATCGCCTTCAGCGCAGGAAACGGTCACGCCCTGGCCGTCCTTGAGCAATTCGGTGGCGTTGCCGCAACCCACCACCGCCGGGATACCCAGTTCACGGGCAATGATCGCCGCGTGGCACGTGCGCCCGCCACGGTTGGTGACGATGGCGCTGGCGCGCTTCATCACCGGTTCCCAATCCGGGTCGGTCATGTCGGAGACCAGTACGTCACCGGCCTGGACCTTGTCCATTTCCGAGACGTCCTTGATGATCCGTACCTTGCCGGCGCCGATGCGCTGGCCGATGGCGCGGCCTTCCACCAGCACGGTGCCGGTTTCCTTGAGCAGGTAGCGCTCCATGACGTTGGCCTGGGTGCGGCTCTTCACGGTTTCCGGACGGGCCTGCACGATGTAGAGCTTGCCGTCGTCACCGTCCTTGGCCCATTCGATGTCCATCGGGCACTTGTAGTGCTTCTCGATGATCATCGCCTGCTTGGCCAACTCGCTGACTTCGGCGTCGGTCAGGCAGAAACGCGCGCGATCGGCCTTGTCCACGTCGACGGTCTTCACCGAACGACCGGCCTTGGCTTCGTCGCCGTAGACCATCTTGATCGCCTTGCTGCCCAGGTTGCGCCGCAGGATGGCCGGGCGACCGGCTTCCAGCGTGCCTTTATGGACGTAGAATTCATCCGGGTTCACCGCGCCCTGCACAACGGTTTCACCCAGGCCGTAGGCGCCGGTGATGAACACCACGTCACGGAAACCCGACTCGGTGTCGAGGGTAAACATGACGCCGGCGGTGCCGGTTTCGGAGCGGACCATGCGCTGCACACCCGCGGACAGGGCAACCAGCTTGTGGTCGAAGCCCTGGTGCACGCGGTAGGAAATGGCACGATCGTTGAAAAGGGAGGCGAAGACTTCCTTGGCGGCACGGATGACGTTTTCCACGCCACGGATGTTCAGGAAAGTCTCCTGCTGGCCGGCGAAGGAAGCATCCGGCAGGTCTTCGGCGGTGGCCGAGGAGCGCACGGCAACGGCGACGTCAGGATTGCCCTCGGACAACTTGGCGAACGCGGTACGGATTTCGGCGTTCAGCTTCTCGGGGAACTCGGCTTCCATGATCCACTGGCGGATCTGGGCACCGGTCCTGGCCAAGGCATTGACGTCATCGACGTCCAGGGCATCGAGCGCATCGTGGATCTGCTTGTTCAGGCCGCTCAGTTCCAGGAAATCACGATAAGCCTGAGCGGTCGTGGCGAAGCCACCTGGCACCGATACGCCGGCACCGGCGAGGTTACTGATCATCTCGCCCAGGGATGCGTTCTTGCCCCCCACATGCTCCACATCATGGACGCCGAGCTTATCGAGGGAAACTACGTACTCTACCAAGGTGATCTCTCCACTAACTGTGTTGGAAAAGCTCAGGGCACCGACGGCTCCAGGGGAGCGATTGTCGGCGATATGGCCTGGACCTGGAAAATAAGTGAGAATGCGGGCCACTGGCGGCCAGCAAATCGCGCCTATCATATCCAAGAATCGTTATTAGCTTAAGGCCCAAGGCGCAAATGAAACGATCTGCTTTCTTTATCTCCGACGGCACCGGCATCACGGCCGAGACGCTAGGCCAAAGCCTGTTGGCGCAATTCGAAAACATTACCTTTGCCAAGTTCATACGCCCGTACATCGACAATGTCGACAAAGCGCGGGCCATGGTACAGCAAATCAATAAAGCCGCCGAAACCGACGGTTTTCGTCCGATTATCTTCGATACCATCGTCAATCAGGACATCCGTGAGATTCTCGCAACGTCCAATGGTTTCATGATCGACATTTTTTCCACCTTCCTGGCGCCCCTGGAGCAGGAGCTGAGCGAGCATTCTTCCTACTCGGTCGGCAAGTCCCATTCCATTGGCCACAACTCCAATTACATGGAGCGGATCGAGGCGGTCAACTTCGCGCTGGACAATGATGACGGCGCTCGCACGCATTATTATGACAAGGCCGACCTGATCCTGGTGGGAGTGTCGCGCTGCGGCAAGACGCCGACATGCCTGTACATGGCGATGCAATTCGGTATCCGCGCGGCCAATTACCCGCTGACCGAAGACGACATGGAGCGCCTGCAGCTGCCCAGCGCCCTGCGCGCCCACCAGCACAAGCTGTTCGGCCTGACCATCGACCCGGACCGCCTCACCGCGATCCGCAACGAGCGCAAGCCCAACAGCCGCTATTCGAGCTATGCCCAGTGCGAATTCGAAGTGCGCGAGGTGGAAAACCTGTTCCGGCGGGAGAACATTCCCCACATCAACTCCACGCATTTTTCCGTGGAAGAGATTTCGGCGAAGATCCTGGTGGAGAAAGGGGTGGAGCGGCGATTCAAGTGATGTAGAGGCCTAGCGCCAAAACCTGTGGGAGCAAGCTCGCCCCCACAGGGATTAGTTTTTTCAGAATGTCTGCATTAATGAGCCGCAGCCGCCTGCTCTTCCATCTTCTTGCGCAGGCTCAACGGACGCATGTCGGTCCAGACTTCTTCGATGTAGGCCAGGCAGTCCTTCTTGAACCCGCTTTTGCCAACGGTACGCCAGCCTTCGGGAACGGCCTTGTAGTCGGGCCAGATCGAATACTGTTCTTCGTGGTTGACCACGACCTGAAAGACGATGTCCTCGCGGTCGAATACTGAAGTCATGGGTGTTTCTCCATCTTTGCTCGAGGTTCGCTGCGGCATATGCGCAGCCAGGATATGTAAAGGAACGTATGGGCCCGGATGAAAATTAGGCGTCGGCTACGGCAGCCTTCAAGGCGCGTCCGAAGATCTCGGCGACCCGGTCGATTTGCGCCGCGGTGATGGTCAGCGGTGGCAGGAAACGCACCACACCGCCCTGCCGCCCCCCCAATTCCAGGATCAGCCCACGCTTGAGGCATTCACGTTGCAGTCGAGGCGCCAGGCGTGCATGCACCGGCCAATGGCCCAGGGCGTCCGGTTCACCCGCCGGGTCCACCAGTTCGACGCCGAGCATCAGCCCGCGACCACGAATATCGCCCAACTGCGGGAAATCCCGCTGCAGGATGTGCAGGTGCTCGCTCAGGCGCTCGCCCATGGCGGCGGCGTGGGCCGGCAGGTTGTGCTCCAGCAGATAGCGCATCACCGCAGAACCGGCGGCCATGGCCATTTGATTGCCACGGAAGGTCCCGGCATGGGCGCCCGGCAGCCAGGTGTCGAGCCAGTCGCGATAGACCACCACCGCCAGTGGCAGGCTGCCGCCGATGGCCTTGGACAGCACGACTACGTCCGGAATGATCCCGGCATGCTCAAACGCGAACATTTTGCCGGTACGGCCGAAGCCGCTCTGGATTTCGTCGACGATCAGCGCCACACCGGCCTGCTCGGTAATGCGCCGCAGGCCGCGCAGCCAATCCAGATCAGCCGGAATCACCCCGCCCTCGCCCTGCACCACTTCAACGATCACCGCCGCGGGCAATTGCACGCCGGCCTCGGGGTCGTTCAGCAGGTTTTCCAGGTAATGCAGATTGGCTTTCACCCCCTCTGCCCCGCCAAGCCCGAATGGACAGCGGTAATCGTAAGGGTACGGCATGAATTGCACGCCATTGCTGAGCAAGGCGCCCAAGGGCTTCTTCGGCCCCAGGCTGCCCATCAGGCTCAACGCTCCCTGGCTCATGCCGTGATAACCGCCCTGGAACGACAGCACGGTGCTGCGCCCGGTGGCGGTACGCACCAGCTTGAGCGCCGCTTCCACCGCGTCGGTGCCGGTGGGGCCGCAGAACTGGATCTTCGCCTCGGCGGCGAAATCCGCCGGCAACAAACCAAACAGGTCCTGGACGAAACGGTCCTTGACCGGCGTGGTCAGGTCCAGGGTATGCAAGGGCAGCTCATCGGCCAGTACTTGCTGGATCGCCTCGATTACCACCGGGTGGTTATGCCCCAACGCCAGTGTGCCGGCGCCGGCCAGGCAGTCAATGAAGGTTCGCCCTTCGACGTCCTCGACGTACAGCCCCTGGGCACGCTTGAGGGCCAGGGGAATACGCCGCGGATAGCTGCGGGCGTTGGACTCCTGGCGGTTCTGGCGGGCCAGTAGCGGCGATTCATTGAACTGGTAGAGCGTCTCGATCGGCGCGGCGCTGGCCCGGGCCGGCTGTGCTTCGATAAGGCTATTGGCGACTGACATCTCTCGACCCCGCAATACGTTGAAGTAATGACCCCATGACACACCGGGCAGGTGCGCATCCGGTCGGGGCGCACGTGCAGGTTTCCTGTTGTGGAAACGCATCAACGCGGCAAGGATTTACTCTCGGGCCGAACATTCCCTGACGGGCTGGACCAGTGACTTGTGCATCGCGATGGCCGTGACGCCGCCAATGGCAAAGGCCTCGACACTTTGCTCGAAGCCCAGGTGCCGATAGAACGCATGGCTGGTGCGCGTGCTGTTGAGGCGCACCTGGACCACCCCGCGCTCATGCAGCCAAGCCTCGATGTCGCGCACCAGCGCCTGCCCGGCACCGCGGCGAAACCATTCCGGCTGCACGTAGCAGAACGCGATCCGGCCATCGGCCGAGGCCATGGCCGTGCCCACCGGCCGCCCCTGCAAGCGCGCCAGGGTCAGGCGCAGGCTTGGGTCGGCCAACCACGGTTGAATCCGGGAAAGGGCACTGTTGCGGGTCCAGGCGGCCACGATGTGCGGGTCGTTACGGTGTTCAGCGGCACACCCCACCCGGATCGAGCGCTCGGCGATGCGGCTGATGATGCCGGCGTCGCTGGGCGTGGCTGTGCTGATTTCAATGAAGGTATCCATGGCGCGGTTTTCCTCAGTCCTTGAGTCGAGCTGAAAAAAACATAGACCCGGATCAGGTGGGCGCGCCAATGGCAGGTCGTTACAGCAGATGTACGCAAGTGCACTGCCCTCAGGATTTGCCTGAACCTTTGGTGAGGGGACAAATCCCCTCGCCACAATGCATCCATCTAGCCGGGCATTACCTGCACCGGCATCGTCAACTCGACCCGCAACCCGTCCGGACGGCTGTCGAAATGCAGGCCGCAGCCGCAACGCTGGACGATGGCCTGGACGATTGCCAACCCCAGCCCGCAGCCGGTGCTCTGGCCGTTGCGCCAGAAGCGTTGGGTCAGGTGCTGGATATCGTCGGCAGCGATGCCAGGGCCGTGGTCACGGACCTGGAAACGCACGCGCTGGCCGATCATCTCCAGGCTCAATTCCACATCGGTATCCGCCGGGGTATGCCGCAGGGCGTTGTCCAACAGATTGCGCAAGGCGGCGATGGAAAGCACCGCTGGCATCTGCACCGGTGCGTCGGACAGCCCTGGGGCTACATGTAGCTTGATTCGCCAGGAATCGCTGCTGGCAGCGTCCTGGATCGCCAGCCGGGCGACCTGCTCGGCGTTGCACTGCACGCCATCGTCGAACGACAGGCTGCCTTCGACCCGGGCCAGCAGCAACAATTGTTCGAGCGTGCGGTGCAGGCGGTCGGCGCCCTCCTCGGCCCGGGCCAGGGACTGGTCGCGGGCGGCGCCTTCGGTCATGCGCGCCACTTGCAGGTGAGTCTTGATCGCCGTCAGCGGGCTGCGCAACTCGTGAGCGGCATCGCCGGTCAGCCGGCGCTCGCGCTCAATGGTCTTGCCGATGCGCTGGAACAGCTGGTTCTGGGTTTCCAGCAAGGGCCGCAGCTCACTGGGCAGCGGGTGAATCTGCAAGGGTTCCAAAGAGTCGGCATTGCGCCGCATCAACGCATCGCGCATACGATTGAGCGGCGCCAGGCCCTGACCGATGCCCAGCCACAACAAGCACAGGCAACCGAGCAGCGCCACGCCCACCGGCACCGAGGCCGCCAGCAGTATCGACATGTTCAGGGCTTCGCGTTCGATCTGGCGGTCGGCGGTGGTGATGCGCAGATCGCCCCGGGCCAGGGTGAAGCTGCGCCAGGGCGCGCCGTCGATCATCTGGTCATGAAAGCCCATCTTCTCGGCTTCCAGGGTTTGCTCCGGGGTCCCGTGGCTACGGGCCAGGATCTCGCCGCGCAGGGAGCTGACCTGGCAGGCCATGCCGCCGGGAATGCTCAATTGCTCAGCGCTCAAATGCGTGCCCTCGCCCTTGCTGGACAATGGCGGCAGCTGTTCCAGCAGGCCGGCGACCATCCGCGCCGAAGCCACCAGGCGCTGGTCAAGGGAAAACATCATCTGGTTGCGCAGGTCGCTGAGCATCCATGCCGCGGCCAGGGCCCAGATCAGGGCGAAGGCCGCGCCGAGGGTCAGGCTCAGGCGCAGTCGCAGGCTCATCACTTGGAAGATTCCCCGCCATCGGCCGGCCCCAGGCGATAACCCAGCCCGCGCACCGTTTCGACAATCCCGTTGCCGAGCTTGCGTCGCAGGTGGTGGATATGGACGTTGAGGGCGTTGCTTTCCAGCTCGTCGTTGAACCCGTAGACGCTGTCCTTCAGTTGCTCGCTGGACAGCACTCGGCCACGGTTGTGCAGCAGTGCTTGCAGCAGTGACTGTTCCCGACGGGACAGATCCACCGGTTGGCCGCCCAAGGTGGTTTCGCGACTGCTGGGGTCGTAGGTCAACCGGCCATGCTCGATCAGATTGACGCTGCGCCCTGCTACACGCCGCAGCAGCGTGTGCAGGCGCGCCGCGAGTTCGCGCAGGTCGAAAGGTTTGAGCAGATAATCATCGGCGCCGGCCTGCAGGCCGTCGACCCGGTCGGTCACCGAATCCCGGGCGGTAAGAATCAGCACCGGTATCTCCAGGCCTTGCTGGCGCAGTTGCTTGAGCAACTTGAGGCCGTCCTCGTCGGGCAACCCCAGGTCCAGCACCATCACGTCGAACTCAGCCACGCCGACCATCGCCCGCGCCGCCGATGCCGTGGCAACGTGTTCGACGGTCAGGCCCTGGGCCGTGAGCCCGGCGACGATCCCGCTGGCGATCAACTCATCGTCTTCGCAGACCAGTACGTGCATGGTAAGCCCCGTGGAAAAAGGTACATTAGGCCGCTGGCCGATTAAGCCGACATTATGCGACGAGTACGGCGAACATGGGCGATCATTGCGGCCTGCCGATCGTCGCTGGGTTAATCGACCGTTAATCGCCAGTCGCCATTGTGTTTTCCACTTGCTCCGTTCTAAGGCTTTATCCATGCGTCGATTGCTTTTGCTGTGGCTGCTTCTGATGTCGGGCCTGGCCCAGGCCGCCAATCCCTTCGAGACCAAACCCGATTTCCTGCCGGTGGAAAAAGCGTTCGTGTTTACCTCCGAACGCCTGGACTCCGGTGAGACGCAGCTGTTCTGGCAGATCGCCGATGGCTATTACCTGTATCAGAAACGGCTCAGGTTCGAAGGCCTTGCCGAGGCGCAAAAACCGCAGTTGCCAGCGGGTGAAGCCCACAGCGACGAGTTTTTCGGCGATCAGCAAGTCTATCGCCAGGCATTGGAGCTGAAGATTCCGGCCGGGGCCAGCGGCAAGATCAAGGTCGGCTTCCAAGGCTGTGCCGACGCCGGCCTGTGTTATCCCCCCAGACCCAGGTGGTCGACCTGGGCGGCAACGCACCCGCAACAGCCACAACCGCCAATAGCAGCGAGGCGCCGGACCAGGCCCTGGCCAGCGGCCTGCAACAACGGGCACTGGCCTGGAGCCTGCTGGTGTTCTTCGGCCTGGGCCTGTTGCTGGCATTCACGCCGTGTTCGCTGCCCATGCTGCCGATCCTGGGCGGGCTGGTGGTGGGCAGCGGTGCCGGGCCGCGGCGCGGCCTGGCATTGGCCGGCAGCTACGTAATCAGCATGGCCTTGGTGTACGCCGCCATGGGCGTGCTCGCCGCGCTGTTGGGGGCCAACCTGCAAGCCTTGTTGCAGCAACCATGGCTGCTGGGCACCTTCGCAGCCGTATTCGTGGTGCTGGCGTTGCCCATGTTCGGTTTCTTCGAATTGCAATTGCCCGCCGCCCTGCGCGATCGCCTGGAAAACGCCGGACGCCAACAGCGCGGTGGCAGCCTGCTGGGTGCTGGCGTTCTCGGGGCCCTGTCCGGCCTGTTGGTCGGCCCGTGCATGACCGCCCCGCTGGCCGGCGCGCTGCTGTACATCGCCCAGAGCGGCAATGCGCTGCATGGCGGGCTGATCCTGTTCACCATGGGCATCGGCATGGGCCTGCCACTGTTGCTGCTGGTGACTGTGGGTAATCGCTTTCTGCCCAAGCCCGGTGCCTGGATGACCCTGCTCAAAGGCGTGTTCGGCTTCCTGTTCCTGGGCACCGCGTTGCTGATGATCCGTCCGGTCATCGACGGTTCGTTGTGGGTCGGCCTGTGGGGCGTGCTGTTGTTGATTGCCGCCTACAGCGCCTGGCGCCAGACCGAAGGCTTCGGCCGCATCGCCTATGTCTGCGGCAGCGCGTCGTTGCTGTTTGGCCTGTGGGGCAGCCTGCTGGTGATCGGCGCCGCTGGCGGTGGCGATGATTTCTTCCAGCCCCTGAAGGTGTACGCCGGTACCGAGGGCAGCGCGCCCGTGAGTGCCCACGAGGCCTTCGTCACAGTCAGCGAGCCCGCCGCGCTGCAACGGGAATTGGACGCCGCCAAGGCCCAGGGCCAATGGGTGCTGCTGGACTACTACGCCGACTGGTGTGTGTCCTGCAAGATCATGGAAAAACAGGTATTCGGCCGCGCCGAGGTGCTCGACGCCTTGAAAGACGTACGTCTGGTGCGCCTCGATGTAACCGCCGACAACGCCGCCAGCCGCGAACTGCTGAGCCGTTACCAGGTACCGGGGCCCCCAAGCCTGCTGTGGGTCGGCGCGGACGGTACCGAGCGGCGCAGCCAGCGGATCACCGGGGAAGTCAGTGCCAAGGTGTTCCTGGAGCGCTGGAATATCACCCGGGACGCGCGCTGATGCTGACGTTCACCCTCGGCACCTTTGCCATCGCCCTCAATCATCTGTTGCTGATCAGCGCCCTGGCGTTGGCAACGTTCGTGGGCTGGCGAGTGGCCAAGGGCGGTGGCGAGAACCCCGAATCGGTGCTGTTCGTACTGTTTTTACTCGGCCTGCTGGCGGCACGGGTCGGCTTTGTCGCCGCCTACTGGCAGCATTACCAGGATGACCCGTGGCAGATTGTCGACCTGCGCGACGGAGGTTTCCTGGCCTGGCCGGGTGTCGTGGCGCTGGTGATCGGCGCACTGCTCTGGGCCCGGCGCCGACCGGCTTTGCGTAAGCCACTGGGCTTCGGGGTTGGCAGCGGCTTGCTGTTCTGGCTGCTGGCGACAATGTCGTTGACGATTTATGAGCAAGGCACTCGGCTGCCGGACATCAACTTGCGCACCGCCGACGGCACAACCGTGAAACTCACCGATTATCAGGGCGGCCCTCTGGTGATAAACCTCTGGGCCACCTGGTGCCCGCCCTGCCGACGGGAAATGCCGGTGCTCGAAGAAGCCCAACAACAGCGCCCGGACCTGACCTTCCTGTTCGTCAACCAGGCCGAAAGCATGCAAAGCGTCAGCACCTACCTCGCCACCCAGGGCCTGAGCCTGGACAACGTGTTGTTCGATGGCAGTGGTCGTCTCGGCCAGGCCGTCGGCTCCATGGCCCTGCCGACGACCCTGTTCTATAGCGCCGATGGCCGCCTGCTGGGCAGCCACCTGGGCGAACTGTCGGAAGCGAGCCTGGCCCGCGCCCTGGAAAACTTTGAAACGCCGGGCTCGACCACGGCGCCCCACCCCGCCACAAGGAAACCGCCATGCCCCGCCTCCGCCACCTGCTGACCCTGGCCGTCGCCGCCACGCTGTCGCAGGCCCCGCTGCTACAGGCCGAAGAACTGCCTGCGGCCATCAAGAAGATCGAAGCCAAGGGCGCGAAAATCGTCGGCACCTTCGAGGCACCGGACGGCCTTCGCGGTTACGCGGCGCAATACCAGAACCGCGGCATGGCGCTGTACCTGACGCCGGATGGCCAGCACGTCCTGCTGGGCAACCTGTACGATGCCGACGGCAAGGACCTGAGCGTGGAGCCGCTGCAAAAACTGGTCTATGCGCCGATGGCCAAGGAAGTCTGGGCAAAGATGCAGACGAGCAACTGGATCGCCGACGGCAACCAGGACGCACCGCGCACGGTGTACCTGTTCAGTGACCCGAACTGCCCGTACTGCAACATGTTCTGGGAACAGGCGCGGCCATGGGTCAAGGCCGGCAAGGTGCAGTTACGCCACATCATGGTCGGCATCATCCGCGAAGACAGCCCTGGTAAATCCGCCGCCTTACTGGCCGCCAAGGACCCGGAAAAAGCCCTGGCGGAGCATGAAAAGGCCGGCAAGGGCAGCGTGCTCAAGCCCCTCAAGGACATCCCGGCGGCCATCCAGGCCAAACTCGACGCCAACCAACAGTTGATGGACGAGCTGGAACTGTCCGCCACCCCGGCGATTTTCTATCTGGATGACAAAGGCGAACTGCAACAGCAACAAGGCGCGCCATCGCCAGACAAACTGGTGAAGATTCTCGGGCCGAAGTGAGCCCATCAAGGATGGGACTCATCGCGAGCAAGCTCGCTCCCACAGGGTACTTGTGATCGACGCAGACCCAATGTGGGAGCGAGCTTGCTCGCG
This sequence comes from Pseudomonas sp. Tri1, assembly GCF_017968885.1. Classification (NCBI taxonomy): domain Bacteria; kingdom Pseudomonadati; phylum Pseudomonadota; class Gammaproteobacteria; order Pseudomonadales; family Pseudomonadaceae; genus Pseudomonas; species Pseudomonas sp. Tri1. The sequence goes on along the minus strand of NZ_CP072913.1, from coordinate 2,028,892 downwards.
ATGACGGTGGATCAGCTGCGCAATAACCCCAGCAATGTCCGATTCACGAACTCCGGGTTCTCCAGGTTGGAGATATGCCCCGCCTCCGGGATCAGTATATGGGGGCAACCGATCAGCTCGGCCATTTCCAGCGACTCGGACGGTGGGCGCGGTTTGTCCTGGTCGCCGAACATCACCGTTGTGCGCTTGGCATCCAGTTCATGCAGGCGTGGCAGGATGTCGTCCCGACCGAAAATGATCCGCCCCAGGGGCACGATGCTGTTGCGCAGGCGGTCGGCCGGCAGCGCGGCCAGCGTGGCGCGGAACTGCTGGTAGAGCGCCGACTGCGGATCGATGCCCGGCCGGAAGAAGATCGGCACGATGATGTCTAGCAACGGTTCGGGAACGCTGCCGCTGGCTTGGATCTTGTCGAATAGCGAGAAATAATACTGGCGGGTCGGCTCCGGCTCGACGCCCACGTAGGTGTCCATCAGCACCAGGGACTTGATCCGATTCGGCGCAGCCAGCGCCAGGCGCGTGCCCCACATCCCGCCGACCGAGAGCCCGACCAGATTGAAGCAGTCGATGTCCAGGCGGTCCATCAACGTCAATGCCTGGCGGGCCAGGTCGTCCAGGGAAGCCGTGCCCTCAGGCAACTGCCCGGACTGGCCGTGACCCCATAGATCCAGGGCAATGACCCGATAATGCCGGGACAACACCTCGATCTGCGGCGCCCACATGGTGTGGTCCCACAGATAGCTGCTGCCCAGCAACACCACCGGGCCCTGGCCTTGGTCCAGGTAATGAAGCGGTTGTCCGTCAATAATTGAAAAGGGCATTGATGACCTCCTTGTTTTGAGTGAGGGAAAGCCTTGGGAAGACTGAGCCGTACAGGGTGAGGCGTCAACCTAGGGCTTTGCGGTGTTAGTCATGACGCCATCGCGAGCAAGCTCGCTCCCACACTGGGTTCGCGGTGATCACAAATCCCTTGTGGGAGCGAGCCTGCTCGCGATGAGGCCCCTTATAGACGCCGCAAAACTACAATCCTTCCAATTCCGCCATCAAATCATTCAACCGATCCACCTTCTCCTCAGTGATCTCACTGGCCGCCAAGCCATCGATGTAGTCGGCCAGTTCCTGCACCGTGCTGCATTCGAACATCGCCCGCAGCGGCACGTTGCGTTGCAGGGCTTTTTGCACCCGCGAGGCGATTTGCGTCGCCAGCAGGGAATGACCACCCAGTTCAAAGAAGTTGTCCCGCACCCCCACTCGCTCGACTTTCAGCACCTGGGCCCAGATGTCCGCCAGGGTCTGCTCCAGTTCGTTGGCAGGCGCCTGGTAGTCGTGGCTTTGCAACTGGCCGATCTCCAGGGCCGGCAAGGCTTTGCGGTCGAGTTTGCCGTTGGCGTTGAGGGGCAGGCGATCGAGCCACAACCAGTGCAGCGGCACCATGTATTCCGGCAATTCACTGCGCAGGCGCTGCTTGATGCGCTCCAGGCGTTCGCTCGGGTTCAGCGCCGTGTCGGCGGCCACCAGGTAACCCACCAGATGTTTGCCGTTGACGCCCTCCTGCACACCCACCGCTCCATCGCGCACCTCGGGTTGTTCATGCAGTCGCGCTTCGATCTCTCCCAATTCGATGCGGTAGCCACGAATCTTCACCTGATGGTCGATGCGCCCGACGTACTCCAAGACCCCGTCGCTGCGCCGCCGTGCCAGGTCGCCGGTACGGTACAAACGCTCCCCCGGCGCGCCGAAAGGATTGGGCACGAACACCGGTGCGGTGCGCAACGGATCGCTGACATAACCGCGCCCAACCCCGGTGCCCGCCACGCACAACTCACCCACCGCACCCAACGGCACCAGGTCCAGCGCGCCGTCGAGCAGGTACAAACGGTTGTTGTCGGTGGGTGTGCCAATCGGCAGATACGTACCACGGGTCGAGGCCAGGTCGACCCGGAAGAACGCCACGTCATCCGAGCACTCCGCCGGACCGTAGGCGTTCACCAGGCCGATGTCCGGGTAACGCAACAGCCATTGATGGGCCAGCTCCGGCGGCATTGCTTCGCCGGTGGGCAGCATCCAGCGCAGGCCATCCAGGCCGATACGCTCCTGGGCGAGCATGCCCTGGATCAGCGACGGTACGCTTTCCAGCACGCTGATGCCCTGGCGCTGTACATGCTCCAGCAACCCTTGCGGGTCGTGGGCGATGGCATTGGGCACTATGTCGACCCGGGCGCCGAACAACGGCGCGGCGAGGAACTGCCACACGGAAATATCGAAACTCTGAGACGCGGTCTGGGCGATCACATCCGCCTCGCTCAGCGCCAGGTACGGCACTTTGCTGAGCTGGTTGTTGAGCATGCCGCGCTGCTCCACCATCACGCCTTTGGGCAGCCCGGTGGAGCCGGAGGTGTAGATCACGTAGGCCAGGTTGTCCGGCCCGCTGTAGACGCCGGGGTTTTCCTGCGACACAGCGCTGGCCTGGATGGCTTCCCACACCAGCAACTTCGGCCGCCCGGCACAGGCGAACTCCTCCAGCAGCGCCAGCGCCTGGGCCTGACAGGCCTGGGAACAAACCAGCAGCGGCGTGCGGCTCAGTTCGATGATGCGGCTCAGGCGCTGGCTCGGCAGGCCCGGATCCAGTGGCAGGTAACCGGCACCGGCCTTGAAGCTGCCGATGATCATGCCCAGCAGGTCCGCATCTCGTTCGGCCAGCAGCGCCACCGGCTGATCGAGCCCGACGCCGGAAGCGATCAAGGCGTGGCCGAGGCGGTTGCTGCGGGCATTCAACTCGGCATAGCTGTAGCTCGTGTCCAGGCAACTGACGGCGATGCGGTGCGGATGGGCCGCCACCCGGGCCTCGAACAGCTCTACGTAACTCTGCTCCAGCGGATAGACGTGCTCACTCTGGTTGCAGCCGTCGATCAGGAAAGCCTGCTCTTCGGCGCCAATCAGCGGCAGCTCGGCCATATCACCGTGGAAACCTTCCATCAGCGCCAGCAGCAAGCGCTTGAACTCGCCGAGCAAGCCTTGGACGGTGGACTCATCGAAGTAACGCTGGTCATACGAAAGGTGCAGCCCCAGGTCATCCCCTGGATAGCAGACCGCCGTCAACGGGAAGTTGGTGTGGGTGCGGCCCGAGTCCGAAGTGGCATTGAGGCTTTGGGCGCGGTCCAGCACCGAGACTTCCACCGGCGCGTTCTCGAACACGAACAAGCTGTCGAACAACGGCTGGCCCTTGGGCAGTTCGCTGACCTCCTGGATGCTCACCAGCGGCAGGTATTCGTACTCGCGCAGTTGCATGTTGCTGTCGAGCAAGGCGCTGAGCCACTGGCGCACGCTGCATGGCTGGTGGTCCTCGGGCATCTGCACCCGCAAGGCGATGCTGTTGATGAACAGCCCCACCGTGCGCTGCATCTGCGGCAACTCCACCGGACGCCCGGCGACGGTGACGCCGAACAGCACGTCGCGCTCACCGCTGACTCGCCGTAGTAGCAGGGCCCACGCCGCCTGGGCGAAGGTGTTGACCGTCAGTTGATGGGCCTGGGCCAGCTCCCGCAACCGCGCACCGTCTTGGGCATCGAGGCGGGTGTAGCAGTCGCCGACGATCATGCCGCCGCTGTCACCGGCGTGCTCGCGCAGGAACGGCCGGTCGCTGGGAATCGGCGTGGTCCGCGCAAAGCCTTGCAGGTTGCGCTGCCACCACTGCCGGGCTTCGGCCAGGCTCTGGCGCTGTAACCAGCCGATGTAGTCGCGATAACGCGGCGGCACGGCCAGTTGCGCTTCGCGGTTTTCGCCCAGGGCGGTGTAGAGCTCGAAGAAGTCATCCATCAGCAACGAACGGCACCAGGCATCGATCAGGATGTGGTGGTTGCTCATCATGAACCAGTAGCGCCCCGCGCCAACCTGGATCAGCCGCAGGTGAAACGGCGCCTGGTTCAGCAGATCGAAACCGGCCTCGCGCTCGTTTTTGAGCAGCGCCTGGAGTTTGGCTTCCTGCGCGTCTTCGGGTACTTGCGACCAGTCGAGATAATCCACCGGTGTGCTACCGGGCTTGTGGATGATTTGCAGCATGTCTTCACCGACGTTCCAGCAGAACGAGGCGCGCAAGGCTTCGTGACGGGCGATGACCGCTTGCCAGGCCTGGGCGAAACGCTGCGGATCGAGCTCACTGTTGATGCGGTAGCGATCCTGCATGTAGTACAGGCCGGTGCCCGGCTCCAGCAGCGTGTGCAGGAGCATGCCTTCCTGCATCGGCGTCAGCGGATAGACGTCTTCGATCTGCCCGGCCGGCACTGGCAGGCTGTCGAGCTGGCCCTGGGTCAGTTTCGCCAGGGGGAAGTCCGAAGGCGTCAGCCCACCCGCCTCCTCCGTCAGGCAGTGTTCGATCAGGCGTTGCAGCTCATCGAGGTAGGCTTCGGCCAACGTGGCAATGGCTTGTCGGTCATGGCGCTCGGCACTGAAGGTCCAGCGCAGCACCAGCTCGCCACCGCTGACCTGGCTGTCGACGCTCAGCTCATTGGGGAGCGGCGCGTCGGGATCATGGATTGCGCCCAACGGCGCATCCAGCGGCTGGAACAGCGCATCCTGCCCCAGGGTCTGGTCGAGCTGGCCCAGGTAGTTGAACGTGATCGCCGCTGACGGCAGACCGGCCAGCGCCTCACCAATGGCCGAATCAGCCAGGTAGCGCAGCACGCCATAGCCCAGGCCCTTGTGGGGCACCGCGCGCAGTTGCTCCTTGATCGCCTTGATCGACGCGCTGAAGTCGTCACCCACCGGGTTCAGGCGCAGCGGGTAGACGCTGGTGAACCAGCCCACGGTGCGGGTCAGGTCGATGTCCTCGAACAGCGCCTCGCGGCCGTGGCCTTCAAGCTGGACCAGGGCCGACTCCTGGCCGCTGCAGCGGCACAGCACCCGGGCCAACGCCGTGAGCAGCAGGTCGTTGACCTGAGTGCGATAGGCACTTGGCGCTTGTTGCAACAACTGCCGGGTGCGCTCAGCGTCCAGGCGCACGCTGACCGTTTCAGCGTGACGCTCCTGAAGCCCGCCGTCAGGACGCGCGCAAGGCAGCGTCACCTGCGGGCCTTTCAACTGAGCCTGCCACCAACCCAGCTCCTCGCGCAGGGATTCGCTGCCGGCGTAAGCCTGCAAGCGCGCGGCCCAGTCCCGCAACGGGCTGGTCTTGGCCGGCAGTCGGGCAGCTTGCCCCGCGGCGATCTGGCGGTAGACGGTCTGCAAATCGTCCATCAACACCCGCCACGACACACCGTCGACCACCAGGTGATGGATGGCGATCAGCAGCCGTTGCCGACCATCGGGCATCTGCGCCAGTACCGCGCGCAGCAGCGGGCCGGTTGACAGATTCAGACTGCGCTGCGTCTCGGCGAACACGCTTTCACTGGCCTGCTCACTCGCCACGGATACTGTCTGCAACAGCGCCGCTTCGGACAATGGTTGGTGCTCGGCGCACCAGTGGCCGGCGCGCTCGTCGAAGCCCAGGCGCAAGGCATCGTGCTGCTGGAAGACCGTGCGCAGTGCCTGCTCCAGAAGATGAGGGTCGAGGGTGACGGCCGGCTCCAGCAGCAATGCCTGGTTCCAGTGATGCCGGTTGGGCATCTGGCTGTCGAAGAACCAGTGCTGGATCGGCGTCAGCGCGGCCTCACCGTCCAACAGCCCCTGCTCGGCACTCACCTGCTGGCTGTGGCTGGCAACAGCGGCCAGGGTCTGCACGGTCTGATGCTGGAACAGGTCGCGGGGGGTGAAATGGATGCCCTGCTGCCGGGCGCGGCTGACCACCTGGATGGACAGGATCGAATCGCCGCCCAGCTCGAAGAAGTTGTCGTTAAGGCCCACTTGCCCCACGTTCAGCACCTCGCACCAGATCGTCGCCAGGGTCTGTTCCAAGGCATTGCTCGGCGCCACGTAGTGTTGGCGATTGAGTCCGGGATCGGGCATCGGCAAGGCGCGGCGATCGAGCTTGCCGTTGGCGGTCAGCGGCATGCTCGCCAGCAGGATCAGGTGCGTGGGCACCATGTAGTCCGGCAGTTGGGCCTTGAGGTGGTTTTTCAGTGCTTCGCGCAGGGCCGCTTGTCGGTCGGCGTCCTGTTCGGCGATGTCGGTCAGCAGGTAACCAGCCAGTTGCTTGCCCCCCGGCATGTCGAGGGCCAATACCACGGCCTCGCGCACCCCATCGTGCTCCAGCAGGCGGGTTTCGATCTCTCCCAGTTCGATGCGGAAACCGCGGATTTTTACCTGATGGTCGATGCGTCCCAGGTACTCCACCAAACCGTCGGCACGCTGGCGCACCAGGTCGCCAGTGCGATAGAGCCGTCCGCCAGCGACGGCGAACGGGTCGGCGACGAAACGCTCGGCGGTCATGCCCGGGCGTTGGTGATAACCCTGGGCCAATCCCGCGCCACCGACGTACAACTCACCCGTGGCACCTTGCGGCACCAGCGCCAGGTCAGCATCGAGGATGTAGGCGACCCGGGCGCCAATCACACTGCCAATCGGCACACTGGCCGCGCCCGTCTCCAACTGCTCCGGGGCCAGGCTCGCCAACGGCATGACCACGGTTTCAGTCGGACCATAGGCGTTGAAAAACAGGCTCGGGCTGAACCCAGCGCGAATGCGTTGCAAGTGCTCGCCGGTCAGGGCTTCACCGCCGGTGATGCACATGCGCACTGGCAGGGTTTGGCCTTGGGTCGCCAACCATTGCGCCAATTGGCTGCCATAGCTGGGGGTGAAACCCAGGATGTTGACGCCATGCTGGCGAATCAGCCCGCAGATTTCCTCGGCATCCCACTGTCCCTGGGCCCGCAGCACCACTTGGGCGCCGCTGAGCAGCGGCACCAGCAGGCGCTCGGTGGCGGCGTCAAAGTTGATGGAATAGAAATGCAGCTCGCAATCGTCCGCTCGCATGCCAAAGCGCTCGATCACCGCCTGGCAATGCATGGCGATTTCACCGTGGGACACCACCACGCCCTTGGGCTTGCCGGTGGAGCCGGAGGTGTAGATCAGGTACGCCTGGTGCTGCGGCAGGTTGATCAACGGCAGTGGGTGATCCGGATATTGCGCCAGGGCCGCCGAATCGTCTTCCAGGCACCAGCAACCCACACCTTCAGGCAACGCACCGAGGGCCTGGAGCATCGCCCGGTCGCTGAGCAGCAAGCCTACGCCGCTGTCCTCGATCATGTAGCTCAGGCGGTCCAACGGATATTCCGGGTCCAGCGGCACGTAGGCACCGCCGGCCTTGAGGATCGCCAGCAGGCCGATGACCATTTCCAGCGAACGCTCCAGGGCCAGGCCGACCCGCACCTGCGGCCCGACACCCCGCTCGCGCAACATCCAGGCCAGGCGATTGGCGCGGCTGTTCAGTTGTGCATAAGTCAGGGTCTGCCCGGCAAACGTCAGGGCCGGCGCGTCGGGTCGAGCCTGGACCTGTGTGTCGAACAGTTCATGAATGCATTGATCCAGGCGATGTTCACCGGGTTCGACACCGAGGCTATCGAGCAGTTGTTGCTGTTCGCCAGCGTCCAGCAATGGCAGCTCGCTCAGCCGTCGGCTCGGATCGACCAGCAAGGCTTCCAACAGATTGCGCCAGTGCCCGGCCATGCGCGCGATGCGCGGTTCGTCGAACAGGTCGGTGCTGTAGGTCAGGCAGCAACCCAGGCGATGGTCGAGGTCGGTGACTTCCAGGTTGAGGTCGAACTTGGTCGCCCGGGCGTCGTTGACCAGGTATTCGACGGTCATGCCGGCCAGCATGCGGCTCTGCTGGAACTCCCAGCGCTGCACGTTGCACATCACTTGGAACAGCGGGTTATAGGCGGCACTGCGCGGTGGTTGCAGGGCTTCCACCAGATGATCGAATGGCAAGTCCTGGTGGGACTGGCCTTCGATCACGGTGTGGCGCACCTGCTCGAACAACTCGCCCACCGACATTTGTCCGTCGAGCTGGCAACGCAGCACCTGGGTATTGAGGAACGCACCGATCAGCCCTTCGCTTTCCGGGCGAATACGGTTGGCCACCGGCGCGCCGATGCGCAGGTCGGTCTGGCCACTGTAGCGATAAAGCAAAACAGCCAGGGCGGCGGTCATGGTCATGAACAGGGTCAAGCCCTGTTGCGCGTTGAAGGCGCGGACCCGGGCGGCCAGGTCATCGCTGAGGTCAAAACGCAACAGCTCGCCGCGATGGCTTTGCACGGGCGGACGCGGGCGGTCGCCGGGCAATTCCAACAATGGGTGTTCACGGCCCAGTTGCCCGGTCCAGTAGTCCAGTTGCCGTTGACGCTCACCGGATTCCAGCCATTGGCGCTGCCATACGCTGTAGTCCAGATACTGCACCGGCAAGGGTGCCAGCGGTGATTCGCGGTCGTCGATAAAGGCTTCGTACAGTGCGCTCAGCTCGCGGGCGAAAATGTCCATCGCCCAGCCTTCGGTGACGATGTGGTGCAGGGTCAGCACAAAGTAGTGCTCCTGCTCGGCAGTCTTGACCAGGCAGGCTCGCAGCAGCGGCCCGGTTTCCAGGTCAAAGGGCTGGTGGGCCTCGCTGTCCGCCAGTTGTTGCACTCGCTGCTGGCGAATGTCGGCGGCCAGCATGGAGAAATCCTTCCAGTCCATGCGCAGGCCTGTCTCGCTGTGCACCTGCTGGCGGGCCACGCCATCGACGCTCGGGAACGTGGTGCGCAGGGTTTCGTGGCGCAGGATCAACGCCTGCAACGCGGCCTCGAAACGCCCGACATCCAGCACCCCGCGCAAGCGCGCCATGCCGCCAACGTTGTAGGCCGGGCTGTCCGGCTCCATCTGCCAAAGGAACCACATGCGTTGCTGGGAATGGGACAGCGGCACCGGTTGGCTACGATCGACCGGCTCGATGGGCGGCTGGCGGTTGGTCTGGCCGTTGGCCTGGATCAAGCGCACCTGTTCAGCAAACGCGCCAAGCTCACTGGCCTCGAACAAGGTGCGCAGCGGCAGCTCGACGTCGCAAGCCTGGCGGGTGCGGGAAACGATCTGGGTCGCCAGTAGCGAATGGCCGCCCAACGCGAAGAAATCATCCCGCAGGCCCACCCGCGCAAGACCCAGCACATCGCGCCAGATACCCGCGATCTGCTGCTCAAGGGCACTGACCGGCTCGACATGCTCGCGCACCAGCCATTGCGGTTCGGGCAAGGCGCGGCGGTCGAGCTTGCCACTCGGGCTCAGGGGCATGGCGTCCAGACGCAGCAATTGCGCGGGCACCATGTATTCCGGCAGTTCGGCGGCCAGGGCGGTTTTCAGCCGAACACTCTGGGCATCCTCGCTTTCAGTGACCTGCGCAGTGGTGTAATAGCCAATCAACTGCGGGCCGGCCGAGGTGTCGCGCACCAGCACCGCCACTTGGGCGACACCGTCCTGAGCCAGCAGGCGCGCTTCGATTTCCTGCGGCTCGACCCGGAAGCCACGCAGCTTGACCTGCTGGTCGAGGCGGCCGAGGTATTCGATCACCCCATTGGCGCTCCAGCGCACCAAGTCGCCAGTGCGGTACAAGCGCGCGCCCGCCGCGCCCAGCGGGTCGGCGACAAAACGCTCGGCACTCAAGCCCGGACGCCCGAGATAACCCCGGGCCAGGCCCTGGCCGCCGATGCACAACTCACCCGGCACACCCACCGGCACGGGACTGAGCTCACTGTCGAGTACCCGACACAGCACATTGCCCAGCGGCCGACCAATCGGCGAACGCTCGCCATCGGCTTCGGTGCAATGCCAATGGGTGACGTTGATCGCGGTTTCGGTCGGGCCGTAGCGATTGTGCAGTTGCGCCGACGGCAGCTGCGCCAGCACCCGGTTGCGCAACTCGGCCGGCAAGGCTTCGCCGCCAGAAAATAGCCGGCGCAGGCTGGTGCAGTGGGCGCTCAAGGGTTCGTCAATAAACAGGCTCAGCAGCGGCGGTACGAAGTGCAGCGTGGTCACGCCAAATTGCCGGACCAACTGGGCGATGCGGTGCGGGTCGCGGTGTTCACCCGGGCCGGCCAGCACCAATTGGCTACCGGTGATCAGCGGCCAGAAGCATTCCCACACCGACACGTCGAAGCTGATCGGCGCTTTTTGCATCAGCACATCGGATTCGTCCAGGGCGTAAGTGACCTGCATCCATTGCAGGCGCTCGGCCAGGGCCGCGTGGGTGTTGCCGACGCCTTTCGGCTGGCCGGTGGAGCCGGAGGTGTAGATCACGTAAGCCAGGTGATCGCCGTGCAAGTGCAGGCCCGGCGGGTTGCTCGGCCATTGCTCCAAATGCAAGGCGTCCATGGCGATGACGCTGACGCCCTCGCAGGCCGGCAAGCGTTCGAGCAACGCGGTTTGCGTCAGCAGCAGATCGACGCCGCTGTCGGCAAGCATGTAGGCCAGGCGTTCGGCCGGATAGTCGGCATCCAGCGGTACGTAGGCACCGCCGGCCTTGATGATCGCCAGCACGCCAATGAGCAACTGCGGCGAACGCTCGGCGGCAATCGCCACGCACACGTCCGGGCCGACGCCTTTGTCTCGCAGGTAATGGGCCAGGCGATTGGCCTGGGTGTGCAGTTCGGCGTAATCCAGACAACCATCGTCCCACCGCAGCGCGGTACGCTGCGGTGTACGCCGGGCCTGCTCGTTCAACAGCTCCGGCAACCACTGGCAGGCCGGCGCGCACGGGGCCGCGCCCCACTGCTGCTGTTGGGTGTATTCATCGACGCTCAACAACGGCACATCGCCGATGGCCTGCTGCGGATCGGCACAGACGGCCCGCAACAGGTTGCAGTAATGCGTCGCCAACCGGGCGATGGTCGCTGCTTCGAACAGCTCGTCGGCATAGTCGAACGACAGCGTCAGCCGGCCGTTGCGATCCTCTTCGCTGTGCAGTTGCAGGTCGAACTTGGCTTCGTGGCTGTGCCACGGCAACTCTTCGGCCAATAGCCCCGGCAAGCGGCGCAAGGCGCCCAGGTCACGCTGCTGGTGGTTGAACATCACCTGGAACAGGCCTTGCTCACGCGCCTCGGGAAACGCTTCGAGCAGTTGTTCGAACGGCAGATCCTGATGGGCCTGGGCACCGAGCGTGGCTTCCCGGGCCTGGGCCAGCAGCGCGGCGAACGGCTGGCGCGAATCGACCTGCCCGCGCAGCACCTGGGTGTTGATGAAAAAGCCGATCAGCCCCTGGGTTTCCAGGCGCGGACGGTTGGCGTTGGGCACGCCAATGCGAATGTCGGACTGGCCGGTGTAACGTTGCAACAGCGCCTGGAAAGCTGCCAGCAACAGCATGAACGGGGTGGCCTCATGGGCCTGGGCCACTTGGCGCAAGGCATCGCCCAACCCCTTGTCCAAGCGCAAGCTATGCCGCGCGGCGCTGCGCAGGTGTTGCGCGCTACGGGGATGATCCGTGCTCAGCGCCAGGGTTGGATGGTCGTCACCCAGCTGCTGTTTCCAATACGTCAACTGACGCCCGGCCTCCCCCTGGGCCAGCCACTGGCGCTGCCAACTGCCGTAGTCGGCGTACTGCAACGGCAAGGGCGCCAGCACGGCGAGCTGCCCTTGGCAGGCTGCGGCGTACAACCGGGAAAACTCATCGATCAGCAGGTTCATCGACCAGCCGTCGGCGATGATGTGGTGCAGCGTCACCAGCAACTGCTGGTCGTCGTCATCGAGGCGCAACACGCTGACCCGCAGCAATGGCCCCTTTTCCAGATCGAACGGTATGGCCGCTTCATCTTCCCGAACCTGCCGCGCCCGGGCTTCACGCTGGTCGGCCGGTACGTCGCGCAGGTCGATCACTTGCAGCTTGAACTCGCCAGCCGGGTCGACCTGTTGCAGGGCCACACCTTCACGTTCCAGAAAGCGCGTACGCAGGGATTCGTGGCGCTGGATCAGTTGCTGGAAACTGACGCGCAAGGCCGCTTCGTCCAGCTCGCCACGCAGGTGCAAGGCGCCGGGAATGTTGTAGGCATGGCTCGTCGGATCGAGCTGCCAGGTAATCCACAAACGATTCTGGGCCAGGGATTGCGGCAAGGCTTCGTGGCGCGGCAAGAGGCTGATCGCGCCCTGGGCCTGACCGCCATCCTGCTGTTGGTTCGCCACCGCGGCGGCAAATTCGGCCAGGGTCGGGGCTTCGAACAACAGACGCAGGTTGAGCTCCAGGCCCAGGGCTTCCCGCAGGCGCGCGATCACTTGGGTGGCGGCGATAGAGTTGCCGCCCAGCAGGAAAAAGTGATCGTCAGCCTGGACCTGTTGGACCTGCAATTGCTCGCACCAGACCTGACCGATCAGCGCTTGCAACGGCGAAGACGGGGTCGCTTTACGGGCCCCTTCAACCTCGGCGAACGGGAACAGCGCATAACTGTCGAGGCTGCCATCCGCCAGCCGGGTGCGGCAAGCCGAGCGCTGCAACTTGCCGCTGGAGGTCTTGGGCAACGCGCCGGGGTTGAGCAGCGCCACTACGCTCGGCGCCTGCTGACAGGCTTCGGCCACGGCCTGGCGAATGGCGTTGATCAAGGCCTCGGGCGGCAGGATCTTCTGCACGCTGCGGCTGATTTCCGCTGCGATGCCAATGCCTTCTTCACCGCCGTCGTTGACCGCGAACGCCGCCACCCGGCCCTTGCGCACAACGTCTACTTCACGCTCGACGGTTTGTTCGATGTCCTGGGGATAGAGATTATGACCGCGCACGATCAACAAGTCCTTCAGGCGACCGGTGACGAACAGCTCGCCGTCCCGCCGGAACGCCAGGTCGCCGGTGCGCAGCCAAGTGCTGCCGTCATGCTGGACAAAGGTCTTGGCGCTGGCTTCGGGGTTGCGCCAGTAGCCATGGGCGATGCTTGGCCCGCTGGCCCAGAGTTCGCCCACTTGATTGTCGGCCAATGGCTGCAACGTAGTCGGCTCGACGATTAGCACCGCGTGCCCGGGCTGGCTGACACCGCAACTCATCACCGCGCAGCCCTGCCCCGGCTCGGCGCGGTTTTGCGCCAGTGCCGCGTCATCCAGCCGTAGCAAAGGTATACCGTGGCGGCGCGGCGTACCGGCGACGAACAGGGTCGCTTCAGCCAGGCCATAGGAGGCCATGAAATTGTCTGGTGTGAAGCCGCACGGGGCGAACTTGTCGGCGAAACGCTCCAGGGTGTCGAGGCGGATCGGCTCGGAGCCGGAATAAGCCACGCGCCAACCACTCAGGTCCAGACGCTGGAGGGCTGAATCGCTGACCCGTTCGCTGCACAGCCGATAGGCGAAGTCCGGGCCGCCGCTGATGGTGCCGCCGTACTCGCTGATCGCTTCGAGCCAACGCAGCGGCCGGGCGAGGAAGTACGCCGGCGACATCAACACGCAGGGTACGCCGCTGAAGACCGGCTGCAGCAAGCCACCGATCAGACCCATGTCGTGGTACAGCGGCAGCCAACTGACGATGACGTCGTCGGGGTTCACATCAATGCCGAAACCGTGACGAATCAACGATTCGTTGGCCACCAGGTTGCCGTGGCTGACCTGCACGCCCTTGGGCAATGCGGTGGAACCGGAGGTGTATTGCAGGAAGGCGATGTCATCGTCCTGCAGGGTCGGCGCCTGCCATTGCCCGGCAATGGCCGGGTCGAGGGTGTCGACGCACAACACCGGCGGTGCCGATTCGATGGCTTGCAACGGCTCACGTAGATCGCTGCTGGTGAGCAACAGGCGCGGTTCGGCGTCGGCAATGATCGACAGCAGGCGCTCCTGATGATGGCGACGGGTGGACTCCGGTGGATAGGCCGGTACGGCAATCACCCCAGCGTAGAGGCAGCCAAAGAACGCCGCGACATAATCCGGACCGCTGGGGAACAGCAGCACGGCACGCTCGCCAAATGCCGCTTCGGCCTGCAAGGCGGCGGCAATGGTCCGGGCACGCAGGTCCAATTCGCGATAACTCAACACCACGCCCTGCTCCGCAGTGTCGGCAAGGAAGCGCAAGGCCACCCGATCCGGCGTCAACGCGGCGCGGCGCTGGAGGGCATGGGCCAGGGTGCTGGGGAGTTCGAACGCGTCGGTCATGGGGTTTCCTGCCTGAAATTCGGCTTGCAAGTGGTCACCCATGGGAACGGATAACACCGGCAAATAATTAGTCGGCAACCTCCCGCACCCAAGCGTTTGACGGCCACGGCCCGCGGCAAAGGGCCGCGCCTCTCATGCTGGACTTTGGCGCATCAATAATTCTTCTTCTCAATTGACAATCATTATCATTCATCCTAATTTGTCGCTCGATATGTAGGACGCGTCCGGCAATCCGGCCGCCCTGCTAACTTTTTGCAGCAAGGTGAATTCCATGACGGAACAAGTATCCACAAGCAGGTGCGACTCACCGTTACTTCAGGCATTCGTCGACAATCGAATGATCCTGGTCAAGATCGCGGCGCGCATCACCGGCTGCCGGTCCCGCGCGGAAGACGTAGTGCAGGACGCGTTTTTCCGGCTGCAATCGGCGCCGCAGATCACCTCCTCGTTCAAGGCTCAGCTCAGCTATCTGTTCCAGATCGTGCGCAACCTGGCCATCGACCATTACCGCAAGCAGGCGCTGGAACAGAAATACTCGGGGCCGGAAGAGGAAGGGTTGAACGTGGTGATCCAGGGTGCTTCGCCAGAAACGTCACACATCAACTTTTCCACTCTGGAACACATCGCCGACGCGCTGACCGAATTGCCCAGCCGCACCCGCTACGCTTTCGAGATGTACCGCCTGCACGGCGTGCCGCAGAAGGACATCGCCAAGGAACTGGGGGTCTCGCCGACCCTGGTGAACTTCATGATCCGCGACGCCCTGGTGCATTGCCGCAAGGTATCGGGGGTGCGTGGGGATACCTTCGCCCGGCGCTGATTTTGCGATGGCTTGGTGGTTTGGTTGGTCCCAGCGCGAGCAAGCTCGCACCCACAGGGGGGTGAACACCCAAATCCATTGTGGGAACGAGCTTGCGCGCGATGGCGGCCTGATGACCGCCCCCTGCCCTCACATCAACCCACACCGATCAAAAAACCGCTCCCGCCCCAGAATCATCAGCGCCGCCCGTTTGTGAGGGAAATCGAACTCCTTTGCACAATGGAAACACTGGTTGTGCAGATGACCGATCATCCGCGCGTTATCGGCCCGAGGCTCGGCCACCACGCGCTGGGTACGCGGGTCATCGAGAAACAGGTAATGCACCAGCGCCGACAGCCAGCTCGCCACCTTGTGCGGGCCCCGGTGCTGTTCTTCACCCACCAGCATGTGAATGCCGCGATCGTAGTTCTCGGCGTCATAGAACGGCGCGATTCGATCTTCCTTGGCCCAATAGGCTTCGAAATAGGCAAATGGTTGGTCGTCGAAGCAACCGATCAAGGTCAAGACCCGGGGATCGCTCTGCAGCTTGCTCAAATACTCGCGATGCTGTTCCAGGCTGCCTTCCTCCTGCCAGAAACTCGCCACCCGCGGGCTGTTCTGCCAGCGATTGAAACGCGTCAGGTCCTGCTCGATTTCCAAGGTGCGCAAGGATACCCAGGCCCCCAACCGTGCATCGAAGCGCCGATACACTTCCCCGCGCGGTTTCATGGGCCGACGCGGATGGCGCTTGCCGTCGGTGATGATCATTTGTTGCGGATAACTGCCGCTGAATGACTCTCCCAGCCACGGTTGCGGCAATTGCCAGAACATCGTGCGCTCGCAGACGTATTCGCCGGCACGCTCCGAGCCCGTCAGCAGGCCGCTGAGCAAGGCTTCGCCGGGACGTTCGTCGAGGTGCCAGGTCAGGCGCTGACAGCTGCCATCGCGGGCAAACAGCCAATAGCAGGCCGCCCATAACGCCGGTCCGACGGGGCGATCGTGGATGTCCTGCAAATGCACATGCAGCTCGGGACCACGCTCCAGGCGCAGCCGGATCAGCGGCGCGCCTTCAAGCATCAGGCTCAGGTGACGTTCGGTTTCATCGGCGCCGAGGCGACGCCCCCCAGGCAAGGGCAGCGTCGTCGGGTGATTGAGGTTGGACATGAAGGGGCTCACGTATTCGTCGGTAGTCAACGTGTGACGTGAGCCAGGAAGGGAAATTTAGTGCCGCCCTCAATGGGCGTGCGCCGGTACCAGGTCAATTTGATAGGGTTTGAAAATCGCCAGCAACTGACCGTTGTCCCGGAGTTTTTGCAGCAGCTGTCCAAACGCTTCGGCGGAGATCGGCGCCTGCGGCCGGATCAGCGCGTAATGGTGGTAAATCTGATCGATCCGTTCGGACACCAGCAACTGCGGGCCGACTTCGGGATTGCGCAACACGTAGTCGCTGAGGTACGAACGGGTAACCAGCGCAATATCCGCACGCCCGCGCAGTACCATCAGCAGGTTGCTGTCGTGGGAATAGGTCAGCGTGGCGTTGTATTGCCCGGCCAGGTACTTGGGGTCGGCATTGAATTGGGCAAAGGCGTAGTGGTAGCCGCTGAACAGCGCCAGGCGCTTGCCCCTCAGATCCGTGAAATAGTCTTGCTGACGATCCGGCTGGCGCTGGGTGACAAAGATTTCCGCGTCTTCCAGGCCCATGTCTACCGAGGTATGAGGCACATCCTGCCAGCCCCATTCCGGATTCTCGAAAATCGCCATATCGACCCGGCCTTGCTTGAAATCATTGAAACGGCGCGGAATCGAAGTCGGTACCAGCACGAACTGGTAGTCGGTTTGCGATCGATTCAAGGCTTCCACCATTTGCGGCAGCAGGCCGGTGTCGGCACCGTTCTCGGGGCGAACGGTGTAGGGCGGAAAATGAGCGGCGCCGATCCGGACCAATTGCGCCGCGCTGGCCGGCAACGTCAGGAACATGGCCAGTGCGGCCAAGACGATACGCGAGGTCATCCCCATCTGTGAAAACGTCAAGATAACCCACTCCCCAAAAGTACCCGTCAATACCATCAAGCTAGGCGGTTTCAGCCGCTTAGCCAGCGCGGCCCCTAAAAGACGCCGCTGGATCATCGTTTTTCTTCAAGCACCAGGATCAAGGCTTGTTCGGCCAACTCATCGAGGCTCAGGCTGCCTTCGGCGCGAAACCAGGTGGTGGTCCAGGACAACGCGCCCGTGAGGAAACGCCGGGTAATGAACACGTCCCCGCGAATATACCCGGCCTCCTTGGCCTGGCCCAAGACCTCAAGCCACAAGCGCTCATAAATATCACGCAAAGCCAGCACTTGCCCTTGGCCTTCCTGGGATAATGAGCGCCACTCATAGACCAGCACCGCCATCGCCTCGCCGCTGCCGCCCATGATCGACTGCAATTCACAGCGGATCAGCGCTAGCACGCGCTCGCGCACACTGCCCGCCTCGGCCAGGGCCGCGCGCATCAATGCGGTGTTGTAGCGGATGGTTTCTTCCATCACCGCCCGCAGGATGTCGTCCTTGCTTTTGAAGTGATGAAAGATGCTGCCCGACTGAATACCCACGGCGCTCGCCAGGTCGCGCACCGTGGTGCGCTCGAAGCCGTTGTTGCGAAACAGGTGAGCGGCGCTCTGGAGCAGCTTGCCACGAGCGCTGTCCGGGTCGGTCAGTTGCCCGTGATCGACCAGCTCACGCATCACGCTCAGGGCTTTTTGCTCGTCCACCCGTTCTCTCCTACAGTCGATCAATCAACGTGCAGCCACTGCCCCAAAGCGGCGGGGTGACGCGGGCAATTTAAGCTGGTCGGAACAACCTAGCAAGCGCTCGGGAAGAAGAACCAACGGTCGTTTACAGACCAAGCGCTTGCTTGGTAGTCTCGAACCTCGTTTGTGGGAGGGAACTCCATGCCAAAAACGATCCGAATCGGCTGCGCCAGCGCCTTCTGGGGCGATACCTGCAGCGCTGCGGCGCAACTGGTCGAAGCCGCGGCGCTGGATTACCTGGTGTTCGACTATCTGGCCGAGGTCACGATGTCGATCATGGCCGCAGCGCGCATGAAGAACCCTTTGGGCGGCTACGCCACGGACTTCGTCGAGGTACTTACGCCACTGCTCCGGCGCCTGCATGACGGTCGGATCCGCGTCATCAGCAACGCCGGCGGGGTCAATCCGCAAGCCTGCGCCGCGGCGCTGCAAGCCGCCTGCGATCAGGCTGGCGTACCCTTGAAGATCGCCGTGCTGCTGGGCGATGACCTGCAACCGCACTTCCAACAACTCGCCAGCCAAGGCATCCGCGAGATGTTCAGCGGCGAGCCCCTGCCATCCGCCTGCGTGTCCACCAACGCCTACCTCGGCGCGCCGGGCATTGTCGAAGCCCTGCGTCTGGGGGCCGACATCGTGATCACCGGGCGCGTGGTGGACAGCGCCGTGGTCAGCGCCGCCTTGGTGCACGCGTTCGGCTGGGCCTGGCACGACTACGACAAACTGGCCCAGGCCGCCCTGGCCGGCCACCTGATCGAGTGCGGCGCCCAGTGCACCGGCGGCAATTTCACCGACTGGCGGGAAGTCGCGGATTACGAGCACATCGGCTTCCCCATCATTGAAGTCAGCGCCGACGGCCAGTTCATTGTCACCAAAGCCGAAGGCACCGGCGGGCTGGTCACGCCACTGACCGTCGGCGAGCAATTGCTGTACGAAATCGGCAACCCGCAAAGCTACCTTTTGCCCGACGTGACCTGTGACTTCAGCCAGGTCAAGTTGATCCAGCAAGGCAAGCACACGGTGCGCGTCCACGGCGCCAAGGGCTTGCCGCCCAGCGATCAATACAAGGTCTGTGCCACCTGGCTGGATGGCTTTCGCTGCACGGCTACCTGCCTGATCGCGGGCATCGATGCCGTGGCCAAGGCCGAACGGGTCAGCCAAGCGATCATCAACAGGACCTCGCAAATGTTCAGCCAACGCGGCTGGGCGCCCTTCAGCGAGGTGAACATCGAACTGCTGGGCAGCGAAGCCACTTACGGCCAGCATGGTCGGCGCCAGGACAGCCGCGAGGTGCTGATCAAAATCGCCGTGCGACACCCGCAGAGAGCGGCGCTGGTGCTGTTTTCCAAGGAGATCGCCCAGGCCGCCACTGGCATGGCACCGGGGTTGACCGGTTTGGTCGGCGGCCGGCCAACGGTGTCGCCGCTGATCCGCCTGTTCTCGTTCCTGATCGACAAAACCGCCTGTCGGCTCGATATCGAACTCGATGGCCAGCACCATCCTTGCGCCCTGCCCGCCATCGAGCCGCTGGAGACCGCCGATTTACCGGGCGCCCCGGATCTGCCCAAGCCCCAAGGTCGGGCCGATGCCAGTGTGCCGCTGGTCAAACTGGCGGTGGCACGCTCCGGCGACAAGGGTAATCACAGCAATATAGGCGTGATCGCCCGAGAGCCCGAATACTTGCCATGGATCGCCGAGGCGCTGACGCCGGAGGTGATGGTCGACTGGATGAGCCACGTGCTCGACCCACTACTGGGCCGCGTCGAACGCTGGTATTTGCCGGGCACCCATAGCCTGAATTTCCTGCTGGAAAACGCCCTCGGCGGCGGGGGTGTCGCGAGCCTGCGCATCGATCCCCAAGGCAAGGCGTTCGCCCAGCAGTTGCTGGAGATCCAGATACCGGTGCCGCAAAGCATCGCTGATCAGCTCAACTAGGAGACGGTCGCGGCCCTAAATGCCTGCGATCTGGTGTGTCAGGCAAATTGAATCAACCGCTCAGGGGCTGCTGCGCAGCCAGCGGGGTTAAATCCCCTCGCCACAGGGGTAGCGCTAATCCGTTCAAGCAAGAGGAATCCTCATGCCAGTGATCGAATCGCAGCTTGACCCACACAGCGCCGACTACGCCCGCAATCACGCGGCGATGCTGGCGGGTGTCGAACACCTGCGCCAACTCGAACAGGCCGTGCTGGTCGAAGCCGCCCAGGCCCAGGCTAAATTCGACCAGCGCGGCCAATTGCTGCCGCGCCAGCGCCTGAACCTGCTGCTGGACCCCGGCGCACCGTTCCTCGAACTGGCGAGCCTGGCCGGCTACAAACTGCATGACGACAAGGATGGCAGCCAGGCCGGCGGCGGCCTGATCGCGGGAATTGGCTACGTGTCCGGGGTGCGGGTACTGGTGGTGGCGAACAACAGCGCGATCAAGGGCGGGACGATTTCCCCCAGCGGCCTGCACAAGACCCTGCGCCTGCAACAGATCGCCATGGAGAACAAACTGCCGGTCATCACCCTGGCCGAGAGCGGCGGCGCCAATCTCAATTATGCCGCGCAGATTTTCGTCGAAGGCGCGCGCAGCTTCGCCAATCAGGCGCGGATGTCGGCCATGGGCCTGCCGCAGATCACCGTGGTGCATGGCTCAGCCACCGCCGGCGGCGCTTATCAGCCGGGCCTGTCGGATTACGTGGTGGTGGTGCGCGACAAGGCGCGGCTGTTTCTGGCCGGACCACCGTTGCTCAAGGCCGCCACCGGCGAAGTCGCCAGCGAAGAGGAATTGGGCGGCGCGCAGATGCACGCGCAGGTGGCGGGCACCGCCGAATACCTGGCGGAAAACGACGCCGACGGCGTGCGCCTGGCCCGGGAAATCGTCAGCCTGCTGCCCTGGAACGCGCAACTGCCGCCGCTGCCACAACGCAGCTGGACAGAGCCGCTCTACCCCGCCGAGGAATTATTGGGGCTGATCCCGGACGATCCGAAGAAACCCTACGACGTGCAAGAAATCATTGCCCGCATCGCCGATGGCTCGAACTTCCTGGCATTCAAGAGTGAGTTCGACACGCAGACGATTTGCGGCCACTTGCACATTCGCGGCCATGCCTGCGGCCTGATCGGCAACAACGGCCCGATCACGCCCAAGGGCGCCAGCAAGGCCGCGCAGTTCATCCAGTTGTGCGACCAGAGCCGCACGCCGCTGCTGTTCTTGCACAACACCACCGGGTTCATGGTCGGCACCGAGGCGGAACGCCAAGGCGTGATCAAGCATGGAGCCAAGATGATCCAGGCCGTGGCCAACGCCCGTGTACCCAAGCTGACCGTCGTGGTGGGCGGCTCCTACGGCGCCGGCAACTACGCCATGTGCGGTCGTGGGCTGGACCCGCGCTTCATCTTCGCCTGGCCCAACAGCCACACGGCGGTGATGGGCGGCGCCCAGGCCGGCAAGGTCTTGCGCATCGTCACCGAGGCCACACAGCTCAAGAGTGGCCTGACCCCCGACCCGAAGATGCTGGACCTGCTGGAGCACACCACCGCACAGAAAATCGACAGCCAGTCCAGCGCCCTCTATGGCAGCGCCAACCTGTGGGACGACGGACTGATCGATCCGCGAGAAACCCGCACGC